>JAPKDJ010000033.1 GCA_026421245.1 Akkermansiaceae bacterium | reverse complement strand
GACTTATCCAATCCGGAAAATTCAATTTCCAATCCGGACTCTGCTAGAGGCCGTACTCTTAAGCATCGGACATCCTTCTCCGAAACTCCCGCGGCCTCACCCAGCTCAACGAAGGCGAATCCTGGCATCTCGAACCCAAGCAACATAGCCCGCGCCTCTGATCGTCCGGCATCCGCCTCGGTGTGAAAGCTGGATCATGGATTCATAAAACGAATCTCTTCGGCCCTAATCATCCCGGGAGAACTCCCCAAACCGGCATTGGCGGCTCCCAAAATCAGCCAAGTGGGTTCCTTCAGCGCAAAGGTGCCCTCTTGCCCCGTCAAACTCTCAATCATCGATCTTAGATAATGCGACAATAACGTTTTCAAAATGAGATTAACTAGTATTCAATCCCAAATATGCCCTTTGACTTTCCGGCCATGATCATGACTCTTCTAGGCGGTCTGGCCCTGTTCCTCTATGGCATGGAACAAATGTCGGGAGCCCTCAAATCAATCGCGGGCAATGGTCTCCGCATGATCCTCGGAGGGCTCACAAAAAATCGCTTTCTTGGTGTCCTCACCGGAGCCTTCGCGACTGCCATTGTGCAATCATCGTCCGTCACCACCGTCCTCGTGGTGGGCTTTATCTCCGCCGGACTCCTCTCTCTCACCCAGTCGGTCGGCATCATTATGGGCGCGAACATTGGCACGACCATCACCGCCCAGATTGTTGCCTTCAAGGTCACCAAGTATGCCCTCGCTCTCGTCGCCGTCGGCTTTGCGATGCTCTTCATCGGTAAGAAGGAGAAACTCCGCCAGATCGGAAAGGCCGTGATGGGACTCGGGCTCGTTTTCTTCGGGATGAGCCTCATGAGCCAAGCCACCCACCCTTTGCGCGACTACCAACCGTTTATCGACACCATGGCGCAGATGGACAGCCCGCTTCTGGCGATTGTTGTGGCCGCCTCCTTCACGGCATTGGTGCAAAGCTCATCGGCCACCACCGGCATTGTCATCGTTCTTGCTCTGGAGGGTTTCATTTCCCTTGAAGCTGGCATCGCCCTTGCTTTTGGCGCGAATCTGGGCACCTGCGTTACGGCCGCCCTCGCCGCACTTGGAAAACCCGCGGAAGCCAAGCGGGCTGCCGTCGTTCATATCATTTTTAATTTGGTCGGAGTGGTTCTCTGGTTTGGGCTCATTCCTCACCTCGCCGACTGGGTTCGCGTAATCTCTCCCGATTACTCCAGCCTCGAGGGAAAGGAGCGCCTTGCCAAAGAAGTTCCCCGTCAAATCGCCAACGCCCACACCTTTTTCAATGTCGCCAATACTCTCATCTTCATTTGGTTCGCTCCCTTGTTCGTGAAACTCTCGTGCTTCATCATCCGGGACAAACCCAAAGCTCTTCCTAAGGAAGCAAAGCCCAGGTTTCTTGACCCCTTAATTTTAGACACTCCCGCCATCGCGGTTGACCGGGTCCGCAAGGAAGTCTGCCACCTTGGGGAGCTTGTCATCTCCATGCTCCAAAACCAGAAGGGGGAACGTATCAAGTTGGCTCAATTTAACGCCCATCAACTCGTCAAAACTGCAAACGATGCCGAACTCCTTTCGATCGAAATCCTTGGTTATGCCCGTAAGATTTCGACTGACATTTTGAACGAAGAAACCGCCCGGGAACTGGAGCGACTGCTCGATGTCACAAACCACCTTCGTGGCATTGCCGACACCATCGCAAACAATCTCGGCACTCTCATCAAAGAGTGGCAGGCTTCCCGGCTCAATGCCAGTGATGGCACCCGCTCCCGAATTCGCTCGGTGCACCAGCAAGTCACACGAGCCCTGCACGATGCCATGACTGCGGTAGGAGAGCGGGATCAGGCTGCCGCGAACAGAGTCATTGACCTGAAACGCCCGCTCTATAACGAACTTGATGAGCTCGGGGCTTTCCTCGGATCACGATTACGCAGTCATGACCCCAACCGCGTCGAAGTCTACCGCCTCGAAAGCCGAGTTTTGGAAATCGAGCGCCGCATCTACTACTTTGCCAAGCGCATCGCAAAAACGGTCATCTCGCCGTCCTCATCACCTTTAGCTCAGCCACCCTCGGAGAAAGCCATTCCGGCATGTTCGCCGGAATCTTTATAGGAGCCCTGGCCGTCGGCCTTCTTTTCCCAAATGCCTTCCTGCTGGCGAGGAAGATCCTATTCGTAGTCCCACTTCATGATCCACGGATCACCGGTGCGCTTTTGTTCGGCTTTGAGGCGGTCCTTATATTTTGCGAGCGCCTTCGCATGAGCCGGGTCATTGGCAAGATTGCGGCTCTCATTAGGGTCAGAGGCGATGTCGAAAAACTCAAATTGCGGGCGGTGAATGTAGGAATCGACCGTGCGCCCACCGTAATCGGCATCCTTCCCCTTTTCCCACTGGGCCTGCCACGTTGCCGCCACCCAGAGGTCCGACGCAAAAGGATAGGGCTGACGATGGGCGATATTCCAAATGAGCTTGTATTGACGATCACGAATGACGCGCATGGGGTAGTACATCTGGATCTCGTGGAAGGTGTGGGAAGCGGAAATTTCATCCCAACCTTCGGGCTTGGTCTCGGTGAGAATCGGGAGCCAGCTTCGTCCGTGATACTTCTTCGGCGCTTTGCCGGAGTTTTCTCCGACGCCGCCTTTCTCAAAGGAGAGAGGCTTGGAAGGCGCGGTCTTCTTGGTGTTTAAGGCTCCCGCGATATCAAGAATCGTGGGCGTGATGTCGCTGTGGGAGAGCATCGCTTCGCTGGTGATCCCCTTCTTCGCGGCGCGGGGGTCGCGGACGACAAAAGGCACCCGCAAGCCCGCTTCATAAACAGTGGTCTTGGCCCCTGGAAAGGCCATCCCGTGATCCGCCGTGAAAATAATCACGGTGTTGTCCCACTTGCCGTTTTCCTTGAGGAGTTCAATGAGCCGTCCCAGACCTTGATCAATGCGTGAGCAGGACTGGTAGTAATTGGCAATCTCGGCACGGGATTCGGGAGTATCGGGTAGGAAGCCGGGAACGATGACTTTTGCGGGATCATAGAAAACCTCTTTCACGCCGGGGTATTCCTTTTTGTTGGGAAGGTTTCCAAAGCGATCCGGTTTGTGTGTTCCGGGGAAAGTCATATCCTTCCCGCCACCACGATGGGGATCGGACGTCGCAAAGTAGAGAAAGAATGGCTGGTCGCTTTTCTCCTCAAAAACTGGCTTGCAGACCTCCGCCATCTGGGTCGCATTGCGGGCATTGCCTTTGAGGTATTGGTCAAAATGAAAAACCGACTCGGGAGCAATATGGAGCTTTCCGATCTGCACCGTCCGATAGCCGGCCTGAGCCATCAACTGCGGCAGGGCGAAAGCACGCATAGAGGCAAACGATTCAAACTTATGAAAGTGATGGGTGTGCCCATACTGCCCGTTGAAGTGATTGTGCAGACCGCTCAAAATGACCGAGCGGGAAGCAGAGCACGAAGCCGTCGTTGCAAAGGCCTGAGTGAACATCGTCCCCTCTTTTGCCAGAGCATCGAGATTCGGCGTTTGAATCACCGAGTTCCCATAGCACCCGGCCACCGGCGACTGGTCATCAGTGACAAAGAGAACGACGTTGAGGCGCTCGGCGCCCGATGCCGAATGGAGAAGAAGGAAGACGAGAAGAAGAAACCTCATGTCTGAAGGTTCGAGATTTTTCCTCCCCCGGTCAATCCGACAAATCTACTCCGAAGGTGACTTTCGATTTTTCATGAAAAACCTTCATCTCCAGCTCGGGATGAATCCTAGGAAGGGCAAAGAGCATGGAAGAAAAATCGATGGCCTCGATTCGCATGGGCCTCCAGGGAAACTTTTCGAGACTGAATCGTGGCAGGAGTTCACCGACGGGAGTATTCAAACGGCGAGCGGGAGTTCTCCCATTGCTTCTTCCGCTCGCTTGGACAAGCCACACGATCAAACCAGAGTCCGAAAATCCCCGTCGCGTCGCGTGATCTTGTCGCGATCAAGCCGTTCAAGGAATGGCATGATCACCTTTCGCGAGGTATCGAGATGTTGACGGAGCTCCGAGGCGGTGGCTTGGCCGTGCTCTTCAATGAAGGAGCGAACTTGATCGATGGTCTTTTGGAAAACCTTGCCTCCCAAAGTCACCTTGGGATCAAGAGGAATGATCTGGCGAGTGCGGGAAAGGAACTTGTAAGCAGCCTGATGATTTGCGGTCGCCTGTAGCTCGGCCGGTAACGGAGGAGCAAGACCGGCTTCATCGAGAGTTTTCAGGATTTCAGCTGCAGGTGCTTCGAGCTCGGGAGGGAGTTCGAGTGAATGCGAATTGTGGCAGATGATGTTGTCGGCGATTTTGAAATTCTTCTCTCCAAGTTGAATAAGGAGGGCGTCGAAGAGCCCGGGAACCGCCGTGGAGGTACCGAGAGATTTTTTAAGAACATCGGTCGACATCCCAACATGGTCGGGGTGACTGGCATGATAGTCTTGCACAACCTTGGAAGATTTTTTCAGCAAATCTTTCCAGTAAGGGGCGTGGGCAAAATGCTTCTCGCCACGCGCAATCACTTCATTCGATTTAGTCAGTTTTTTAAGAGCCGTTTTGATCTCGGCGTCAGAGAAGGGAAGCGACTGGGTGAGTTCAGTGACCGGAACAAAGTGGTCACGCTCCAGATGGGTGCGAAGGAGTATCAACAGGTCATCGGGAGCTTCGGCCCGAGCGAGCAGAAAACCCTGGCGCTCTTCCGAGCGAAACTGTCGCCGGGTGGGATGGGGATCAAGAACCGTTGCTCCGGCGAGCGTGGCTTCTCCGGAGAGTTCGCGGATGACCAATCGTTCGCCGGCCAGGGCATGAATAGGATGATCGAAACGGAGTTGCGCGATGGAAGTATCGCCGGGGTTGAGGACGATGTCTTCGGGGAAAAGAAGGCGGGCCTGGGTACGACCGGAGCCGTGGTGAACAAAGATACGATGGTTGGATTTCAGGGGCCGTTGCGTGCCTTTTTGCCCGGGAATGGGACGATGGGAGCGGGTGATTTGGACATCGATTTCAAGGGTAGCCTCACCCGGAGATCCTCCGACCAAAAGATGCCCGCGCGAGATTCCTTTCTTTCCTTTAGCGCTCAGGGGGAGGTCAGGAAGATTAAGGGCGGTCCGCATTCCGGGAACCGCTTGTTCCAGGGAGGCACTGTGATTCTGGATCGAGCGAACGTGGGTTTTGAGGCCAGAAGGATAGGCGGTCAACTGGGTGCCCACCGCGAGGACTCCTCCAGTGAGAGTGCCCGTAACCACGGTGCCGACCCCTTTCGGCGAAAAGGCCCGGTCGACAGCGAGACGGGGTTGTTCGAAGTCTCGCGGAGCGGCAGTATCGCCGAGAGTCTTGGCGATTATTTCCTTCAGCTCTTCCATGCCGAGTCCAGTGGGTGCCGAGACAGGAACGATGGGAGCACCTTCGAGTGCCGTTCCTTGCAGATCATCGGCGAGGATCTCGGTGACGAATTCAAGATCATCCACAAGGTCGGCTTTCGTGAGAGCAACGATAAAATTTGTAATCCCGAGATAAGTCAGGATTTGCAAGTGCTCCTCGGATTGGGGCATCCAGGAGTCATCGGCCGCGACGATAAAGATGCCCAGATCAAGGGAACCCACTCCGGCGACCATGTTGTTCACGAAGTCGGCGTGACCAGGGACATCGACCACTCCGATCTCAAAGGTGTCATTGGAGGTTTGCGGCACCGGGAGGGCGAAATGCGCAAAGCCCAGCTCGATCGTCACGCCGCGTTCCTTTTCCTCGGGGAGGCGGTCGGGATTGGTCCCGGTGAGAGTGTGAACAAGGGTGGACTTGCCGTGGTCAATGTGACCGGCGGTTCCGATGATGAAGTTGCGGGGCATGGCGGGGAAATTTTAAAGGACGTCGGCGATGCGGGCCTTTTCGAAGTCGAAGGGAGTCATTTCGAGAGCGACTCTGGCCCCTGGAATGATTTCGTCCTTCCGGGGAAACATGGACTTTGCCGGATGAGCGATCACTTTCTTCCCGTTGGGAAGGCTGACTTGATAGGCACGGTCACTGTAAACGTGAAGGACTTCGCCGGTCGTGGTGATAGTTTCGCTGGGCACGCGGGAAATTTTGGACAGGACAGGCCGAGAAGCAAGGAGGGAGAGGAAAACTAACTCCCAACGGAAGCCTTAACTCCATCAAGGGTATCTGCATCGATATCATGAGGAGGAGCCATGCCCATGAGGCATTCCAGCGCCCGCGCTCCACCGTAACCGAGAAAATCGAATATTCTGGGAGAAGCCGACAAAAGGAGAATCGAGGCCAGGAGGCACCCCCGCATGAGGCATTATTCCTTTTTGTGAAGATACTCGAGCAAATCGGCGAATTGCTGAAGCGAGAGATCATTGGCAAGAGCGGGCACCATGAGGGTGGATGTCTGCTTTTTGACCGACTTCACATCGGTGGCCTTCACCTTGGTGGGAATGCCGGCAATGTTGTGAACAATCACTTCTTTTTCGTTTTTCGATACCAGGGTTCCCAGATGGACGGCGCCATCCTTCATCGTGACGGCTACCCAGCTGTCAGAGATCGTGGCGGCGGGTTTCAAGATGGATTCGGCAATTTGCTCCTTGCTCAGCTTGATATTGAGAAGATCAGGGCCCTTGATGACGTCACCCTTTTTTAAACCGTGACATGCCACACAAGCCATCCCCGAGAGGAGCTTCTTGCCGCGCTTTTTATTCCCTTTGAGTTTTTCAAGAGAGAGCATGACGTCCTCGATCGACGTTCTTCCGACCTCACCTTTCTTGGCCGCTGCCGCTTTATCAACAACCTCGACCTTGCCAATTCCTTCGAGTTTCATGCGATGTCTGGTCGCGATGTCAGCGAGCTGGTTCTTAACCTCGGCCGGGGAATTCTCAAAAGCGGCGCGGTAGGCTTTCCCAATCTTCTCCGATTGATTCCATGCCACAGGCTTGTAGTAAGGCCCGCGGGTGTCCGGTCTGGTGCTCCACCACCATGAACCATCGTAGGGTTCCTCCTTTGTATAAAGGCGGGCCAGCGCGGTGATGATCTTGAGCTGAAGCTCTTCGTCACTCGTTGAGGCAAGCTTGGCAAGAAGTCCGTCCACCACCTTGGCGCTATGCATTTTGCGAAGGGCCCAGAGAGCTCGGTCTTGAGTCGTGCTATCAAGCGCCTTGAGGCAGGCATCGGCCGCTTCGAGATCGACGAGGGAATGGACCGCAACATGGGGAAGCACGACTCCGGAATTTGGCTTGTCGTGAGAGCCGGGAGTGGGCGAAACGGCCGCCTTGAGAAGGGCGTCCGCCGCTTCGGGTTTACCAATTCGACCGAGTGCAACCGCCGCGGCAACTTGAACCCGCTTGTCATCACTCTTCAGTGCTTCGACGAAAGGAGCTGTGGTCAGGGTCTTTGCGACCCTCTTGCGATCGGCGGCAGCGCGGAGACAAAACTCTTGAATCGCTTGATCCTTCGAAGAAGCCATCAATGCCGGCACCGCTTCCCCTCCCAACAATTGACCATAGGTGAAGATGGCAGCGACACGCCCCTCTTTCTGGCAGCTCGTGTCATTGATGACCTCAAGAATGGCGGACGCCAGTCCGGCATCCGCACGCTTTAAGATCTCCTGCTGCACGTGGAGTCGAGCCGTCGAACTATCCGACTTCAGCCCCTTAACCAGATTGGGCGCGGTGAGCTTTGAAAGGTCCGGAAACGCCTTGTATGTCCAACCCTTGGGGACCACCCGCTCGACGTAGCCTTTCTTGGGATTTCCTTTGTAACCGGCACCATTCCAGGCCGCAAGATAGAGACGCCCCGAGCCATCAACATCAACGTCGGCAATCTGGGAACACTGAATGAATTTCTCTTCCGTCTGGGTGAACGACGGGCCATCGGGAGTGACTCGGTGAATGTAAAGATGACTGCGCCCCCAATCCCCCATCATGGGCACGTTGTTGTACTTTTCAGGCCATCCAGGCTCCTGAAAAAACATCACGCCCGTTCCCGAACCCCCACCGAGATCAACCAAGGCGGGGATGATCTCATCGGTGAAGTTTTTAAAGAGAATGGGATATCCGTATTCCCCGCTCTGGATCTGATGAGTGAAGCGAATATTCCAGCCGCCACCATCGTTGGTGTTTCCACGGGTGAAAATGTTCATGAAGGGGTCAATCGCGACATCGTAGATGTTGCGCATGCCGTGGGTATAGACCTCCATCTCGGTGCCGTCCGGGCGGACACGTAAAACCCCGCCGCCGAGCATCGTCATCTTGGTCCCGTCGGTTCCCTCGGCATCGACAAATCCAAAATCTCCAATCGCGATGTAGATCCAACCATCAATTCCCATGCGGATCCCGTTGGTGGTGTGATCAGCTCCGCGACTCTGGTTGTGCTTCAGCGAGGAGATATTCTTGATAAGGCGCTTGGGCTCTCCATCTGCCTTACCATCGCCATCCGCATCAGTCAGGACACTGAGATGCATCCCGGTCATGACTCCGCTCGAAGCCGGAATGACGGTGTGGAGCACGTAGAGTTTGTCATCGACCGCAATAAGGCCACGAGGGTTATCAAGATTTGCAAAGACGGTGTGCTCGTCTGCTTTCCCATCGTTGTCGGTGTCACGAAGGCGCACCACCTTGCCTTTTCCCGCCCCCTTTCCGAGGGAACCGAGCATGTCGACTCCGACAAAAACATCACCGTTGGGATGAGCACAAAGACAAGCGGGTGATGGCGTAATATCGGACTCGGAAAATCGGGACGACTCCAGTTCGGATGGGACGGCGGCCAGGCCGGAAATGGAGGTAGCAGCAATCAGGGCGGAGACCCGGGCGTATTTCATCATTGGTTTAAAAGTTTGGTGATTAGAGAGATTAGTTGCCAAGGCAATAGAGGTAGCCGTTTTTGGAACCGGCGTAGACGCGACCGTTCCAAACGACAGGAGTGGCATCGAACATGGGGCCGCTGAGACGGTCAAGGCGGATCATTTTCCCGGCGGGAGTCACTTGATAAAGATCCATGCCATTGTCGTATCCGACGATGATTTTATCGCCCACAAAAATCGGGGTGGAAATGGAACCTTGGGGAAGCTTGACCTTATCAAGGACAAGAGGTGCCGGATATTGCTTTTTGCGACGCGGCCCCCAGTTCATCACGCCGGGCTGCAGCTTCTTATGATTGACCAGAGTGAGGTTGCCATCGATTCCCACGAAGCAGGCGAGGTCTTTGGAGACCGTAGAATTATAACGATGATTCACCGCCGGGCTCCCAACGACTCCGCCATTCCAAGTGTGCCATTTTCGGTCGGGCAACGGGTGAAACCATGTCACTTTTCCTCCGGTGGAGAATTTCACCACTCCTCCCAGCCCCGCGATAAACTGTTTTTCGATTCCAAGAAGGAGGTGCTTGTCGTTGGTCAGAGGCATGGTGCCGTTGAGATCACCTCCAATGTCGAGCTTGCTGCTGGCTCTTCCGAAAAAGCCGAGACCACAGGAATAGACTCGACCCACTCCCGCTGCGACATAAACGGTGCTCCCAACCATCGTTGGTGATGATTCGCAGCAGAGTTCGCTGCGATAAAGGGCTAGGTCGGAATCTTTGTAGAGGCGGAATTGCTTGCTGATTTTCGGAGTCGGCAAACCGACCGCTTTCTTCGCCTTGCGAACATCGGGCGAGAAGATGGTGAAGTATCCATTTTCGAGGGGAATGGCCGCCTTGCTTCCGATCACGACGGCGGAAGCATCGCAGTCACGGCTGTTCGACGCCGTCGTTTTCGAGTTGTGACGCCAGAGCTTCTTGCCGGTGGTGTAGGAAATGCCATGCAGGCTGTAGGCCGTTCCGTTTCGCCAATGCTGACCAAACCCACTGCGGCTTCCCACGATGAGAGTATACCGCGTTTCAGCAGGACCCCCAACATCCACGAAGGTCGGCGTGCCCTTGATGACATCACCCACGCTGGTGGACCAAATGACCTTCCCATCACGGGCGCGGATCTTTTTGACGTGGTGACTGAGAGTTCCCTGAATGAGGTATAGCTCTGTCCCTTCCTGAATCACGAGAGGTTGGCCGGTCCAACCCGCCCCTTTCCAGGTGCGCACGTCGCTGGGCCCAAACATCGTCTTTCCGGAACCCAGAGGCGTCTTCCATTTCACCCGGAGTTTGGACGGGGCCTGGTTGCCATAGTAGTTCCGCTGATTGTCGCCGAGGTAGGTGCCAACAAGAGGTTTGATCTGCGCGGAGAGAGTCGCGCAGGTGAGAAGAACAATGAGGAGTTTCATCGATTAAAAAGCGGACTCGATCTCAGACAATGGAATGGTGGCAGGGTAGTCTTTGAAACGTCGATCGATGAAATGCCACCATTCATTGGGCAGCGGAAAGAAGCCGGCCTTGGTCATGGCCTTTTGCAGGATGTGTTTTCGCTTCATGACCTCGGGATCAGGGTGCTGGTAAGCCGCCGCAGCTTCCGGCGTGAAGCTATCGAAGCCCGTTGGCATCTTCACCGGATTTCCCGACCGGGTGACGAGCGTCACATCGACCGCGGTTCCGCAGGAATGCTGGGACGGCTTGCTGAAGGGATTAGCGACGAACCGGTCATCGTGGCCCGAGGTATCCCACAAGACAAGTTGCGCACTGGGCGGCCGATAAGCATCCCAAACCAAAATGCGATAGCCATGGAATTTGACGTAATCGTTGGCCTTTCTCAGGCGAACTGCAGTTTCTGGACGAAGCAAGGCTGGCATGTTCGGCTCATAAAGAGCTCGTTTGGCAATCGCCGAGTCACGGGTGTAACAGAGGTCAATCGCAATCGAACGGTCGACTTCCGAAATACGGATGAGGCCCGCCTTCGCTAAAACAGGATCGGATGATTTTGGGAGAGACCTCCGATCCGGGTCATCACCATTCCACCTGGGTGCCGTTGAGCACGCCGCCACAATGGCGCAGACCAAAACAGAAAGCGGAAGGATGAGTCTCACAGAGGTAAAACTAATCAAAACCTCCCAAGTTGGGGAGAACGAAAGTCCCTAGGCAGCGTGGCGACCATGAGAGTCGTTGGAGGAAAAGTCTTCGCGCATGTCGTTGTTGTAGGAGCCTGGCCTCCTAACAGGACAACACGCGGAACTCTTGCGAGAATTGCTTAAATTAGTAGTGATCCGACATTTACAACCATTGGAATGAACCGGTTCTTATTCATAATAAGAAACGATTCGATAAAACTCGGTTTCGTTGGGAGCCGGAATGATCACTGCCGCCTTATCACCCTGAATATCAACACTTAAATCATCGAGAACCATCCAAAAATCAGTATCTAAATCGATACTTTTTTCCAATCTGTAAGACACTTCATCTTTTATTTTCCAACTGATTATTGAATTTCCATCGGCGTATGTGACAGAAACGTCACATACGGCTTCATCAATCAAGGGGATAAGTTTCAAGTCAAGATAGACCGGACGGTGGTCAGATCCTGTCACGAGCGTCGCGCCATCCTGTCCGCCGGTTGGCCAAAACACCGCTCCATCAAGAATATGAAACCCCTCTTGTGATGGGAGGACGTAGTCAACACGCAGCCGAAAGGTCGAAGTGTCAAATTTGTTACTCGCCGTCCGCGCTCCGGTTCGCTCGGGAACGAAGGAAGCATCGACCCTCGGGTGATCAAGAAGTTGGTTGATGGCAGCATTCACACTATCGCCACGGGTCGGATCAGCATTCTGATCGCCGGCAATCACGAAACGATTTCCCTCGGAGAGCCCACCTCTGAGATATCCGGCGGCTCCGGGGCTCAGGTAATCCGCCCAAAGACGGATCTCATCATGGTTACGCCGACCATTGCGATCTTCAGAGCCGTCGAAGACCGGAGGAGTGGGGTGACTGACTAGAAAATGAAACGTTGTTCCGTGAACCTGAATGGGAACGTCCCAATGGCTCTTTGAGGACAGCCGAAAGGCCTCCTGTTCTTCAGCCGAGTAGAATCCCCGCGGAATGAGATTGTCGGGCATGTCTTTCCAAAGGAACTCCTCAAAGGTGCGGATGGCGTCGGTATCGATAGGGAACTTGGAAAAGACCGCCATCGCATATTTCCCAGGAAACTCACCAAAACCTAAAGCGTCGCCGCCATAGGAAATGTCACCCGGAGAGTCGTCAATGGTCCCGTTGTTGTCGAAATCGAAGCCAGAATGGACTCCGGTGTTCGAAATAGCGACATAGCGATAGGGGTAGTCTTGCGCCGGGCGACCATTCTGGCTCACATTGAAGAATTTGTCGTTCATTCGGGTCGCCGCAGTGCCGTTGGCATCATAGTCGAACTCGTTCAGGAGAAGCACATCGGGCTGAACTATCTGGATCACCTCGGCAATCTTTTTGGCAGGAACATGAGTGCCGGTGCGCAGAAGTGCCGCAAGTTGTCCCTGCCCCGTCTGGGCTAGAGAGGCATTGTAGGTGGCGACACGAATCGTTTTGGCAGGAAGGCACGAAGTCAGAATCAGAAGGAAGAGGAGGCGCACGACGGAATCCTAGCTCATTTTTCGTGGGGTGACAGTTGAGAAGTGGTGACGAAAGCGGCAAGCTCTCTTCATGAGCTTGATCACGCCGCAGGAAGCCGAAGAACTAATGCTCTCCAACGTTGATGTGCTGGAGTGTGAAACCGTCCGCTTGGAAAATGCGTTGGGACGCATCCTACGCGAGGGCCTTTTTGCGGATCGCCCTTTCCCTCCCTTCAACCGAGTGACGATGGATGGAATCGCGTTTTGCTTCTCCGACTTTTCGAGCCAACCGCTCGCTCTTCAAGGGATCCACGCCGCTGGAAACCCCACTCCCCCGTCACTCAAAACCGGACATTGCTGGCAAATCATGACTGGCTCGGAAATGCCTCCAGACTGTGACACCGTGGTGCCTTATGAAGAAGTCACCCTCACTGAGGGCTCGGCAATAATCAAATGCGAACCGGTGGCTGGAAGATTCATTCACCGCGAAGGCTCGGACGCCTCTCAGGGTGACCTGATGATAAAGCCCGGCACCCGTATTGGACCAGAACATATCGGAATACTTGCTTCCATCGGTGCCGCGCAAATCAAGGTAACCCGCCTTCCTCGCATCAAAATTCTCTCCACCGGCGATGAACTCGTCCCCGTTGAACAAACTCCCCTCCCCCACCAACTCCGCCAGTCCAATGGCATCACGCTGCTCAGCGCGGTCCAGCAATGGGGACCTTCCGAAACGACCTGGGACCACCTTGCCGATGACCTCGAAACCACCACCGCCGGCATTGCTAGAGCCCTTGAAAATTCCGACCTCGTGATCCTATCCGGCGGAATTTCCAAAGGCAGAAAAGACTACGTTCGCCCCGCTCTCGAATCACTTCGCGGAGAACCCGTCTTTCACGGTGTCGCCCAACGCCCCGGCAAGCCCCTCGCCTTCTGGAAAGGAGTCGTCGCCCTCCCCGGCAACCCCAATTCCACCCTCACCACCTTCCAGCGCTACGTCGTCCCACTTCTTTGTCGGATGATCGGAGCACCTGATGTCGAAACAACGACCCTTCCCCTCGCCGGGCCCATTCAGCAACACCCCTTCCTCACGCAATTTCTCCCCGCAAAAATAAACTCCGGAGGTAGAGCAATCTCACTCTCTCCTCAAAATTCCGGCGACTTCATCACCCCGCTGGAAGGCAAAGGTTACCTTGAAATTCCACCCGGTGAATCAAACGTCGGAAGCGCAAAATATTTCTAAGCCGTCTTCATCGCATTATACGAAAATCACTTCGTTCACGAACTTCCGGCGACAACTCCGCACTCCCTAGCACAGGCAGCCCAAATAAAACGACAAACCAAAACCAGCGCGGAAAGAATCCACACAAAACCTTTTTCACCTTGGATTCAAACCGGAAGTGCCCCGGTTGTTTTAAAGTGCGGGCCAGGAGCTGATTTTATCAGCACTGCTTCCGCCTACAAAAACTGAACCTATGCCAAATGAGACCGACCCGCCTGACCCGCGAAGAGAGACATCCCATTCCCATCATGAAGCGCAAAGGCGACTCGCCCCCCGATCAATCGACTGGCGTCTCAAACCCACGCAATTGGACGTCATCGCTAAGCAAGAATATCCTTCACGACGTGAGCCTCTTCTTCGACTCCAGTCAGTCGTTGGTCGAGGCCCTGGTATTTGAAGGTCAGTCTCCGGTGGTCGATGCCGAGACGGTCGAGAATGGTGGCGTTCATGTCACGGATATGGACCGGATTTTCAACGATGTTGTAGCTGTGATCGTCGGTCTTCCCGTATTCGAAACCGCGTTTCACACCGGCTCCAGCCATCCACATCGAGAAACAACGGCCATGGTGGTCGCGTCCGTGGTTATCCTTGGTGAGCTTGCCTTGTGAGTAGATGGTGCGGCCAAATTCACCGCCCCATACCACGAGGGTATCGTCGAGCATCCCGCGTTGATCGAGGTCATTGATCAAGGCCGCGGCCGGTTGGTCGATGTCCTCACATTGCTGGCTGATCTTTGATGGTAACGACCCATGCTGGTCCCACCCCCGGTGGAATAGTTGCACGTAGCGCACTCCTTTCTCAGCCATGCGACGGGCGAGGAGGCAGTTGCGAGCGAAGCTTCCCGGCTTGTCGACCTGCGGACCGTAAAGTTCCTTCACGTGATCCGGCTCACCTTCAATATCCATCAAGCCCGGCACCTCGGCCTGCATGCGGAAGGCCAGTTCATACTGGGAAATGCGGGCCTGGATTTCCGGGTCGGCAAACTTGTCGTAGTTGAGCTCGTTCAGCTCCTTGAGACTATCGAGTTGCCCCCGTCGCGCAGCGCGATCAAAGCCCTTCGGGTTCTTAAGATAAAGGACCGGCTCGCCCGCGCTCCGCAGCTTCACGCCCTGATGCTTGGCGGGAAGAAAGCCACTGCCCCACAAGCGGTCATAGAGAGCCTGCAGCTGACCGCGTCCTCGTGAAATCATGACAACATAGCCGGGCATGTTTTCATTCATGGTCCCCATCCCGTAGCTCAGCCAAGCTCCCATCGAGGGCTTTCCCTGCTGCTGCGCGCCGGTGTTGATGTAGGTGATGGCCGGATCATGATTCACCGCCTCGGTGTGAAGTGACTTTATGATGCTGATCTTATCGACAATCCCTGCGGTGTGAGGGAGAAGATCCTTGTTCACCCATGTCTGATGTTCCCCGTACTTCCCGAACTCAAACATCGGCGCGACGCAGGGAAAGGATTTCTGCCCACTCGACATCCCGGTAAGACGTTGCTCCTGCCGAACCGAATCGGGGAGCTCGGTGCCGTGCAACTTCCGCTGGATCGGCTTGTAGTCGAAGAGATCGATGTGACTCGGTCCACCGGCCATGAACATGTAAATGACACGCTTGGCCTTCCCGGGGAAGTGTGGCAGGTCAGGAAGCCCGCCATAAGTCGGCATTTCAGCGCCCATTGCAGAGTTCAGCAAACCGGGATTGAGCAAAGTGCTGAGTGCAGCGGCTCCCAGGCCACCTCCGCTTCTCAGCAAGAATTGGCGGCGGGTCTCGATGAGAGGATTGAAGGTTTCCATCGTGTCAGAAAAGTGCGGGGTTAGTTACGGGTGAGCGATTCGTCAAGGTTCATGATAGTCTGAGCAATGACCATCCAAGCAGCGTGTTCAGCGGGATCAATGGACTCATCACGTGGTGATTCGCCAACCGCAAGGAACTCTTTGGCGGCGGCAGGATTCCCCCGGAACCTTGCGAGATTTTTTTCAAACAGCTTGGTGAGGATCTCGATCTCCCTCGTTTTCGCGGGACGGGCCGTGGCGAGGCGATAACCCAAGTCGATTCGCTGAGAGGCTTCGTCGTCGCCGGACTTGATGAGCCGTTGCGCGAGGGCACGTCCAGCCTCGAGGAACTGTGGATCATTGAGGGTCACGAGAGCCTGCAAAGGCGTGTTTGTTCGCTGACGTTGAATGACACACTTTTCACGGCTCGGGGAGTCAAAGATCAGCATGTTGGGCATCGGCGAACTCCGCTTCCAATAAGTATACATGGAACGTCGGTAGAGCTTTTCTCCCTTGTCCTGTCGGTAACGTAAACCACCGTTCAGACTGACTTCATTCCAAATATTCGCTGGTTGATAAGGCTTCACCCCAGTGCCACCGACCTCCGGGTTGAGCAGTCCGCTAACGGCGAGCGCATGATCCCGGATGAATTCTCCCTGCAAGCGAAAGCGAGGAGCACGGGCAAGGAGCTCGTTCTCCAGGTCTTTTTCCCGATGGAGCGACTCCACCCGAGAACTCCTTCGGTAGGCTTTGGAAGTGACCATCTGCTTGATCATGCGTTTCACGTCCCAACCACTTTCGATAAAGTCCACTGCCAGCCAATCAATGAGTTCCGGATGGGTCGGAGCAGTTCCTTGGGCCCCAAAATCACCCACTGAACGAACCAAGCCTTCTCCGAAAAGAATCATCCAGTAGCGATTCACCGCAACTCGCGCGGTGAGCGGATGGTCGGGATTCGTCAACCATTGAGCGAGGCTGAGGCGATTGGGTGGGGCGTCCTTTGGAAGGGCCGGAAGCGCCTTGGGCACCCCGGGATTGATCACCTTGTCTTTCTTGGGCGAGTCGTAGGCCCCGCGATCAAGAATGTAAGTCATGCGCATCTTGTCGGGCGGATTGTCCTGCATGATCATCGAGGTCACCGGCTTCCGGTCGAGATCCGAGCGTTGCTTGACGAATTTTTGCCGCTCCGCCACCAGCTTTTTGTAAATCTTGTCCTCGGTCCCCAGATAACATGCCAAAAGAACCTTCTTGTCACTCTCCTGCCGCTTATCGGCCGGCGTCGCCAGAATGCTCTCCACCGGGTCGCCCTGAGCGACCGAAACAATCTCTCCCTCCGGCAAAGCCCGTCCATAAATCCGCAAGTCGTCCACCTCACCCTTCCAGTTTGCACTGGTCGACCGGCTCCCGATCCGCAGCGGCTGGCTGGTGACGATGGTCGCACTCAAGGTGTCTGCCTGCACTTGATTCTTAGAGAGTTTCCCATCGATATAAATCTTCACTCCGGCCGCCTTATGGCTGCCATCGTAGGTCAGGACGACGTGCTGCCACGTGTCCGGCTTGAGGACTTCGCTGGAGACCACTTTCAACGCATTGGATTCCCATGTGTTAACGATGTGGGTTCCAATTCGGCCACCCTCCATCCAGAGGTCGAACCCACGATAGGCGGCCTTTTCGTCCATCTTCGAAAGAATGGCTCCCGACGGTTTGCCGCTCGGTTTGATCCAACCCGCCATTGTGAACGGGCGGTCAAACTCAACGTCCACTCCGGTTTGAAATTTGAACTGCGTGCTACCATTTAGCTTCAAGGCCTTGGATTCTTCCCGATCCGAAACATCAAATCGCCCCTTCTCACTCATCGCGATCGCTCCCGAAAGACCATCGCGAAAATCCTGAGCCGCGGCATCAATCGGGAACCAATGGATCAAACCGCTCGGGTGCTTTCCTTCCTTTCCCTTACTTGCCTCGGCGGATTTTCGATCCAACCAGTTTCGAAACTCCGGGGTTCCCTCCACCTTGCCCCGATGCTCCTCCACCTGTTTCTCAGCGCCTTCAATGTGCTTCACCAATTCGGCCAACTGCTTCATCCTGTTCTCATCCCGCACCTCGACGAAGGGAGCCTGGTTCCCGTTGCGGGTCTGCATTCCAGGATCAGAAGTGTTGTTGAAAAAGGCGAAGAACTCATAATACTCACTCTGCGAAATTGGGTCGTATTTGTGGTCGTGACACTGGGCGCATTCCATCGTCAGTCCCATCCAAACGTTTGCCGTCGTCTGCACCCGGTCGGCGACATACTCCACCCTGAGCTCCTCCGCGAAAGCCCCGCCCTCATCACTGGTGGCGTGATTGCGATTGAACCCGGAAGCAACCTTTTGAGACACGCTGGCATTCGGCAACAAATCACCGGCCACCTGCTCGATCGTAAATTGATTGAAGGGCATGTTGCTGTTGTAGGCCTTGATCACCCAGTCCCGCCACGGCCACATGTCGCGCGGTCCGTCGGCGTGCATCACGCTCGTGTCGCCATAGCGCGCGGCATCCATCCAGGCCAGTGCCATGCGCTCGCCGTAGGATTCTGAATTCAGCAGTCGCTCAACCAGTTTCCCGTAGGCTTCGGGCGATTTGTCAGCAAGAAAAGCCTCCACCTCTTCCGGAGTCGGAGGCAATCCAGTGAGATCTAAGGTGACGCGCCGTATCTGGGTGCGGCGATCTGCTTCGGGCAAGGGGTTGAGTTCGGCTTCGGCGAGCCGCTTGTCGATAAAATGATCGAGAGTTTTGACTCCAGCGTCACTCTTGGGAGGGACAAAGGACCAATGATCATCATAGACAGCTCCTTCCGCAATCCAGGTTTCCAAAATTTGAATCTGTTCCGCTGTCAGGGTCTTGTTGGCATCGGGCGGCGGCATTAATTCCTCCGGATCATCAGTCTTAAGACGTTTGACGACTTCGCTCTTCGCCACATCCCCGGGCGAAAGCACCCCGGCATCGAGAGCATCCTCACGATCATCAAGACGAAGATCTCCCTCGGCTTCCCCAGGCCCGTGGCATTTAAAACAGGTGTCCGAGAGAATGGGGCGCACGTCACGATTGAAATCCACCGCCCCGGCAGAGAGACAGCTTGCGATAAATACGAGAGATAAGGGACCTTTCATGACGATGGAGATTGCTGGCTGGCTCAACACCCCCCCCCAACCTGATGGAGGAGTAAACAAAATCGAACCTGACAGTTCAAGCCCACTAAACGAAGATTAAGGAGGCGGTCTTGTGGTTTCCCTTCACTTCCTGGACTTATCCTGTTCCATGACAACATTGTCCGCTGTGGAAACACCCCCTTTCTCCCCTCTCCGATCCCTTCAACAACGCCCCCAAGCGATCAACCGAAAAAGAAAATTCCTAGCAGTCAGTCATAAGTGATCGCGACGAACCAAGTCGCCAAAGTGGTTTTAAAAAAGTGCTTCATCGGGTGCTGGCATTGATCTCAATGCCAGCTCTTCCTTACCCTCCGGCGTTTCCCCGCCTTTCACATCCACAAGAGACATGAAATTGGATTCTACCACTTCGCCACCACCTTCTCGATCACGCCGAGGGTATCGTCAATATCATCCTTGGTGTGGGCCATCGAAATGAAGCCGGTTTCGTAAGGGCTCGGGGCGAGGTAAACGCCTTCCTCCAGACAGCCCCAGAAGAGCTTCTTAAAGATCCCAAAGTCCTGCTTCTGCACGGTATCGACGTTGACGATCTCTTCGTCGAGGAAGTAGAGACAGAACATCGAGCCGACTTGATTGACACGATGTGGCATTCCTTTTTCGGAAAAAATCTTGCGAAGGCCCTCCGCCATCTGGGAGCCAACTTCGGCGAGGTATTCGTAGGCGCCGCGCTTGTCGAGTTCGCGAAGCTGAGTCAGCCCGGCGACCATCGCGAGGGGATTCCCGCTAAGGGTTCCAGCTTGATAAACCGGGCCATCGGGCGCGAGCATGTCCATGATGTCGGCACGACCGCCAAAGGCGCCAACGGGTAGCCCGCCACCGATGACCTTGCCCAGCGCGGTGAGATCGGGATCGAAGCTTTCGATTTCCTGCACCCCGCCACGCGCGAGGCGGAAGCCGGTCATCACTTCGTCAAAGATGACGAGTGAATCATTCGCCCGCGTCACTTCGCGGATCTTGGCAAGGTAACCTTCCCGAGGAAAAACGAGGCCCGCATTGGCCGGATAGGATTCCACAATCACGGCCGCGATCTGCTCGCCGTATTGCGCAAAGACTTCCTCCAATCGCTCGACGTCGTTGTAAGGAAGCGTGATCGTTTCATTCGCGAACGACTGCGGAACGCCCGCCGAGTCGGGCTCGCCAAAAGTCAACGCACCCGACCCCGCCGCCACGAGAAGCGAATCGGAATGCCCATGGTAGCAACCCTCGAACTTCACAATCTTATCGCGCCCGGTGAATCCGCGGGCCAGGCGGATCGCGGACATCGTGGCTTCGGTTCCGGAGTTCGTCATACGGACCTTCTCGACCGAAGGGACCCACTGCGTGATGACCTGCGCCATCTCAACCTCATGCAGATTGGGAATACCGTATGAAACGCCCTCCTTCGCGGCCCCGTGAATGGCTGCAATGATAGAGGTGGGCGCATGACCAAGAATATTAGGCCCCCAGGAGCCGATGTAGTCGACGTATGATCTCCCATCAACATCCTCAATTCGCGAGCCCTTGGCACGGCGAACAAAAAAGGGATCGCCATCGACATTTCGAAAAGCCCGCACAGGAGAATTTACCCCGCCGGGGATGAGGGTTTTGGCCTTGGCAAACAGCTTCTGGGAGAGTGCTCCGTTCATGGGAACAACTTGGATGAAGATTCCCTGTGAAAAAAGTCTGAATAGGCCCCGCGGCACCTTCGTCATACTTTCATCGACAAATCATTCGATTTAACTTACTTTGTAAATACCATGAAAACGGTTCTTTTCTTCCTCCTTACCCTTCCCTTAATGGCTCTGCCCGAAGATCTCGAAGAAAATGTGGCCTACGTTGAAGAGTTCGCTCCAAAAGGAATCAAACTGAAAGTCGTGAAGCCCGGCTGGGTTTATTCCACCAACAAGGGTGGCCGCAAACGCGGATCTTTGAAGGTTGGCATTGATGTCGAATTGGTTTCCTTCACCGCAAAGGCCTACTTCGTCCGCGGAAAGAGAGACGGTGGCACCGGCGTTTCCGGATGGGTCACTCCGGCGGCCTTTTCTTCAAAAGACCCCAAATTCGTCGAAAAACTCAAACAAGTCCACACCCGCCAACTCCTCGTCCGCGAACTCATCGCCAAGAAGGAAGTCGCGATTGGCATGACTCCTGAAGAAGTCAGCCTGATTCATCGTAAGCCCACCAAGACCAAGGTCCTTCGGAATGCCAAAGGCCAAACCCAAGTTTGGGAGTTCAGCGACTACGAAAAAATCAATCATTACACCACGGTGCGCGATCCATACACCGGAGCGATTTACCGTCGCCTTTCCCATACCACCACCGAGGAGACGTCCAAAACCGTGGTGGAGTTTCAAAATGGCTTCGTTTCAGCCATCGAAATCAGCGAAAACAACGGACCGGGAAGTGCCAAGATCGTCACTGCTCCGATTATTTTCACCTGGTAGATCCGACATCCGGCCCAAGAGCGATCTGCGCCCTTGCCATGGTTTAAGCCTTCCGTGAAGCTCAGCTTCATGCTGAAGGCTTTCTTGTTCCTCCTGTTCCCAATCACCGTTCTCGCCACCGGGAAACCCAACATCATCTTCGTGATGGTCGATGACGCCGGAACGGGGGATTTTTCGCCTTACGGAGGAAAGTTCATCAAAACACCCGTCATGGCAAAGCTGGCCAAAGAAGGGATGCAATTTGAGCGCGCCTACTCCGGCTCCGCGGTTTGCGGTCCCACCCGCTGCGTCGTCATGACCGGCCTCCACCCCGGGCATTGTCATCGCCGCGCCAACCGATCGCGTAATGGACTCATCCCCCTCCCTGCCGACACCCCGACCGTCGCTTCGATGCTGAAAAAGGCGGGCTACCAAACCGGAGGATTTGGAAAGTGGGGACTCGGGAACCCCGAGACCACCGGGGTCCCGGAGAAACTTGGCTTCGACCTTTGGTATGGCTACTACGATCAGGTCCACGCTCACAACTACTACCCGGAATATCTTGTTCGAAACAGCAAACGGGAAGAATTGCCCGAAAACAAAAACGGGAAGAAGGGGAGCTACACCCACTATCTCATCGAGAAAGAAACCCTGAAGTTCATCGAAGAGAACAAGGACAAACCCTTCTTTTGCTATGCCGCCTGGACCCCTCCCCATGGCGATTATGTCATTCCACACGACGACCCAAATTACCTCCTCTACAAAGACAAGTCGTGGAGTCAGAAAGACAAGAACTACGCCGGCATGGTCAGTCTTCTCGATCAAGGTGTCGGCCGCATCGTTGCGAAACTTAAGGAACTCGGTATCGCCGACAACACCCTTCTCATTTACACTTCAGATAACGGTGCCAACGCCTCGTTTTCGAAAACCTTGAAAAGCAATGGCATCCTCCGGGGCGTAAAACGCTCGCTCTACGAAGGTGGAATTCGTGCGCCCTTCGTGGCTCACTGGCCCGGAAAAATTGCGCCAGGCTCCGCCAGCGAACTCCTCACGACCCATGTCGACCTCATGGCCACCGCCGCCGAACTTTCCGGCGCAAAGGTTCCTATCAAGAGCGACGGCATCTCCATCCTTCCCTCCCTTCTTGGCAAGCCCCAGAAAAAGAAGCACGAGTTTCTTTACTTCGAAATCTACGAAGGCCCTTTTCAACAATCGGTGCGAGTCGACAACTGGAAAGGCTACCGTCGCGGACTAAAAGATCCCGTCGAAGTTTACGACCTTTCAAAAGATCCCTCCGAGAAAAACAACCTCGCCGAAAAACATCCGGAGGTTGCCGTAAAACTCAATAAAATCCTCCTGAAAGAACATGGACCCAGTCCACACTTTACCGCGCCCGACCATTTCAAGCGAAAGAAACAAGGCGCACGAAAGAAGGCCAAAAAATAATTTCCACCCTCGCTCCGTCTCTCAGGCAAGGTAGTGTCCCGTTTCCAGCGGGCCGGCGGCGCGTAGTTTGGTCGATCTCGAATTGGGCACGGCCTGCCTGATTTCGAGGCTTGGGCTGCCCCGATCACGAGGAGCGCATAGGTGCGTGGATTTCATGATCCATCTAACCTGCCCGTTTTGGGGCCGCAGTTTAACGAAAATAAAAAAACGCTTTCGCGATAAGATCTCAATGCCCCGCTAATCAATCACCCTGAAAAGAACCGGGTTCCGAAACATTTCCGATTGGCTTCCCCCCTTGAGTCAGTCTATCCTCTCCTTCTCGATGCAGACCGACTATCACATTGAGGACCTGGTTTACCAAACCGAAGACCTCGTCGTTTATCGTGTGTCCACACGCGATAAAACCCCTCTTGCTCTTGTCCGGCTTAGGTATGACGACGATATCCTCGAGCGACTCAAAGGCGGGGTTTTCGAGAATGCCCTCGCACAACTCCAGCAACTCAGTCACAGCTGCCTTCGGTCTGTGATCGATGGCGGACTCGACCCGATCGACGGATTCCCCTGGATCGCAGTCCGCTGGTGGGAAGGCACCTTGATCACCGACAGGGTGAGGGACTCAGACCTGACAACCACAGAATTCGCCCGAATCGCGGCTCACGGGGAGGCTCTGATCGAAGCTCTGGGACCGATTGCCGGCACCGTCTCCTTTACCCCCCGATCAGTGGTGACCTGTGGACAAGGGGAACAAATAGTTGATACCTTTTCCATCGACTACCTCTTCTGGTTCGCGGCCTTTGCGGATGGCGCCCATCCCGCGGACCGGGCAAACGGGCGGGCAAACTTCGACCATCTCCTCACTTATCTCAACCGCCATAGCAAGCACACTTCAACTCCTCTCGTCACCGTAGCCCAAGCCCCACCAACACCCCCCCGCCAGTCCCATCAACTTGCCTCGGCAGCCACGTCCGGATTTCCTCTCAAGACCGTTTCCATTCTCGCCTTACTCCTCACTTCCATCGGCTTCCTCTCATGGAAAATCCTCGACAGGAAATCACCAGCCACAACAACCCAGGTAGCCGCCTCGGAAGACGTCAAAAAACTCATCAAAGAACCGGAAATTAATCGGCCCCTCAGACCCTGGCTTGATGTGGACTTCAACAGAATCGACATTACCAACCCTGAAAATCTAAAGGCATCCGTCGGTCAATGGGTTTGGATTGAGGGTGAAATTACCAGCCGGGATGAACAGGGACTTCTACTTTTGGCAAACTCTGATCTTAAAGCGGCCTTGCCTCCCGCTTCCGATACCACGGCGCAAAACACCCTCGGAAACGAGGTCATCATCCGGGGATTTCTCACCTCTCCCACTCTGTTGGAAATCCAAGATCAAACCGATGTGGAAATCAGCTACCTTCTGAAGGACATCTATACCATCAATGACGAAAATCAGTTGAGAACCGATCTCGTCGGTCAGTTCATTACCATCCGCGCCACTCCACTTTCTCTGGGTGAATCCAGCAGCGGAAAAACCCTCTATCTCCAGTTCAAGAAGGAAGGAAATCAATTCGCCATCAGCATTGAAAAATCGAAGGCTGACGCTGCCCTCACCGGGGCTCATCTCAAATCCCTTGTCGGAAAAACCATTCAGGCAAAGGGCCGGGTTAAAATTGACTCCAGAGGCGGCCGTCTCTCCATCTTAATCACGAAAAGTTCGCAACTCAAAATCGTCGACTAAACCATCATGTCACCCCCCAAAGTCCTCGTGATTGGCACCGGTGAATACGTCTCCGGCCTGGTCCACGGCTCCGAATCAACCTCCGACAAGGGTGCTGGCATCGTCGCCCTCACTCTCTTCGATCTCCGGGAACGAGGACTTGTCTCCGATATCATCCTCACTGGTTCCAACGGCACCAAGTTCCCCCTCATCCGAGCTCACTTCGATCACCTCATCACCCAAAGATACGGACTCGACTCCTCATTCCACAGCTTCCCCGACGACGATCAAAGAGCCCCACAAGCCTGGCGTTCCGCCATAAAAGAACTTTCTCCCGGCGACTCCGTCCTCATCTTCACGCCCGACGATCTTCACTTCGAGATGGCTCACACCGCCGCCCAAGCCGGCTTGAACGTCCTCGTCGCCAAGCCCATCGTCAAAACGACCGCCGAGCACGATTCACTCATCGAAGTCGCCCGCAAGAAGAACGTCACCATTGCCATGGAGGTCCACAAACGCTGGGACCCCATTTACTCCGATGCCCGGGAAAAACTCCGTAACCTCGGTGATTCTTCGTACTTCGCCAGCTACATGTCCCAACCCAAATCCCAGCTCAACTCGTTCCGCGCCTGGGCCGGCCGATCTTCCGACGTTTCCTACTACCTCAACGCCCACCACATTGACTTTCACTGCTGGACCCTCGAAGGCCTCGCCTACCCTGTCTCTGTCATCGCTTCAGCATCCACCGGTGTCGCCCAGGATCGCGGTCTCCCCACCGAAGATTCCATCACCCTTATGGTCGATTGGGCGAACAACTCAGGCACCAAAGCCACCGCCATTTACACCTCCGCCTGGATCGCGGCCAAAGCAGAAGTCCATTCCCAGCAACGATTCTTTGCCCTCCACCACGAGGGAGAAGTCCGCGTTGACCAGGCCCATCGCGGATACAATTTCGCCTCGGACGCCACTGGCTACCAATCACCCAATCCCCTCTTCTTCCGCTACACTCCCGATGCCAACGGCAATTTCGCCGGACAAACCTGCTACGGCTATCAAAGCATTGCCGACTTCATCCTCGGTCACCGCGAAAACCTCGCCACCATCGAGACCACTCGCAACACCACCGCCATCCTCGAAGCGGGCCGCGAGAGCCTCGACACCGGTATACGCGTGGAGCTTTAAGACTCGTCTTCGTTCGTCACCCAATTGCCCGCGACGAAGAGGGAAATCCCGATCATCAGAAAGACCAAACCAATCAGGGACGCCGCCCAACTTGCCAACGCCCCTGAAAAATAAAGCCAGCTTCAATCCCTGATTCCCGCCGGCACGCCCCCCCCCAACTTGGTGGGCCCACAAGAAGCACCAAGCCCAAATCAAAGAAGCCAAACAAATGGTGGGAGAACTGCTGCGACTGCGTGAAGCAGCTTCACTCGTCACCGCGATAGATTGTATCAATCTTACCTTAATTCCTTACGACACCATGCCATCGTCTTACGAGTCATTTCATCCTCTGAGGGCTTCATTCCCTTGAGTAAGCGTCCCAATTCCGCTTGAAAAAGGTAAGCTGATATTTCATTGGGATGATCATGACCCACTCGAATTGGAAATTGCTCTTTCCACTTCAGGATGACCTCACCGGACACCTGCTTCGGTGGCTTTCCCTCTCCTCCCGATTGCGTCACATATTCCTTTCCCCTCTTGTCCAATGGAAAGACTCCCTCTCGGAAAGACTGCGGCATTCTCGCCGGTTCATCTTCGATTTTCAGCATCGTCTTCATCCAATAGAATTGTCCCTCGTGAGGAATGACCCATCGGTTTCCATCCAGACCGTCCGGATTGCTGATCTCGTTGGCTGCCACCCAATGATTTTCGGCGACCACACCATCAAGTAAACCATAGATCTCTGTGTAAAGTCTCGCGAATTTCTCAGGATAACACCGTTGCAAAACATGGAACTGTTCGTGCACAAGAATCGTGGAAACCCCTTCAAGAGCGCGCTTGGTTTTCCCGTGCATTTTGAATTTCCCCATCATCCGATCCACCGCCTTTTCACTCAAGACAACTGACAATCCTCTCGTATGCGGAAAGCCTGCACAGTGGTCACCCTTTACCTTTAACAATTCCCACGGCTGGTTCGCCAGCAAGGGGAATTCACCCACCAACACCTTCCTAAACTCTCCCACCATCCACAACAGCACTTCACGTTCTTCCTTAGAAAAATCCACGACGGCGGCTTCATAGCGCTTCCTCGCCTCGGCTTTCACGCCCGCTCCATCCAACTCTTTGGGCATGATCTTTCCTGTCATCGCCTCCACCTCGCGTCGATTGAGCCTATCGTAATAGAATTCAAAATTCTCATCCAGGTAGGCTTTCCTTGCTTCATCTCCATTCAAACAGCGCACCGTCTCGCGAACCAAAGGACTTTTCAAGATCGTGGCTGCCTGGTTTCTTGTGATCCCATCCTCCCGGATTCGATCCATAAAATCCCCATCCCCCATCACATTTGGAACATCGTTCGGAACTTCATTATCATCCACCGAATGCGCTAATCCAAGATTGTGGCTCACTTCATGAATCACCACAAAGGCATCCTGCCCCAGCGGCGAATTCCCAGCCTGCGCAATAAATGTCACCCAACCCGGTTGCTGCCCCAAGCCATTCGGAGCAGGCCGACCATTTATTTTTTTTGCAAAAACCATGTTCGCAATTCGCCCCGGGTGACGAAAAACTCCTTCCTCCGTAGCTTTCTTCACGATCACATCCACATCCGATTCCCCATCACGAAACTCCCTCCGATTCCACCTGATTGGCTCAAGAATCTGAAAGTCCACATCCCAACGCCGAAACGGCAAATCAATTAAGGCCTCGGATAAGTTTGCCTTGGCCGCGCTCTTCCCTTCGTCGTCGCACAAGACAATCGGCTGCAACAATACGGTGTGACCAGTCAATTGTCTGGCCTCTCCCACGACCGATAGCATGATTAAACCCGCAATCCATTTCATGAAGTCGATCGTAGCCGAACTGCCATTCCCCAACAACACCCTCTTTCCCAGCGAGAGAATTTAGCAGCTGAGACTTAGCTTTTTCGTTCGGCTCCTCCCACAGAACAGTCATCCAATCGAGCCGTAGTATCTCCCCTTCTCTTCCTCCATTCGAGACCTCGAAAAAACGGGAGAAACGGCAACTCGACAGCATCCCGCGTCAACTTCGTGAAAAGGCACAGATTAAAATTCTTCACTTTTCTCCAGCCCATCCAATCGCCATCGCAATACGGACCGCAAACAAACACCTTCTTACCCATTCGCGCCATCTTAAGCTTAACCCATTGATGGAAAGTTGAATAACACGAGCCACTCCCGGTTCGATGCTTGACTTGGTGAGCAAGCCAGCAGGCAGACAGGAAAAATCTGTGCCGTCGTCGCCCTCCCGCCCCTTCTTCTTCGGAAGCGACCGTTCGGAACATTCGTTCTCTGGCCTCTTTCTGTCAAGAATCACGCCTTCACCGCTCCGATCTCGCCGGTGCTATCGGCAAAGCGCTTCATCTTGGCTCCCATCATTTTCGCCTGAGTCAGCCACAAGTTCGCGAGCGGAGTCCCCTCGGGCATGTTGATGTGCTGCCCTGATTTTACCTGCTTGCCGCCTCCCGCCATGATGATCGGCAGATCATTGTATTGGTGGGTCGATCCATCACCCAGACCTGAGCCGTAAGTGAAGAGAGTATTATCCAAAAGAGTCGTCCCGTCCGCCTCCACAACACTCTCCATCTTCTCAAGCAGATAGACATATTGCTCCATGTGAAAGCGGTCCACTTTCAAGAGCTGATTGATCAGCTTGGTTTGATTATGAGACATGCCATGATGGCTCATTGGCTTGTCAAAGAGACCATCGAAAAGATAGGGCGTATCCCATCGCTCCGGCCCTACCATGAAGGTTGCCACGTTGGTCAGGCCCGACTGTAACGCCGCCACCATCAGATCACCCATGAGACGAATGTACTCACCTCTTGGAAGGTAGGCTTCCGGCGGTTCCTCAAAGGAGATCTTGGCCAGTTCTCCCTTCATCGCTTCAAGCCGGTCCATCTGCGTTTCGATCGCCCGAATGGAATCAAAATATTCCGCAAACTTCTGGCTGTCGGCATAGCCCAATTCCTTCTTCATCGCCCGGGCATCTTCCAAAACCAAATCCGTGACATCCCGATACTGGTCGAGTTCCTTCGTCGAAAACAAACGCCGATACATCTTCCGTGGATCACGGATCGATGGCGCCAAATGCCCCGTGCCATACCAAGAAATATTATCAAAGTAGATCGACTCCTTGTTGTCCTTGTGGCTGTTGCAACTGAACTCTAGCGTTAAAAACGGTGTCTTTTCCCCCACCACATCCGCCACCAAATGATCGAGCGTCCGGTCGAGCGGCCAGGCCGTTCCCTCAATCGTATAAGGTGGGGCACTACTCAAATAACAGGACGCACACTGCGCATGAACATCCGTCCCCTGCTGGAAGGTCCGGTCCATCCCGGTGATGAGATTGATCTTATCCTTGACCCTTTCCAACGGTTTCATCGTCGGAGTGAGTTCCTCAAGCCGCTTCACTCCATAGTTCGGATCCTGCTGACCAAGGGACTTCATCACATTCCCCAAATTCCCCTTTGGAATCACCGAGTCCGCTTCGCCCGGGAAAAAACCCCGACGCACCACCCCAATCGGCACGTAAAAATGCGCCATCCTTTTCGAGACCCCACTCGCCAGCGTCTGTGACCCCAGGCTCTCCATCCACGGCAGTGCCAAGGCCGATCCGCCCAATCCTCTCAAAAATCCTCGTCGTGTTGTCATCGTTTCAATTCTCCCTCTTTACTTGGTTCGCTTTCGCCAAAAATGGCTCACTCAAAATCACTTCTTTGATCAGGGATTGCATTCGATCCCCATCCTCCGCCACTCGTTCCACGATCTCATCCAGGATAATCTCATCCACCAGCCCCAGTTCACGTGCCAGCGCAAACGATAAAAGATGACCCGCCAGACCCCGCGTAAAACGCTCCTTCTCTGAAAGAAGGGCATCCTTGAATTCCACTACAGTGGCAAACTTGTGTTTCCGGAAAAGCGTTCCCTCCATATCAACCATGCGATCATTCTCGTACTTCTCACGCCACTTTCCGATGGCATCAAAGTTCTCCAAAGCGAAACCCAGCGGATCAATCTGCTCATGACACCCGCGGCAATCCGCTCTCTCTCGGTGCATCGAAAGACGCTCCCGCAACGTCAGGTGCTCTTCTCCCTCTCCCGGTTTTTCACCCAGCGAAGGCACGTCCGCCGGCGGAGGCTCAGGCGGCTTGTTGAAAATCACTCCCGCCAACCAGGCCCCGCGCGTGATCGGCTGGGTTCGCTCCGGACCCGAGGTCATCGTCATCACAGCCGCATTCGTGATCACTCCGCCTGTCCTTCGATCCTTCACCGGCACGCGATGAAAATCCATCACGGCGACTTGGCCGAGCCTCTTTTTCCCAACCGAACCCAACGGGCCATAAGCCTCTTCCAAATGCCCCGAGCGATACGTGAAATCCGAATCAATCAACTGCGCCACCGGTAAATTCTCCACCAAAACAGTCTCAAACAACAAGAGAGGTTCCATCATCATATGCATGCTAGTGCGATACTTGGAAAAATAAAACTTCGAGAACTTCTTCCGGTCCGGCACCGATGAAATGATCCGATCCAACTGCAACCACTGGGCCGGAAAACTATCGCAAAATCGCTTTAGCTTCTGGTCCTTCAGCATCCGGTCGACCTGCCTCTCTAAAACCTTTTCCTTCAAAAGTTCACCCGACTCCGCCAGCCTCAAAAGCTCCTCATCCGGCAAACTCCCCCAAAGAAAAAACGACAAGCGCGAAGCTAACTCCAGCCCGTCGACCTTTTCTGATCCCTCCGATTGATCGTAAAGATAGAGAAATCTTGGCGAAGAAATCACGGCCGCCGTAACCTCTTTAATTGCTTCCGTATAACTCGCTCCCGCGTGCATCCGGGCTTCCACAAACTCAGCATAACGATCAACCACTTCCGGCCCGACTCTGCCCCGAAATGCCTTTCGCAAGAACTTCACCAATCGTTCCTTCACCACCACTTCCACTCCTTGTTTCTCTGGTGGATTGAGCACAAAAAACTCCTTCCAAATGCCCACCCGCCTCGGCCCAAAATCCGGACTTCCCATGATCGATTGTCCCAGCTTTAAAAAGGACTCCATCAACAAGGGAGAAAGCGACAAGTGATCCGCCTGGTTATCAAACCCGTGCTCCGCCCGCAAATCCTGTGGAAACGCCGCCACTCCTCCCAGTCTTGGTTCGATCATTTGCGATTTCCCCAGCGGGCGACTTCCAACCCTCACCAGATCCGGCATTTTCCCGGTCTCGGGCCGAAAGTACCCCTTATGATCACGGATCATCCGCTCGGGAAGAGTGAAGACATTGCACTTGAGATCAAAAAGATCGATCACGGCATTGTGGTATTGGAACCGATTCATCCGGCGCATCGGCGTTGCCGCGTAAACCCTCTTCCCCGTCATCGCCTCATTCCGCAAAGTCTGTAAATCCCCCAGCAACTTCGCCCGAGTTCCCTTTTCCAGTTGCGGCTCATCCTCCGGAGGCATTTCCTCAAAATCAATCGCATCAATGATTTGCTGCAACAACTCCGGCTTCTTTTTGAGAGCTCCCGGATCCCCTAACTCGGCGAGATTCACCTTCCCCTTCACCTTCCCATCCTTGCCGTGGCACCGCACACAGTTCTCCTGAAATACCTCCAACACCCCTGCCCCAGGCGCCGCCCCGGCAATCCCGAGCGACAAGATCAAAAGTTTACTCAAACGAGACATTCGAAGAATCCTACCGAATGTCTTTACTGTTTGCACGGGGCAAAATCCAACAACTTCCCGATCTCATCTTCTCCCTTGCCAAAATTCTCGTCGTTGGACTTTTCACCACCCAGGCAGGCATCGCCGAAGTTGTTGATTGGTCCGTTGCTAAAGCCATCGCCTATCGACAAAATGAACCCGGCACTGCTCCCACCGAGACCTCTGCCTGGGCCATCGAAATCGCAAGCGCCGGAGAAGCCACCGTCACCCCGATTGCCGGAGGAGAATTCGGGCGGGTCAATGTCTCGGAGCCGTGCGGCCCGGCTATCGTCTCCCATTACTTCGGGAGCGCCCCATAGCGAGTTAAGACAAACTGTGTATTTCGCTTGATCCGGCGGTCATTTCTCCAAGGATAATCACCATGAATAACCATCGAAGGATCCTTCTGCTTTTTCTGGCCACACTTGGGACGGCATTGGCCGCCAATCCCAAGCGCGATATTCAGTATGACACCAAACACGAACGCAACGTCCTCGATTTCTGGCCCGCGTTAAAAAAAACCAAATCCGCTCCCGTCTTTGTCTGGTTTCACGGAGGAGGGTTTCGTAATGGCGACAAGAACCAGTTTGAAAAACACGACCGCGCTACTCTCGAAGCCTACCGTAAGGCCGGCTACGCCGTCGTAAGCTGCAACTACCCCTTCCTCGACAAGGACATGGAATACCGGGACATCGTCGACCACTGTGGACGTGCCATAAAGTTCATCCGCTCAAAATCCAAGGAATGGAATATCGATCCAAAACGCCTCTGCTGTGGCGGAGTCTCCGCAGGAGCCCTCATCAGCCAGTTCCTCGGCTACCACGATGACCTCGCCGATCCCAAAGCCAGCGACCCCATCGACAAACTCAGCTCCCGCCCCGCTGTCGTCATCGGCGTCATGCAGCCCATCGGCACTCAGGAATTCGCACTCCGCTATATGGACAAGGGCGAGGCTCCCCTTTTCCTCTACTCAAACGCCAGACCCACCGATCGCATTCATCCGCCAAAGCAACTCGAACTCATCAGAGACAAAGCTAAAGCCCTCGGCATCCCGGTCGCAGCCTACGGCGGCAATCGAAACAAGCTTCCCCAAGTCGAAGGAGATAAATCTTGGCGGGAACTCCAACTCGAGTTCTGTACGAAGCATCTCGCCAACTAATCCAAAATCCTGGTGCGCATCGCCGACATCCTCATTCTCCTTTTCCTCGCGGCGATCTGGGGGGCGTCCTTCCTCTTCATGCGAATCTCGACCCCCGACTTCGGGCCGGTCCCGCTTGTCGCCTTCCGCATGACGGTTGCCGGACTGGCCCTCACCCCGGTCTTTCTCCGCAAGGAGGCCCGCGCCCTTTTCAAAACCCACTGGTGGCAGCTCCTCGTTAGTGGCGTGGTTGGCTCGTCCATCTCCTTCATTCTCCTCAGTTGGGCCAGCCTGACCCTAAGTGCCGGGTTCACCGCCCTCATGAATTCCAGCGTCCCCGTCTTCAGCGCCCTCATCGCGGCAGTCTGGTTGGGAGAGCGCCTCCGCACCTCTCAGTTCATCGGTCTCGGCCTTGGTATCCTTGGCGTTCTCATCTTGGTATGGGGGAAACTGGAATTTCATCAAAACGGTCGCGGCTGGCCCATCGTCGCCTGCGTCATTTCCTGCCTCTGCTACGGCTTCGGAGTCAGCTGGATAAAGAGCAAGCTCCAGGGCGTCCGCCCACTCGTCGCCTCCTCCGGCAGCCTGCTCGGGGCGGGGCTCGTTCTCATCCCCTTTGCCCTCGCCCGCCTACCAGAAAAATCGCCTCCCCTTTCTAGTTGGCTCAGCGCCGCCGCGCTCGCCCTGATCTGCACTGCTCTGGCCTTCGTTCTCTTCTTCAAACTGATCCAACGCTCCGGAGCCACCGTGGCCACTTCGGTGACCTTTCTCATCCCTTTCTTTGGCATCTTCTGGGGCTGGCTTTTTTTGGATGAAATCGTCACCACCCAAATGATCGCCGGGCTCGTGGTCACCCTCCTCGGAACCGGCCTCATCATCGGAATGATTGGCAAACGAAAGGCCACTTCCTAAATCGCGTATGATTAAACCATGAAATTCCTCATCTTCCTCCTTCTCCCCTTCACCGCTCTCGCTAACGAGTCCCTCTTCAACGGCAAAGACCTCGAAAACTGGCGCGTCGACTCCAAGAGCAAGCACCCCCATTGGACCGTGAAGGAAGGCCTCATCCAATGTCAATCCGGCCCCAAAAAATCCGGCTCCCTTCTTTGGACCAAGAAGGAATTCAAGGATTTCACCCTCACTCTCGAATACAAGCTTGGCGAAGGCACCATCGACTCCGGGGTCATGATCAAGAAGCCCCACGATCAAATCCAGATCGGCATCTCCGGGTCCCTCAAGCGTGATCTCACCGCCGCTCCCTACATCCCCGGCAAGGGGTATCCCACCGAGAGCAAGGAAGCCATCGCCGCCGTCAAACCCAAGGACTGGAACATTCTCAAAATTGAGGTCAAAGGAAACACCTACAAAACTTGGCTCAATGGCGTCGAAGGCATCACCTACGAATCCAAAACCGCCATCGAAAAAGGCCCCCTCGGCCTCCAGCTCCACGGTGGAAAAGACATGGCCATCTCCTTCCGCAAGATCGAAATCACCGAGCATGAGTAGGTAAGGACCGACACTCTCCAGAGCCTCGGCCATAATTCCCAAGTGACACTCTGAAGAGCGTCATTCCTCTTTGCCGACCCATGATAATCTCGAGCGGATTTCCTCAATGCCGCAAATTCCAAAAACTCATACCCTTTCGATATGGGATAGATGAAAACACTACTTCTGGGTGATATTGGGAAGCACCTCGACATTGAGGACGCTGAAAACGCAATTGGCAATCGGCGGCCGTCTTCGCCAAAAGACCTCGATAAAGCTCAAAGACAAAGAGCTCCAGATCAGCCAACTCAATTCTGAACTGGCTCAACAGAAACTCACGATCTAGGCCCTCACACGCTTTCTCGTTTCGAAATGATGAGCTGGATGACTCATCCAGGAAGTCGATGCTGAAGACGGAGTGATCGACGGCAAGATGGCGCTCGATCAGAACCAACCACGATTGATCTTTCAAAAGACTCAACCGAGTCCATCGATCTCCAAAAAAAATCGCTCCCGGAAAGGTCTCCGGGAGCGATCATGAAAGTCAGTCGATTTCTTTAAACCGTGCAAATATCAATCGCTTCCTTCAGGGAAGTGAGGGGATCTTTCTTTGGGCGAAACTCCTGACCGAGGTAGCCATCGTAGCCCATTTTTGCGAGCGCCTTGCAGATTCCCTTGTAGTTGAGTTCCTGGGAATCATCGATCTCATTGCGCCCGGGAACACCGGCGGTGTGGAAGTGCGAAATCGCATCCTTATGCTTGGTGAAGGTCGCGATGCAGTCACCTTCCATGATTTGCATGTGATAGATGTCATAGAGAAGTTTGAAGCGGTCTGAACCAACCGCATTGACAAGGTCAACACCCCACTGGGTGCGGTCGCAGAGGTAGTCCTTGTGGTCTTTTTTTGAATTTAAAAGCTCCATGGAAATCGTGATGTTGTGCTTCTCCGCAATGGGAGCAATGCGCTTCACGCCCTCAATGCAGTTCTTCAAACCTTCCTCATCCGTAAGACCATTGCGGTTTCCGGAAAAGGCGATGATTTGAGGAACGTTCCCAGCCTTGGCGGCGAGAGGAATGATTTCTTCATAAATCTTCACGAGCGTGTCGTGGTTCTCTTTCTTCTCGAAGGAGGTTCCGATGCCCGCGATCCCCTTGATCGGACGAGGGCGCCCCATCGCGCACTTGAGACCGTGCTTGGCCACCGTAGCCCACTGCTCGGGAAAAAGAATTTCGATCGACTCGATGCCCATTTTCTTCACCTCGACACAAAACTTGTCCAGAGGGATATTACCAAAGCACCAATGGCAGACCGAGTGTTTGAACTTGGCCCCAGACTTCGTGGCCTCTTCCTCGGCGGCTTTGATTTGGGTTCCAAGAGCGGAAAAAATGGCGGCAGTGGCGGCACCACCGGAGAGTGCCGTGAGTGATTCTCTTCGATTCATAACTGGTATTAATACACGACAGGAATGGGTTCTTTGTCGAGAATTGAAAAGATTTCTTGAACCGTCGCTTCAGGGATTTTTTAAATCGGCTATCCAGCCATGCCTTCGGTAAGCGGCGAGAGTGAGTTCGAAAACTCGCTTGAGAGCACCAGCCTACCAAGAAAGCTTCGCACCGTGGGCCGGCGCGGAACTGTTCTCCGAACCGGAGGCCAACTCAAAACCTCTTCCGTTTGTCGACGGGAATGTTCCGTATAAATGGTTTCCTCCGGCTCTCTTAAAAACCAATTCGACAACCAGGATCCGCAAAAAGCGAGGCCCAAGCCTGAGGCAAGGAAACAACTGCCTCGTCTTTAAACCTTCACGCCCCTTTCAATGAGGTCCATTCCCACACGCTCCGGATGGCATCCCAGTCAAAGGTTTCGAGCTTGAACAAGCGGGCAGGCTTGGTGTCGCTCTTCGCTCATTTCAAGGAGTTCTGATCGAAAACAGCCGCCAATCGCGTCGTTGGAGTTCCCTGACGAGATCAGGCCGGGAAGAGATTGCAGAGAGGTCCATGGGTCAGTTTGCCACAATATTCACAAGCTTGCCGGGAACCACGATGACCTTGCGGACGGTTTTCCCGTCGGTGTGGGTGGTGACATTTTCGTCGGCGAGGGCTTGAGCTTCGGCGTCTTCCTTGGAGATGTCAGCGGGAACCATGATGCGGGCACGGAGCTTTCCGTTAACCTGGACGATGAGCTGGATTTCTGATTCGACGAGAAGGCTTTCGTCGAGTTCGGGCCAGGTTTGTTCGCTGACAAGTTCCGTTCCGCCGAGGGCGGCGTTGATCTCTTCGGCGAGGTGGGGCGCGAAAGGGCTGAGGAGTTTGAGGAAGGTGAGGAAGAGGTCGCGGGGGATTTCTCCGGCGCTGGTGTAGGCATTGGAGCACTCCATCATCGCGCTAATACCGGTGTTAAAGCGAAGGGAGTTGATCGCTTCTTCGACGCGCTTGATGGTCTGGTGCGTTGTTTTGGCGAGATCAGCATTTTCACCTGCAACAATCTTGCCGCTGGAGATCCAGCCTCCATCGGCATCCTCGGAGAAGGCAAGGCGCCAGACTTTGGCGAGGAAGCGGTGGACGCCTTCGACCCCTTTCATCGCCCAGGGTTTGTCCTGGTCGAGGGGGCCCATGAACATTTCGTAGAGGCGAAGGGAGTCAGCGCCGTAGCGCTCGACGACGTCATCTGGGTTGACGACGTTGCCAAGGGACTTGGACATTTTCTCAGCCTTGGAACGGACACGAATCGAAGGGTCGGAGATGAGAACAAAGTTCTCGCCTTTCTTTTCAACTTCCTCAGGACCCACGACCTTTTTGATCAAAGCCTCGCCTGTCCTCTTCATGACAAAGGTGCGTGAGTCTTGCTCCTCGAGGTCTTTATAGCTGACGATTTCGCCTGATTGAGTTTCAAAAATTGCAAACTCCATCTCGCCCATGATGAGGCCGGGAGCGAAGTATTTTTTGAAGGGTTCCTTAGACTTAAGGTGGCCGAGGTCGTTGAGGACTTTGTGCCAGAAACGGGAGTAGAGGAGGTGAAGGACGGCATGCTCTTTGCCGCCGACGTAGAAGTCGACGAAGCCCTCGTCATTCCCCCAGTAGCTTTCAGTATCGGGGCTGATGAAGTGCTCGGTGTTATTGGGATCGCAGTAGCGGAGGTAATACCAGCAGGAGCCAGCCCATTGGGGCATGGTGTTGGTTTCGCGCTGGAGCTTGTCCGAATAATTGATCCAATCGGTGCAGTTGATGAGGGGGCCACGGGGATCGCCGGTGGGCTTGAAGTCCTCCATCTCAGGTTGGAGAAGAGGGAGTTCGGATTCGGGAACGCCGGAGTGCTGGCCGGTTTCCTTATCCCAAAGAAGGGGGAAGGGTTCGCCCCAGTAGCGCTGACGCGAGAAGAGCCAGTCGCGGAGTTTGAATTGGATTTTCTTTTCGCCTTTTCCGTTTTCACCGAGCCAGTGGATGATTTTCTTTTTTGCGTCCTTGGTTTTAAGCCCCTCGAGGAAGCCGGAGTTGATGGCGGTGCCGTGGTCTGGATACGCGGTCGCAAAGTTGGAAACTTGATCCTGATAAAATGCCGACGCTTGCTTCTGAAAGCTCTCTTCTCTTTCGGCTTGGACAACCAACTCCGGAAAAGTCCAGGTGAGCTCTCTGTTAGTTCCGTCTTCGATAACTTCTACTTCAAGGTGACCCCCATTCTCTTTGAGCCATTTATGATCTGGGAAAACGACCGCTTTGATCGGAAGTCCAAACTCGATTGCAAATTCGAAGTCGCGGGAGTCATGCGCAGGGACAGCCATGATGGCTCCGCTGCCGTAGCCCATCATGACGTAGTCGGCGATCCAGACGGGGATTTTTTCTCCGTTGACGGGGTTGATCGCGGAAGCTCCGGTGGCGACGCCGGTCTTTTCCTTGTCGAGGCCGCGTTCCATATCGGACTTGCTGGCGCAGGCAGCGACGTAGGTTTCGACGACCTCTTTTTGATCGGTGGTGGTGATTTCCGGGACGAGCGGGTGCTCGGGAGCAAGGACCATGTAGGTGGCGCCGAAGAGGGTATCGGGACGGGTCGTGAAGACAGTGATGTCATGGCCCTCGACGTCGAAGATGACTTCGGCTCCTTCGGAGCGCCCAATCCAGTTGCGCTGGAGGGCTTTGATGGATTCGGGCCAGTCGAGGGGTTCAAGTTCGTCGATGAGGCGCTGGGCGTATTTGGTGATGCGGAGCATCCACTGGCGGAGGGGACGGCGCACGACGGTTTCGCCTTTATCCTTCCACTCTTGAACTTCCTCATTGGCGAGGACGGTTCCCATCGAGGGGGACCAGTTGACGGGGGCTTCGTGGATGAAGGCGAGGCGGACTTCGTCAATCTGCTGTTGGGTCCAGCCTTTGGCTTCGAGCTCGGAGACGGGCTTGGCTTTTTGGTCTTCGTCGCAGAAGTAAGAATTGTAGAGCTGGAGAAAAATCCACTGGGTCCAGCGGACGTATTTCGGGTCGGTGGTGTTGATCTCGCGATCCCAATCGTAGCCGAAGCCGAGTTCCTGGAGCTGACGGCGAAAATTGTTGGTGTTGGCCTCAGTGGTGATGCGGGGGTGAGTGCCGGTCTTGATGGCGTATTGCTCGGCGGGGAGTCCAAAGGCATCCCAGCCCATCGGGTGGAGGACATTGAAGCCGTTCATGCGCTTGTAGCGGCCGACGATGTCGGTCGCGGTGTAACCCTCTGGATGGCCGACGTGGAGGCCGGCGCCGGAGGGGTAAGGGAACATGTCGAGGATGTAGTATTTTGGCTTAGTCGCATCGAAACCTTCGTCACCGGGACCAGGGGTGCGGTAGGTTTTGTTCTCGGCCCAGTGGGATTGCCATTTGGGCTCGAAGAGGTCGAAGGGGTAAGGCTTACGTTTCTCGGACATGATGTTGGGCGGGAGGGAAGCTGTTATTAAAGGGAAAAACACGCATAAAATGACCCGTCGAGAATGAACGATTGGCTGAGGTGCGTGGGCTGAGGAGCTTGATCCACAGATTACTTAGATCGGCACTGATTTGGCTGAGGAACCGAGGCTGGGGGATTTGAGCATGAAAAGCCGCGAACCTCGATGAGGCGCGCGGCTTGATTGGTTTGGCAATCGAAGGCGCCACGGATCGTGGATTACCAAGAAAATACGGTGAACAGGCAACAGCATGATGAAAACAGAGACCGCCCGATCGGAGGGGAAATGTCTCGGACACTTTAATTCTTGCCGGCTCTGCACCGCCAAGGTCCTAATGAGCAATCTTATGAAGACACCCCTCTCCTGCCTCGCCGCCATACTGTGCCCCTTGACCTTGTCCGCCGATGAGAAGGCCACCCTGATTTTTGAAGATGATTTCGAGCGTACCGAAAGTGACAACTCGAAGGAAGAAATCGGAAAGGGATGGGTCTCAAACAGCAAGAAGAGGGCGAAGGGAAACAAGCAGGTAGATTTGAAGGATGGCGCCATGCACATCACCTTCCACCCGGTGGCAGACCATGCCGTTTCAGTGGTCCACCCTGCAGAGTTTCAGGACGGGAAGGTGACCTTGCGATTCAAGTTACCGACAGCGACAGACAGCCTTGGATTGAATTTCGCCGATCAGCAATTCAAAGAAGTGCATGCAGGACATCTTTGCATGACCAAGATCAGCACCAAGAATGTACAGATGAACGATCTTAAAACCGGGATCATGGCCAATGAGATACGCAAGGCACGGCAGGACAAGGCGATGACGCCGAAGCAGCAGAAAATGCTAAAGACCAAGACGAAACGATTCCCCAACAAACTGGAGGTCGGGAAGTGGCATCATCTGGTGGTGACTATTAAAGGGGAAACCATGACCGTGACGATCAATGAGAAAAAAGTGGGATCGTTTTCGTCCGAGGGAATCGCCCATCCGACCAAGCGAGCCCTGCGGGTTGCGGTTCCAAAGAAGGTCATCATCGATGACTTGAAAATCTACTCGCTCGGAAAAGAATAAGGTCCCCCTCCCTTCTTGTCCCAACCCGTGACAAAACCAATGAAGAAAACAATCACAACACACCCGACTACACTCAAGTTCTCCGTGCAATACGGATGAAAGGACTCCAATGAATTTCCCGAAATCGTGACCGCGGCCTCGAAGATTTCTTCACCCGCAAACCCGAAATCGGCCTCGCCGCCGAACGTGACCGCGCCGGCATCAAAGCAAACGAGCCAGAACTCTGGGAACGCCTTGAAAAAGGTGAATTGATGGAAACCCAACAGTGGATGAAGAGATACAAAAAGTGACCCCTTGAATAAGGGAATCAAAAAAGCCCCGTAGATTTCTCCACGAGGCTTTCGTCAATACTTTAGCAATTTCTACCGGGTCCTCTGGCGAGCTTTGCTCGTTGATCGACTCGACTTCGTCGTGCGGGATGGTGATGATTTCTGGACAACCGGAGCACTGCGGACAACCGGAGCACTGCGGGCA
>JAPKDJ010000090.1 GCA_026421245.1 Akkermansiaceae bacterium | reverse complement strand
CCAAGCCGAGCCCGATAGCCAGCCGGCCTCCGACCTTGCCTTAGCTGATTCATCTCCGGTGGACTCTCCGCCGGCCGCCCCTGCTGGTGAGGACAGCGTTACTGCCACTCTTGATGAAGTCGCCCGTCCTGGTGCCATGGTCAGCGGAACTGTCACTTTTAGTGATGGCATGAAGGGCGCCTGGCTCATCGATGAAATGGGGCGCCCGTCTATTGACCCTGATCAGGCCGGTTATCAACCTACCGAGTCAGATCTAGCGGCATTCCAGAAAAAGCTTCAGGTGATGCTTGATGGGCATGTTTAAGGCCTTTTAGGACTCACGGATTGCGGAGTCTCCCCGGAAATTTCCCGATTCTTGCTTAAAGCGGTATTTATTGGGAAGTCCCGACAATGACACGTTTCCAGTTCCGTTGAAAATCGGCGTTTTCTTCGGAAAATTCCTCAGCCAACTCGTTGGCGAGGGCTGTCTTCTCCATGAGCCAGGCAAAGGCGATTTCGGCGGCTTCTTCCCCGGAGTGCTCCTTGATGAGGCGTTCCGGCTTTAAGTTTGTCCAGGGAATGAACTCCCCGCTGTCGAGCGTGACCCCTTGTGAGTTCCCGGAGGCGGGAGTGATTTCGGTCCCGTCGTTTTTTTCGGCGGCCCAATCCGTTTGAGAGGAAAGGTCTTTGATGAATCTGCCGGCCTTTTTTTCTAAATACCGCCAAGCCCAGACGGCATCAGCGGGGGCGTGAGTTGGAGGATTATCGAGAATAGCGGTGATTTTGGCCAGCCTAAGAGCCTTTCCGTGTGTTACGAGAATGGGGTGAACGTCATTCCAGCTGACTGATTCGGTCACGGCGGGGTCCTGCTGAAATTTTTTACGAAGACGGGCAAGGTAGATTTGGCGGGCCCTTAGATTGTATAGGGCACGACCTTTGGTGCGGAGTTGTTGCGCGGCAGCTGCTATTTTTCTGATATTCTCACTGGCGACATTGGCATCTTTGACTTCTGGCAAGTTTTTGAGGCTGGCCAGAACTTGCCCGTCAGCGAGATAGACATCAGCGAGGGTCTGATAGCGTTGAAACCATTTGTATTCAGGAGAGAGGGAGATGCTGCGGACTTTTGCAAAGGTTGGTAGGGCGGCTTCCCACTGGCCTTGTTCCCACTGCTTGAGCGCTAGGGCAAAGGACCCTAGATACTCTGCGATGGAGTCGGGGTTTTGGGGGATGTCACTTTTAAGCGGAGGGGGGATGTTACGGAGAACTTTTCCCATGCGTCGAAGTTCGAGGACGATGGGGGTGTTGTTTTTGACGGGTTTGAGATCGGAAAGGGTCCGGGTGACAAGCTTGCGGGCCTCACCCGGCCGTCCATCAAGTGAGGCGGAGATGCTCCCTTCGAAAGAAGCCCAAGCCCGGCTCATTCGAGGGAGGGAGTCATCAGTGGAGATGGCCAAGAAGCTCTCTCCAGCCTTTTCGAAATCCTTGCTCGCGATCAAATCACGGGCAGATTGCCAGGCTTGGGCGGTTTTCTGGTCAGCTGATCCAATCGGATTGAAGGTTTTTTTGGGGGTGTCATTGATAATCGATTCTGGGCCATTAGCTCGGTTGTTCTCTATTTTTTCCCAAGGCTTCCAGAGGAATGCTCCTGCTCCGAGTGCGATCAGAGTGAGGGAAAAGACCGTGCCAAATCCGATTCCGCTTTTACGACGTTTCCTCCGCACTTCGCTGTGGGTGGGCCTTACGGGTGCGGCGCCCCCGGTTGAGCGTTTGGCTTGCTCAAGGGCTTTCATGACGTCCTTGTAACTCCCCCAGCGGTGTTCGGGCTTGTATGCCATCATACGGTCGACGACCTCGCCAGTGATGGGAGTGACCCAGTTGGCAACTTTGCAAAGGCGGGGGATTGTCTGCTTGGCGCGACGAAGGACGCTGTTGGAGGTCGAGGTCGATTCAAAAGCGGGGCGACCGGCGAGAGCTTGGTAGAGAGTGGCTCCGAAGGCGTAGATGTCGCTTCGGAAATCTTCAATTCCTCGCTCGAGCGCTTCGGGAGGGACATAGTAGGGGGTTGCCCAAATTTCCTCTGCTTGCGCGCGGCCATCTTTCGTGATGAGAGCTAGGCCAAAGTCGATAAGTCGGGCGCGGCCTTCGCTGTCGATGAGGATATTGGCGGGTTTGACGTCACGGTGGATCATGCCGGATTGCTTCGCGGCCCGAAGACCGGCGGCGACTTGGATGGCGATGTCCAGAACCTCGTCTTCCGGCAAGGCCCCGCGCTGCGCCATGATACGCTCAAAGCTGAGACCTTCGAGGAGCTCCATGACGAGATAAAATCGTCCATAGGCCCGTCCGAGAGCATAGACCTTGACGACGTTGGGATGGCTGACTTGCGCGGTCAGGCGGCCTTCATTTTCAAAGGCCTGAATACGAATTTCGTCATTGCAGTATTCTTCGTTGAGGACCTTGATCGCGACTTTCCGATCAAGCGTAGTGTCCCAACCGACAAAAATCACGCTCATGCCGCCGATGGCATAGCGCTGATCCAGTCTGTAGGCGCCAAACTCCCTCTTTACGTGAGTTTCTGTCGAGCAGATGGGGCAGATAGCAGCCTCAAAAGGACCAAGATTGGTGACGTCAAGAAGTTCCCCGCATCCCCCGCAGGGTTCGTGAATGTATTTTTCAGCGGGGGCATCGCTCACGTTCAACGGCTAGGCTAACGTCTTTCCAGCATTCCACCCAAAGGGCCTCCGGACTGGCCTCCTTGCCCCGGATCATTCCAGGGAATATTGCTGTCCTCGGAATCTTTTGGAGGGACGGCCTTACGTTCGGCTGTGCTCGTGTTGGCACAGGAAGCGAGAGCGAGTGAGATGATGGCGAGAAGTAAAATACGCATGGCCAAAAGGTAGTCTTCCCAGCACACGGAGCAAGGCGGGAATTTGTGGAAAATTCACCCCTTTCCTTGAGTCCCGGCGCGGTGTGGACTCGCGTTTTTTTCGATAAATTCGATGATGTTTGGCACGATGTCTTTGCCGGTGGCAGTTTCGATTTCTTCGAGGCCAGGAGATGCTTCGCTCATGATATTCTGGAACCACTTGCAATGAACCGGTGAATTTTGTCACCGAGCAATTCTCTTTCTGAATAAAATTCTTCGGAAGCTGATTTGGACGCCAGATGGAGAAAGGAGTCTCTACATGCGAATTTTGATATGATCAATCAGCCTGATGTCCCCATAAAAGCAAGCTGTTGCGAGGACGGCGGGACGGTTGACTTTGGGGACGGGCTGCAGTGTCTCGGCGTCCACCAGTTGGAGATAATCGATGGAAAAATCCTCTGGGGCGTCGGAGAGGAGGTGCTTTCTGGCAGCCTCAAGATAAACTTCGGGCTTTTGTTCCCCATTTCCATTGAGATCACGGGCAGCTTTGAGGGCCCGCCGGATTCTGGGGGCGTCCTGGCGTTGCTCCGGGCTAAGACGGGAATTCCGGGACGAGAGTGCGAGACCGTCGTTTTGCCGCACTGTGGGGTGGCCAGTGATTTTCACCGGGACATTGAGGTCCCGGACCATGCGCCTGATAATCGCGAGCTGTTGGAAGTCCTTGTTTCCGAAGATCGCAACCTCAGGCTGGAAGATGTTGAAGAGTTTTAGAACGATGGTCAGGACTCCGTCAAAATGGCTGGGGCGAGTTGCTCCGCAGAGATGCTTGGTCAGGAGGGATTCGGTCACGAGAATCGAGCGGTCGTCGTGGTAAAGCTCGCTTTTGTCAGGGATAAAGGCGATTTCGACACCTTCAGCCTCGCATCGAGCGAGGTCCTCTTCCAGCGGTTGCAGATAGCTGCTGAGATCGCTGGCGCGGTCGAATTGGATGGGGTTGACGAAGATCGAAACGACAACCGTTCCCTTGCTCCCGACTTGTTTCCGGGCTTCTCGAATGAGGGCGAGATGACCTTCATGAAGGGCTCCCATCGTTGGAACGAGGGCAAGTGGGCGGGAAAATTCTTGCAACGAGGCCCTTACAGAGTTGACGTCTGGGATACGTGTGATCATCTAAGCCAGTGTCGATGAGTTCTACGCAAAGAACCATGAAAAATCATTTCTGCTTCCTTCTTTTGCTTCTTGCTGTCCATTTTGGTCTGTCGGGAATCGTTCTTGCCCAGAACAATGGAGGAAAATAACAGGTTCAGCCTGTCATTGACGATTATTCTTCTAAAGCCATACTTCACTCAAACCCAATCTCCACCGAATACGAATATCATGAAGCTGCCTATACTTTCCTTCCTTGCCGGCCTTGTCCTGCTCTCCTCCATAGCCCATGGCCAGAACCGTCTCAAGATTGCCACCGTGAGCATGGAGCGTCTCTTCAATGAGTATCACCAGACGACCACGGTGCAACGTGATATTAATATCGAGCGAGCCCGCATTCAAAAGGACAACAACAACCGGCTCGCCAGTATCCGGGAGATCGACGCCAAGCTTCAAAGAATCCGGGAACAGCTTATAGACGAGAAACTCGGGGAAAAACAGCGCCGTGCACTTGGCGATGAGTCCCGTGAATTGTCACAGGATGGAAAGTCCAAAGAGCGTGAACGCACCGAATTTCTTGAGCGTCGTAATCGTGCTCTTAGCGAAAAGATGCGCAAACAGATGCGGGGGATCCTTGTGAAGATCCAGCGCACCGTTAGCGAGCGGGCCAAGGAAGGAAACTACGATTTCATCTTCGATACTTCCGGAAACAGTAATCAAGGGATTCCCTTCGTGCTGCACGCTCGTGACACCACGGACCTGTCCGATTCTCTTCTCGAAGAGATCAACAAGGACGCCGAATAGGCGCCCGATTAGCCCCAACTGCATTTTTTGGGTGTCGCTCGGCTGGCAACAACTCCACACCCTCATCGGTATCGCGCCGACCGAGGACTGGGAGGACGTCTACACCGGAATCGGGTCCCTCAATGAGGCCGGGCCGGATGAGGTTAGTTTTCTGGGCAACACTCGTTATCAGCCACAATTGGCGGAGACAAAGGCCGGTGCAGTTTTGGTTCCGGTCGGAGAATTTACGGCACCCGGTGACTGTCGGCTGATCCCGGTGGCAAACCCCTCAGCCTCTTTTTCCAAGCTGATTGAGTTTTTTCAGGCGGAAATCAATTCCTTTGCCCCCGGGGTTTCCCTTGGTGCCCATGTCGAGGAAGGGGCAACCTTGGACCCCCATTTTGTTCAGGTTTCACCGGGGGCGGTGATTGAAGCTGGAGCACAGATTGGTGTCGGAACGGTCATTGGTTCCGGCTGTCTCATTGGACGTGATGTTAAGATTGGCGAAGATTGCCACCTTCACCCGGGCTCCGTTGTGCGCGAGAGATGTACCCTCGGGAATCGCGTGATTCTTCAGCCCGGCTGTGTCATTGGCTCGGATGGATACGGGTTTGATCTCGTAGACGGCCGTCATCAAAAAGTCCCTCAGATTGGAATCGTGGAGATTCAGGATGATGTCGAAGTTGGCGCCAATAGTTGTGTCGATCGGGCCCGCTTTGGTAAAACAATCATTGGAGAGGGGACCAAGATCGATAATTTGGTTCAAGTGGCTCACAATGTCCAAACCGGTAAGCATTGCCTCTTGGTGGCCCAGTCCGGAGTAGCCGGGAGTGCTTCGCTGGGTAATTATGTGACCATTGCAGCCCAGTCCGGAGTGGGCGGGCACCTTGAAGTCGCTGATCAGACGGTGGTCGCAGCAAAAAGTGGACTTCTGAAAAATGTCACCAAGCCCGGCGTTTATATGGGATTTCCAGCCCGCCCCATGGCCATCGAGCAAAGAAAAATGGCAGCCCTGGCCCGTCTTCCGAAACTCCGTGAAGAACTCCAGGAACTAAAAAAGAAGCTGGAGGAACGCTCCGGAGAATGAGATGTTTCCCCCAACGAAATCACCTCCGATTACAAGCCATTGATTATGAAAATCTCCCTTCTTAAACGCGGCAGTCGAACAAGCGCTCTTCTTTTGTGCTCTTTCGGTTTGATCATCGCAGCCTCGGCCGAAGAGCTCAAGGTTGCCACCGTCAACATGACGACCCTTCTCAATAACTACCACAAAACCAAAGCGGCCGAGAACGAAGACCAAGTCGAGAAGATCGATATCAAGAAGGATGACGACGAGCGGCTCTCTGCCATTCAGGCCATGCAAGAAGAGCTTCGTAAGCTTTTCAATGAATTCAATGATCCTTCGCTCTCGTCGGGTAAGAAGAAGTCCATCTCCGCGACAGCAGCGGACCGCAAGGCAACGCTTGCTGCCTTGGAGCGGGAACGTGATGAGTTCTTACGGCGCCGGGGTCGTGCTCTCAATCAAAAGATGGGAGGTCTCATGGATCAGATCCGCGCGGATGTGCTCGAAGCCGTGAATGCCCATGCCGCCACCGCCACCGAGAATGTTGACTATGTCTTCGACAACTCCGGACTCACCACTTCCCAGGTGCCTTTCCTCATCTATGTGCGAAATAAGATCGACCTCACCGGCGCTGTCTTGGCAAAGTTGAACAAAGATGCACCGAAGGTGGAGGAAGCGCCCAAGGTTGCCCCCCCAGAGTAACACCCCTTTTTTAAAAGCCATTAATCTCAATCACGACTATGAAAATATTCAAATTCTTTACGGCTCTCCTTTTCGGAGCCTTTCTTTCCGCCCCTCTTTCCGCCCAGGACAAGGATGCTAAAATAGGAACAGTCGACATGCAGAAACTGCTCCGCGACTACCACAAATTTGAGCAAACCGCTGAGTCCTTAAAGGGATACCGGGAAGAGATGCAAAAACAAAACGTGGCCAGGGCGGAAGCGGTCAAGGAGATTGCCGAGGAATCCCGCAAGCTTCAGAAACAGGCGGAAGATCCAGCGCTCACCCGCGAAAAAAAGGGAGAGCTCTTCCGTGAGGCTACCGGAAAGCAAGAAGAAGCCCAGGCCCTTCAAAACGAACGAATTTCCTGGATCCAGCGCAAAAATTCCGCTCTTTCCGAGAAGGCTAACGTTGAGTTTAGCGGTATGCGCCTTGAGCTGATTAAAATGGTTCAGGAAGTGGCGGAAGCCCAAGGCTACGACTTTATTTTCGACCGTTCCGGAGCAAGCGGAGCCAACGTTCCAATTCTTTCCTACGCCAAGGATGCCAAGGATTTGACCGCCGTCATGTTGGAGCGAATCAATCGTGACGCGCCCGCCAAAACTGGTGAAGAGGAAAAGGACGCCGACAAGAATAAATAGTCCACATTCCAAATTCGTCTGAAAAAGACGTTGCCGAGCCATTTTCAGGGGTGTTTGTTAGACACTTATGAAGGTGGCTCTTTTCTTTTTCCTCATCGCGTCCCAATTACAGGCCCTTCCCAATTCAGTCCTCGGAGCGCTCGCCCAACACGACAGTTTTCTCAATGGGCAGGATGTGACAGATGTCATCCTCGCCTCGGGCACGTGGGAGGGTTCTCTGCCTCTTCCAGGTGAATGGCAGGCCGATGCGGGAGTGGCCAGTGCCAGCTCTTCCTATCTGATGGCGCGCCCAAAGGTTTTCGGAGTAGATGCCCTACTTGTTCGGGCACTTCACCGTGATGCAAATCTGGAGGAACTTCAGATCACTTTTGCGGATGCGGGATCCTTCTTCGGATATCTGGATAGAAGACTTCCAGAGGGAATGGATCGTAAGGAGGCAATCGCTCACGTCCAGCAACGAATCGATAAGAAGAAGGCCGATTTTTCCAAATTCTACCGGGAAACTTCAGAGGCTCTGGTGTCCCGTCTCGAAGGGATCGACAAGCGCCCTCGTCGTGCCAAGCGTGGTCGCACCCGCGATCTCCGTGCTGAATTGAACGCATACCAGCACAAGGATTCCGGTTTGGTCATCCAGCTTCTTGATGCTCCCGACCGCCTCCTGCGGCTGAGCATCCGAAGAAAAGAAACCGAAGTGAATTCGTGGCTTGATGCCTCGGAGGAAAAACTTGGTTCGAGCGAGCGGCTGAGGGCGCTCTCTGAAAAAGTGACCCGGACCGAACGTGGTGACCTTGTCCTAAAAGGAGTGGAGGTTGTCCCGCAAGGTTACCGGCCATATTGCGGGCTCAATACTCTTGTCATGGTGGCCCGCTACCTTGGACTTCATCTCGACGAAGACTGGCTCGCCGTAGCGGGGAAATTTCAGAACACCGGATCGGCCGCTGGTTCCGACATGCTGGGGCTCTACAGTTCCGTTGCCAAGGAGGCCAAATTCAACCTCAACCGCACCAGCAACTACGATCATGAAACTGTTCGCCGCTCTCTCCGGGCCGGAATGCCCGTGATCGTCTGGCGCCGCTGGGATCAGGCCCGGGATCGACTCCATACTGAGGTTTCTCGTGACTTTGCGCGTGGTGGCAATGCGGGATACGAGCGTCCTGATGAAGAAGCTCTTCCTTCAATGAAGAAGCGTTCGCCGCTCCATGCCTCCGTCATCATCGGTTACAATGATGAACGGAAGGAGATTATCTTCCTGGAAAGCTGGGATGGTAAATCACCTTCTCGCCGCATGCCGGTCAGCGAGATTGCCGACACGGCAGATTTGACGTTTTCATTTCGTCCTTAGTGGAAGCCCATTGGTTTCCGAGGGGCTGCAATTGTTAATTACGTCACATACAGGAGGTCGCAATGTATGGCGGGATTTGAGTTTCAGCAGAAATGAAGGAATATGGGATGTCGCCTCAGTTGGTTGCTCGCTGGCGTGGGTTCTAGTCATTTGGCTGATCTTCAATAAAAAAGCCGCCCATCAATGGGCGGCCTTAAGAATGAAAAGCGGCGGTGACCTTCAACCTAAAGGTTGCAGATTTCGCCTTCGTTGAAGAAGCGCGTGATCTCGGCTTCGGCGGCTTCAGGGCTGTCGGAAGCGTGGCAGATGTTGCGCATTTTGGAGTCTTCGGCTTTTTCGCCAAAGTCGCCGCGGATCGTGCCGGCGGCAGCTTCTTTGGAGTCTGTTGGCCCGAGCAGGTCACGGACACGGGAGATGACGTTGTCTCCGCTGAGGGCGAGAGCCACGACCGGAGTCTCTTGCATGAAACCGCGGACAGAGGGGAAGAAAGGCATCTCGGCGATGTGGGAGTAGTGCTCGGTGAGAATCTCGTCCGAAAGAGACATCATCTTGATGCCACGGATTTTGAATCCCTCGGCCTGGTAGCGGGCGAGGACGGTGCCGACGAGGTCTTGTTTGATCGCATCGGGCTTAAAGAGAATGAGAGTGGTTTCTTGTGCCATGACGATGCGGAACTAAGCGAGGGCAAGGCCCGTGTCAACTCCGTGTCGGATTGGACCGAGGAATCAAAGACCAAGAATGACCTCTAGGCGCTCTTTTTCTACGTGAATTTTCTGCACAAACATCTCGGCAAGCTTCCCCTTGTAATCTTTTGGTTTCAAGGTGTGCACGATAGAGTCGTCGAGGTATTTTCGTGCGGAGACAGTGAGGACCAGCCGGACCGCCGCCTCATATTGTTCGGGGAGAGATTCGGTGCTGAGACTCTCCACGGTGAGATCGGAGATGCGGAGGGTTTTATCTTTGTTTTCGTAGCGGACTGATGCGGTAAAAACCCCTTCAACATTTTCGCTTCTGAGAAAGGGGATGGTGACGGAGGCTTGAGCCGAGAGCTGGACACGATTGGAATCACCAAGGAATTTGACTTTGGGCTCTTGGATCACAATCGGGAAGTAGTTGAGGATGTGCTCTGTTTTTGGGAAGTTCTCGCCGATCTTGTTTTGAATCTCTTCCTCCGTGAAAATGATTTTGACGGAGTCATCGCCGAGTTCACGTGATTTGAGAAAGAAGTATCCCCCGATGACGAGAGCTCCTCCAAAGATAAGCCCGATGATGAGGCCAATCGCAAGTTTCATGGTTTCAGGCTACGGCTTTTGGAAATGAAGCGCAAAGAGGAACTCCTTCCGTTTGCTCAACAATTCCGTAAATGCCAAATCCCGAGGTTACAAAAATGAAAGATAAGCGAGGAAGTAGATAAAGCTCGATCGCAAGATGGCTCCGGCGAGAGACGGTTGCGTTGATCCAATGCCTTATTTTTTATCGGGGAGTTCGATGAACCGCCCTAATTAGCACAATGCGTTTTGGATTCAGTAAGTCACACGTTTTTAAAGGTGATTTAAAGAATCGATCCCGGGGTGTAGCCGGCAGCTCCCGGGTGAGCCTCTTTGAGTCGTTCGATGGCTTGTTCAAAATGCTCGACTTGAACTTTTGCCTGACCAACGTTGTTCCGGCCTTGTTCTAGGAGAGCTGCCAGGGCGGTGGTGTTTAGAGGGAGTCGCTCGTCCTCGGCAAGGCGCTGGAGTAGATTGTTTTCGGTGGCTGATCCATTCCGGAGGTCGTGAACCGTGGCAAGAGCATGTTCCTTGATAGCTTCGTGGGCGGTTTCGCGGCCAACGCCTGCCTTAACGGCTTCCATCATGATGGTTGTGGTAAGGAGGAAGGGGAGGTAATGGGCGTTTTCCTTTTCGATGACGGCGGGATAGGCATCCATTTGGCCTAGGATGGTGAGGAAGGTTTCGTAAAGTCCATCGATGGCATAGAAGGCATCTGGCAGCATCACCCGGCGGACAACCGAGCAGGAGACGTCACCCTCATTCCATTGGTCGCCTGCGAGGTTCGATGCCATGGTGAGGTGACCTTTGAGGATGGCATGGAAGCCGTTGACCCGTTCACAGGAGCGGGAGTTCATTTTGTGAGGCATTGCGGAGGAGCCGGTCTGACCCTTGGCGAATCCTTCGGAAGCGGTCTCGTGACCGGCCATGAGTCTTAGGGTCTTTGCGAGGGAGGAAGGCCCGGAGGCGAGATCGACGAGGGCGCTGACGACACGGAAGTCGAGGGAGCGAGGATAGACCTGACCAACATTGGTCCAAGCCCGGGGAAGGCCGAGGTGTTCGCGGACTTGCTCATCCAAAGCCGCCACTTTCTCGGTGTCGCCATTGAAAAGAGAAACCTGATCCATCTGGGTGCCGACAGCTCCCTTCAATCCTCGGACGGGGTAGGTATTAAGAATGGAATTGAGGTTGTGGAAGGCGCTGAGGATTTCCTCGCCAAACATGGAAATACGTTTGCCGAATGTGGTGGGCTGGGCCGCGACGTTGTGGGTGCGTGCGGTGATCATCAGATCGCTCCATTGGGTGGCGCGCGAGGAAAGGCGAGCGAGGACGGTGACGGTCTTATTTCGAATCACTTCGAGGGATCGATAGACCTGAAGTTGTTCCACGTTTTCGGTCAGGTCGCGCGAGGTCATGCCTTTGTGAATATGCTCATGTCCGGCCAAGTCATTAAATTCTTCAATACGGGCTTTGACATCGTGGCGGGTGATGCGCTCTCGTTCGTCGATCGCCGCAAGATTGACCTGATCTTTCACTGACTCGTAAGCCGCGATGGCTTCGTCGGGAATATCGAGGCCGAGGGTTTGCTGAGCCTTCATGACGGCAATCCAAAAATCACGCTCAAGAACGATGCGGCCATGGGGAGACCAGATGTCGCGGATTTGAGCGGCAGCGTATCTTTCGGCGAGGACATTTGGAATCATTGCGCGAGAGAAAACAGAAATTGCCTAATTTGAAACCTTAAACATAAAAGAAGCCGCCAATCGCGGTTCGCGAAGGGCAGCTTCTGGAGAAGGTTGGTGCGCTTTGGTTATTCAGCCTCGGCCTTAAACTTCGTTTTGCTCTCAAGAGCAGCGATCACATCCTGGGCTTTGGCGGCGCCGGAGTATTCCACTTTTCCAAGGGAAACTTTGAGGCCGGAGACTCCATCAATATTAGCAAGTGCAGACTGCACGCTTTTGACACAACCATTTGGTCATGTCATGCCAGTGACTTTGATGGATACGGTTTCGGTTGTTTCACCGCCACCTTGTTCGGTTTGGGCGAGGGTTTCCTTGTTTTTGTCATCGCCTTCTTTGGCGCTATCGTCATTGCAGCTCACGAGGCCGAAGCCAAGGAGGATACTGGCAGCAAATTTGGTCAATTTTTTCATCGTCTTATTTGGGTTGAGGGCATTTGGGATATTTGCCTTAGAGACCATACTACGAAACTTGTTCCTAAATTCAAGCTTGGAAGGTTTTTTCGAGAGCCTTGATGAGATCGTCCCTTAAGAGGAGCCCCTTTTGATAGAGAGCCAATTGAACGCGTTCATACTCGCGTCTTCCTTCCGACGTTTCGATGGGAATGGCGTCGTAGCCGAAGCCGGAGAGATCGTAGGGTGAAGCACGCATGTCGATCTCGCGGGCTTCGATGGCGAAGAAGAGCGTCTCACGCAGGAGGTCGGATGAGATCCAGGGCGCACTCTTGTAGGCCCACTTGTAGAGGTCCATATTTGTGTGGATACAGCCCGGTTGTTCGTTTTCCTCGCGCCCAAGGAGAGTGGGTTTCATGCGGTTCAAGGGCGCGGCATCTGGAGCGAAAAAGCGAAAGGCATCGAAATGGGAACAACAAATGGGCCGGGAGTTGACGATTGAGTCGATCTCCTCTTGCGGGAGGCGAAGGGGAGCGCTTTCGCGGTGCCTGATATCTGACCCAGAATAGACCATTGCCCATTCGTGGAGGCCATGACAGGTAAGGTTGGGGGGGCGGGACTGGGTCAGCATGAGGAGTTGATAAATCCGCGCAAGTCGTTGCCGGCCCTTGTCAGTTAGTTTTCCGGGATCGATCCATACGAATCCGTTTTCACGGAGGTAGTATCTTTCAGGGAACTCAAGGGCAGGGGCATCTTCCAGGATCACTCCTACCCCGGGGTGCCATTTTTCAAGGCGGCCCAGGGAATAGGAATAGTAGGTGTGGAGGAAATCGTAGACGGGGTGTTTTTGGCGTCGCGATTTGCGGGCCCGCATGGGCACGGTGATTTCCCCGATCGTGGCGCGATGCGCGGCGGCCTGCCCCAGCCAAATGGAGAGGGGAAGTGGTCGAGGTGCGGCGCGGTTGGAGATCATCGTTGCAGAAATTCAGCAAAATAAACCTTGTCCGGCCAGAGAAACCGTCCTAGCTTCCGCCCGCCTCGAAAGGGGTGGTTACAAAATCGCGGGATGGAGCAGCCAGGTAGCTCGTCAGGCTCATAACCTGAAGGTCGTAGGTTCAAATCCTACTCCCGTAACCAATGAAAGCCCTAAGTCTCAGTGACTTAGGGCTTTCGCCTTTTCAGGGGGGA
>JAPKDJ010000182.1 GCA_026421245.1 Akkermansiaceae bacterium | reverse complement strand
CAGTCTTTTACGACACCACTGAAATTAGGAGTTTGAATGAATCGAGATATTTCATCTCGCCTTCTCGAAGTCTGGCTTCCACATTTCTGCCCCCGTCATGCTTAAAAATCGCTCCTTTTTCTTACTCACGCTCGCTGCAGTTGCGATCTGCGGGTGCAAGGAAAGTCCCCAAGAAATCACGGAAGAACAACCGCCAAAATTAATCGATGCCGCAGGCCGTGAGTATCTCTGGAACATCGAGCACCAGGTCAATCTTCTCAAAGAGACTGGTTTCTCCGCTCTCGGCCGGGCTATTTCTTCTAGGGATCGGGAAGCTCTGAAGAACCTCTTCCCGCCTGACTTTATCGGAGCCGAACTCCCCGGGACAGACACGGGTTTCCAATTTCAAACCGACACCTTTTCAGTGCGCTCCCACAAATCTGACAAGATCAACCGGCATGACAACCTCCCTCCATTAGCGGATCGAATCCTTGAACAAGTGGAGTCCCTCGGGGGCGGAAAGCTAAAGATCCGTATTCATGTCATCACTCTCTCGCCCTTGTCACGCGATTCTCCCGAAGGGCAATGGCAAGGCACGGCAAAGATCGAAGTGGCCTGTCGGGCAGACGGTGGTGCTTTGTCAGAGCTGGTCATGGAGTTCAACTTCATGATCAATGAGTTCAACAGGGAGCGACTGGATCAATCGGAATGGCTCACTGATATGAGGATCACAAAGGTCCTTATCGGAAAAACCAAACAAGCCCTGATGCGCGACGCCACTGCGGAGCGAGGCATCCCGATCGACATGTTCTGGGACAACTGGAAAGTCCCCCGACAAAAACGGATGACCAACACCGGAGGCGTTTACCTCACCGACTTTAATAACGACGGCCTGCATGACATGTTCGTCACAGACCTGAAAGCGTCCTTCATGTTCATCGGAGAAATTGGTGGGACTTTTCGGGACGCTACTCGAGATCTCAGAATTCGCGGCGATCTCGGAGGTGGCTACGCGGCCTTTGTCGATCTTGATGGAGACGGCTGGGAAGATCTCGTGCACGGAATCGCCCAGCACCCCGATGGCCTGCGCGTCTATCAGAACAAGGAGGGACGCTTCTTTGAAGATGTCACCACCCGGTCCAATCTCCCCGACTTCCTCCTCGGCATGCCTCTCAAAGAGGCCAGGGAAAAAATGCGTAAAAAGGAACCAGCTCGCGTGAAGCAAAAAGCGACTGGCATTTCGATTGCAGACTACGACCTCGATGGGAAGGTTGACCTCTATGTCACCCGGGGAGCCGGAGGGAGTTTCAAGTCGGGCTCATGGATCGACGGAAAATCTGGCAAGACGGCCAACAACCAGCTCCTGCGAAATCTCGGCAACTGGCAATTTGAAGACGTCACCGGAGGTTCACCTCTCGACGGCGGACAACGCTCGACCAGTAACGCGGTGTGGATTCACGCTGATAAAGATATGCGCCCCGACCTTTATGTCATCGATGAATTTGGCGATGGCATCCTCCTCGCCAACAAAGCCGACGGAACATTCAAAGGAATCGCTCTCAACAAACAACCCACCGACTTCGGGTCGATGGGCATGACCGCCGGCGATATCAACAATGACGGTCACACCGATATTTACATTGCTGAAATGTATTCCAAGGCCGGGAAGCGCGTCATTGGAAACATTCCCCCTGATACTTATAACAAAGAGGTCACGCAAAAGCTCAAACGCCTCGTCGATGGCAGCCAACTCTATCTCGGGAAAGGTGGGAGAACATTTCAGCCTGCCGGCATTCAATTGGGGGTCCATGCCGTGGGTTGGGCTTGGGGAGCCTCTCTGGCCGATCTCAACAATGACGGGTGGCTCGACCTCTACGCCACCGCGGGATTCATCAGTCACGAGCGAGGAAAACCGGACGGATGAAGTTGCCTCTGGCAGGTTGTCGTGTCACAACCTTTCGATCGTTCAGCCACCTGCGAACAACCAGGCGAAATCGATCCCAAGCTCGGTGAATTTTGGGTGAAGGATCCTTTTCAAATCAACTTTGAAAACAACCTCAGCAGCTATGAACGGAATCGCGCTTTTCTCAACGTGAACGGAAAGGGCTTTCTCGAGATCAGTCATCTCACCGGAGCTGATAGCGACGGCGACGGTCGCGCGGTCGTCGCAGCTGATCTGCGCGGAACCGGTCAAATGGATCTCATCGTGCGACAAACCGGCGGAGCGCCACTTCGTATCTACGAAAACCAATTCCCTGGAGGCAACTACCTCGATGTCCGACTCAAGGGAACTCCGAGTAATCGCTTGGGAATTGGCGCCCGGCTCGAAGCCCGAATTGGCGACCGCAAAATCTACCGTGACCAATTTCCGGTGAACTCCTACCGCTCCCAAGCTCCCAATCGGGTTCATTTCGGCATAGGACAGGCCGAGAAAATCGACGAACTGATCATTCGTTGGCCTTCGGGAAAAACTCAAACCTTACGTGATATTCGACACAATCAACATCTCGTTATCACGGAGGAATAGGCCAAAATCGACCAGCCTCAGTCCCTAACCACTGTCAATCAGCGGGATTTGTCGTCTTTTT
>JAPKDJ010000089.1 GCA_026421245.1 Akkermansiaceae bacterium | reverse complement strand
CCCTCAAGGTTCCCATTCCCGCCGATTGGAATTCCGGCTACTACCACGTCACCCTTAGCGCGGGTGAATCGAAAAGTTCGTGCTACTTCGTCCTCCGAGAGTCTCCGGACGCGGTCGAGCCCGCTCCCATCCTTCTCGAACTCGCCACCAACACCTACAACGCCTACAACAACTGGGGCGGCTTCAGCCTCTACGCCTTCAACGGCCTCGGCAAAAACCAGGGACACCGCGTCTCCTTCCATCGCCCGCCCTCCAGCTTTTTCAGTAAGTGGGAACAGGTGTTCGTGACCTGGGCCGAGAACAACGGGATCCCGCTCGCTTACGCCGCCAACAGTGATCTCGAATTCCACCCCGACGTCCTCAAAAACCGCCGACTCGTCATCAGCGTCGGCCACGACGAATACTGGTCTGCTCCGATGCGCGACAACCTCGAAGCCTTCATCGGCGAAGGTGGTAACGTGGCCTTCCTCAGCGGAAACACCTGCTGCTGGCAAGTCCGCAGCGAAGACCGCGGCAGCGCCCTCACCTGTTGGAAACAAAACTACCATTCGGATCCGGTTTACGGTGCTCGGAAAGAATATGCACTGCTCTCGTCACTCTGGAGCCACGACCTCATCGGGCGCCCTGAGAACACCCTGACCGGAGTTGGCTTCCTTTGGGGCGGCTACCACAAAAGCCATGGCCAACACATGGATGGATCCGGCGCCTTCACCGCCCACCGCACCGACCATTGGATCTTCGAGGGGACCGGCCTCAAACCCAACGACCCCATCGGAGGAAAGCACACCGTCGTCGGCTACGAATGCGACGGCTGCGAAATCGAATGGCGCGAAAAACTTCCATTCCCCACCCACCGTGACGGAACCCCGAAAAACTTCCAAATTCTGGCGACCGCTCCCGCTCGCTGGCACCCGGACGATTGCCAATGGTACGGCAAATGGGAAAACGGCCGCGAGGGAAACGCCGTCCTCGGTATCTACGAACGCGGCGGCACCGTCGTCACCACCGGGACCACCGATTGGGCGCACGGCCTCAGAGGCGGGGATCCTGTCGTCGAACGGATGACCAAAAACATCATTAAGAAACTCTCCCAACCAAAGTGAGATCCCTTTCGATCTTCACACTGTTCTCGCTATCAGTTGCCGCCAGCGACTTCGACCACGACGGCGCGGAAGAGCGCCTTGTGAAACGCGAGGGAAAACCTGTCATCGAGTCGTTTGAGCAGAAATCGAAAACCTGGAAAGACGCCGACTTTCAACTCCCCGCGGGCATCCCTTTTTCCGCCATCGAAACCGGATCCCTCCACTTTCTCGATCTTAACGGCGACCACTTCAAAGACCTCCTCTTCTCCGACGAAACCCATTTTCATATCGCGCTCTGGTCGACCACGGTAAGGCCGGATCTCGGTTGGACGAAAGGATGGTCACAGCCCGTCCGCTCCGGCGAAAGAACCGACTCAGCAGCCGAACCGCCATCCCTGCGCGGTGCGGATCTTCGGATCAAAGAGGGTGTTTTGTTAGTCACCGTCTCTAACAAGGAGCAAACTCGCATCTCGCTCGCAAGCTTACTTGCCTTTGAAACTGCGCCACCTCTGTCATCAAGCGACGCGATCGAGACATTCAGTCTACCCGTCGGCTTTCAAATTGAACTCGCTGCCGCCGAACCTCAAATCGTCGATCCCGCCTCTTTCCAATGGGGTGCCGACGGGCGCCTCTGGGTCGTCGAGATGCGCGATTATCCGTCTGGCATCGATGGCAAAGGGAAGCCCGGCGGCGTGGTGAAAATGTTAGAGGATCACGACGGCGACGGCCGCTACGAAACTGCCACGGTCTTCCTTGATGACATCCCCTTCCCCACCGGGGTCATGCCCTGGAGAAACGGGGTCCTCATCTCCACCGCCCCTGATATCCTCTACGCCGAAGACACTGATGGCGATGGTCGCGCCGACAAAAGAGAGGTGCTCTTCACCGGCTTCCAGCCCGGAAACCAGCAGCACCGTGTCAACGGTTTTGAATGGGGATTGGACGGCTGGATCCATGTTGCCAATGGTGATAGCGGCGGTCTCGTCAAATCTCAAAAAACCGGGACTGTTGTCAATATCTCCGGCCGCGACCTCCGCATTCGACCGGACACCGGCGAGATCGAAACGGTCTCCTCCCAATCTCAGTTCAACCGCCGACGAGATGATTTTGGCAACTGGTTCGGCAATAACAACCCCACCTGGCTTTGGCATATCGGTCTTCCCGAACGCTATCTTCGCCGCAATCCTAAACTCGCCGTCAAAAGCCCGAAGCGCGTCCTCGCCAACTACGAAATCTCCAGCCGTGTCTTCCCTACCAGCTCCCCTGCCCAGCGACCCAATCAACCTTGGTCACTCAACCACGTCACCAGCGCCTGCAGCCCGTCTCCCTACCGCGACGACCTCTTCGGAGTGGACTTCACCACCAGCGTCTTCATCTCCGAACCCGTCCACAACTGCATCCACCGGGAAGTGTTAGAGCCCGAAGGATCAGGCTTCAAAAGCCACCGGGCCGAGGGTGAACAGAAGACCGAATTTCTCTCCTCCACCGACCCCTGGTTCCGCCCCACCACCATCCGGACCGGACCCGACGGCGCTCTCTACTTCGCCGATTTTTACCGCTTCGTCATTGAACATCCCGAATGGATCTCCCCCGAAACCCAAGCCCGGCTCGATCTCCGTGCCGGCTCGGACAAAGGGCGCATCTACCGCATCAGCCCAAAGGGAAAACCCCGCCGGCCCGTTCCCGATCTATCCAAAATGACGACCCGGGAGCTTATTAACTCCCTAGATAGCCCGAACGGCTGGCAACGGGATACCTGCCAACGTCTCTTGTCAGGACGGGATCCCGACGATCAGGCGACTTCACAACTCGTATCCTTCTTAGGTCTCCGACATCGCCCCGTGGTCCGCATCCAGGCGCTCGCCACCTTGGGTATGCTCGGAAAACTAAAACCGTCCTCGTTGCTAAAATCCCTGACTGACCCTCGTCCCGGGATTCGCATCGAAGCCCTCCGCCAAAGCGAACGTTTTGCCAAAGCCGGCAACGAAAAACTTTTTACCGCGGTTTCCGACCTCGCACACGACGGCGACCCGCGCGTCCGACTCCAAACCGCTTTCACGCTCGGCGCATGGCCATCAGAAAAAAACACCTCAATCTTGTCACGGATTGCCGCCCGCGACGCCAAAGACGATTGGATCCGTGCCGCCGTCATGTCCTCGCTCCCGCCCGAAAGCGACCTATTCGCCGTCTTGAACAACCCTGAAAAACTGAAGCTCCCGACACCAAAACTCCTCAGCCAGCCAAGCACGGCCGACCGCGCCAAAGTCATCGCCCAGTATGCTGACATCGCAAAAACTAAGGGCGATTCCAAACGTGGCCAAGGCCACTTCCAAACCAATTGCGCCATTTGTCACCGCTATCAGGGGGAAGGAAAGCAACTCGGTCCCGATCTCGAAATGGTACGTGGAAAACCATCCGATTGGCTCCTCGGCGCCATCCTCGATCCCGCCGCAGCCGTAGAGGCTCGCTACACCGCCCACACCGTCACCACAAAGAAAGGCGAATCTTTGATTGGGATCATCGCCTCCGAAACCGCCAATAATCTTACCTTCCGACTCCCCGGCGGTATTGACTACCCCATCCTCCGTTCCGATATCCGCTCTCTCACAAAAACGGACACCTCCCTCATGCCCATCGGTTTCGAGGCCGCTCTCGATATTCAGGCGATGGCAGATCTCCTCGCCTGGTTGAATTCTGATTCTTCAAAATAGCGGCTCCGCCGCGGGCGGAGGGCGGACGCCAATCCTCGGCGAGGCGGTGCTTGCTCTCCCACAATATTTCTTCGTTATTCATGAATGATTTCACAAAAAGAAAGAGCTCGATAGCGTTGCCTAGATTTCCAAGGTTTGGAAAACGGAGTTGGTTAATTCCGCGTGATCATTCATGATGGAGGCATGCTAATTTTCGATGCGCATCTGGATCTTAGTCTGAATGCCCTTGAGTATAATCGAGATTTACGATTGCCGCTGGCGGACCTCCGGAAAGTTGAAGCCGGCTTAACTGATTTACAGGGACGTAGTCAGGGCACGGTCTGTTTTCCGGAGATGCGGAAAGCTGGGATTGGGCTTTGTGTGGCGACTCAAATCGGTGGATGCATGCAACCGCCTGGGCCGGTTGCATCGTGGGCTTCGCCGGCGCAGGCTTGGGCGATGACCCAAGGTCAACTCGCTTGGTATCGCGCGATGGAAGAGGCCGGGGAATTGTCGATGATTCAAACGACTCTCGAAATGAATCAGCATTTGGAGGACTGGGCGGCGGATCCGGAGAATACGCCGATTGGCTATGTTTTAAGCCTCGAAGGGGCCGATTCCATACGAACCTTGGCGGATCTGGAGACGGCCTATGGCTACGGGCTGCGCGCTTTAGGTCCGGCCCATTATGGCCAAGGCCGTTATGCTTTGGGACATGATCAGGTTGGTCCCTTATCGCATGAAGGAAAGTTGTTGATTCAAGAGATGGATCGGCTCGGTTTAATTTTGGATGTGACCCATTTATGCGAAGAAACTTTCTGGGATGCGCTCGCTTGTTTTTCCGGGCCGGTTTGGGCGAGTCATCATAACTGTCGATCTTTAGTAAACGATCCGCGTCAGTTATCGGATGATCAGATTCGAGCGATGGCAGAACGCGGCGGGGTCATTGGTTTGGCGATGGATACCTGGATGGTTGTTCCTGGTTGGGAAAAAAGAGTCACCACGCCGGAATCGTCCGGGGTGTGCCTTGACGACGTGCTTAAGCATATTGATCATATTTGCCAACTGCTTGGAAATGCTGATCATGTGGGGATTGGGACGGACTTGGACGGAGGGTTCGGGACCGAGCAAAGCCCGAAAGATGTTCATTCGATTGCGGATATTGCCAAGATCCCAACCATGTTACGCGAACGAGGGTTTTCTGACTCGGATGTCGCAAAAGTTACCCATGGGAATTTTATTAATTTACTTCGAAAGGCATTACCATGAATCAGTTTGATGGGCTTGAGCGTATTCCTTCTCCCGCGTTACTGCTGGATGTTGGGAAGGTGGAATCGAATCTTCAACAGATGATTTCGATAGCGGGGGTCGATCGTTTGCGCCCTCATCTTAAAACCCACAAAATGCGGGAAGTGGTTCAGTTGCAGATCGCGGCGGGCATTCGGAAATTCAAAGCCGCGACCTTAGCTGAATTGGAGATGGCTGCGGACGCTGGGGCAGCTGAAGTTCTCTTGGCGATCCAGCCGGTCGGTCCGAATATCGGACGTTTGGCTGAAGCAATAAACACGTATTCAGAGACCTCTTTTTTTGCGGTGATTGATGATCTGGAAACAGCTGCGCTGCTGGATCAAAAATGCAAACCACTTGGATTGTTTATTGATGTCGACTGCGGGATGCATCGCACAGGCGTGGCATTTGGTTCATCTCTGGATTTTCTGATTAAGGAGGTCGGAAATTTGTCTCAGGCTCAACTGATGGGGCTACATGTGTATGATGGACACTTGCACGATCCGGATCGGACAAGCCGGCGAGCGTCAGTTCTTAAAATTCATCAGCAAATACAAAAGTACCGTAAGGATCCAATGACGGTGATCGCAGGCGGGAGTCCGACCTTCGGGCTTTGGGCGGAAGAGTCCAATTGGGACTGCAGTCCTGGAACCTCACTTTTCTGGGATCAGGGATATTCGGATTTGTTTCCGGAACTCCCTTTTGAAATCGCAGCCGTTTTGTTAACGCGGGTGATCAGCAAGCCGGGTGAGAACCGGTTGTGTTTAGATTTAGGCCATAAAGCGGTTGCAGCGGAAAACCCTTTAGAGCAACGAGTCATGCTACCCGACTTACCGCAGGCAAAGTTTCTGGGGCAAAGTGAGGAACACTTGGTCGTTGAAGTCGAAGATTCCAATCGATTTGAACTCGGCGATACTTTCTTGGCTTATCCTCGTCATATTTGCCCAACGGTGGCCTTGCATCGGTCGGTTCATCTTATGCGCGATGGCCGTTACCTGAATGAACAATGGAGGGTTGCCGCGCGAGATCGTTAACCCGTTTCCTTTTCTCGTATTTCGTATAGTTCGTGGTGAAAAACGAAGTCCGATCCGGATGCCGCCAGGGCAGGCCAGTCACAACGGCGGGCAACCTACCCACCTTCCTTTTAATCGATTTCAATGATCAATTCGATCTCAACCGAAATATTTCCCGGAAGGGCATTGGTACCGATCGCGCTTCTGGCGGAAACGCCGCTCTCTTCGCCGAAGATGTCACGCATGAGTTCGCTGAAGCCATTCATGACTTGCGGTTGTGCAAAAAAATGTTCGGTTGAATTCACAAATCCAAGGGCTTTGATGATCCGCTTGACGCGGGAGAGGTATTGGAACTGGTCTTTCATGGTTCTCAGCAGGGCTAGGCCGGTTTGACGCGCCGCGGCTTGACCGGCCGCCACATCCATATCGTCTCCGAGTCGACCGGTCATATATTTTCCATTGCCTAGGTAAGGACCATGACCGGAGATGTAGGCGATGTTCTCTACGATGACGACGGGTTTATAGAGGCCGCCTAAAGGAATAGACTCCGGTAAGGTCAAGCCCTGGGCGATCAATTGTTCTTCGGCATTATTCATGGGGTCGTCCTTTGGGTTCGAGATCAGTCTGTTTGCATTTCTTCACGTTCTTGCTGCAGTTGATTTAAAGCCTCATCATGGGTTTTTTTATCTGGAGGGGTTATACATGAAACGAGGATGCCGGCCAAGCTTGAGATGGCGAGGGAGGGAATTACCGGGTTGCCCCAAATGGTGTTCCACTCTTTGAAGACGAGAGCAGTGACAAATGCACCGATTAACGAGGCCAGCGCTCCGGCGGCATTGTATCTCGGCCAAACCCGTCCCAGAATTCCGCACACGCACATCCCAGTCATGAACAAATTGATGATGTTTGAGATATAGCCGAGGATGTTGTCAGAAACCACGGCCATGATGAGGGCCAAGCCAACAGTGAAACCTAGTGCGACTCGTGAATAAGAGACGACTTTTTCCGGGGGCGGCATTTTTCTAAAAACACATTGATAGAGATCTCGAATAACGGTGGTGACCCCGGCGATCGCGTCGGAGCTGGCACTGGACATGGTGGCGGAAAGCCCTGCGAGGAGAATGAGCATGCCCAGGGCCATGGGTAGCACGCTTGTGGCCATCCAGGGAAAAGCCAAATCGGGATTGCTTAATTCCGGATTGGATTGATAAGCCGCCATCCCGATGATCGTGGGGAGCAGGGCAAAACCAAGGTATAGTATCCCAGATACGATAAAAGCTTTCCGGACATCAAGGACGGAGTTTCCCGAATAGATTCGTTGCCGAAATGAAGGGGTTCCTAAAACCCCAACCGCGATCACCACGATGAGGGAGAGGGAAGGCAGGACAGGGATATTCTCCATGAGTTGGGCATTGACGGCTTGTAATTTCTCCCAACCGCCTGCCGCGCGAAAGGCGAAGAGCGCAGTCAGGAGAAAGCCGACAAATAAAACGACGGCTTGGATGGTGTCGGTCCAAACTACCGCTAGGTAACCTCCGATCACGGCGTAAACACCAAAGCCGACCGCGATCCAGATTTTAGCCCACAGCGGATCGATTCCGGTTACAAATTCCAAATACATTCCGCCGCCAAGAATATGAGCCCCCAGCCAACCGACACTGGATAGATAAGTGAAGACGCCCACCAGATTTTTAACCGCCCGATTTCCGCCGACATAGGAAGAAAGCTCTTCGGCCATTGTCATGAAGCGGTGTTGGCGCATGGGGGCGAAGAGCCAAGCCGCAATGAAAATACCCAAAGCGCCGCCCAGTCCATATAATGATCCCATCCAGCCATTCTCATAGGATTTCCCGACCGCTCCCATCGATGAACCTGTGCCGACCATAGTTGCGACGGTTGTGCCGAGAGTGAGAAATAAAGGAAGTGCGCGCCCGCCAAGCAGAAAGTCATTTCCACTTTGTTTTCGGCGGGAGATCCAGCAGCCAAATAAAATCATGGCTGAAATGTAGACAAAGAAGCAAGTTAGAAAGAGGGTGGCGTTCATATCAAGGTCCGCCCATAGGGGGGGTAATTTTATGCCTTTTTGTCATGTTATGCGATTTATCAAGTGGCTGATGCTTCGTCAAGAATGCAAGTGGTTGTGATTTTATTCGTAAATTTTGATCAATTACCGAATGATGCGTGTCTAAGGGGCCTGTTACGAAGGCTCGATTTTCAAAACCTAAAGAATGCGGGGTGTCTCATGTTTATGGCTCGTTTAAAATCATGGTTCCTTTTGCTGCGAACCTGCATGCGGGTGATGCAGCGCAGGATCAAATCCAAGTTGGATTTGAGATCACCCCGCCCCTTTCTCCCCTCTCCGATCCCTTCAACGACGCCTTTTCAACAGCCACCCAAAAAGAAAATTCTTAGTAGTAACCTGGAAAACCAATTATAAATAAAACCATGAGAAATCAATTTCAAGACTTAGAGAACCGCTTATCTCATCCCTCAAAATTGGAAAGAAGAGCCTTCCTCGGAACCCTTTTGGCAGGATTGGCTTCTAGGGCCGTTGCCCGCGATTATGGGGCCGGTGCTCCCCCCGTCCGTTACCCAGACCCCCATGTGGTGGTGATCGATCCCCGGTTTGCAAAATACAAACTCGGGACCACTCATATTCAACGACTCTATCACAACGAGGCTATGCTCTGGGCAGAGGGTCCGGCATGGAATGGCGTTGGGCGCTATCTTGTTTGGAGCGACATTCCAAACAACCTCCAGCTACGATGGTTGGAGGAAGACAACCATGTGAGCACTTTCAGAACTCCGAGTGGAAATAGTAACGGCAACACTTTCGACTATCAAGGTCGACAAATCTCATGCCAGCACGGCACCCGCAAGGTGGTTCGCTACGAGTATGATGGCAGTGAAACTATCCTGGCCGAAAGTTATGGAGGGAAATCTCTCAACGCCCCGAACGACGTGGTGGTGCACCCGGATGGAGACATATGGTTCACGGATCCTGGCTACGGAGCACTCATGAATTATGAAGGAACGCGGATCGACACAGGCTCTCCTCAACCTATTCAAAAAGAATCAGTTTATCGTATCGATGGTAAAACGGGGGAATTAACCAAGGTAACGGATGATATCGTCAAACCCAATGGGCTATGCTTTTCACCGGACTATAAAAAACTCTATGTGGCGGATACGGGCATGAGCCACTATCCGGATGCCAAACCTGAAATCAAGGTGTGGGATGTGATCGATTCAAAAAAGCTGGTCAAAGGCCGCTCATTTGCGTCCATGGCAATGGAGCTCGATGGGCAAACGGTGGCAGGGCTAGCCGATGGAATCCGAGCCGATGCCGATGGGAACATCTGGTCCAGTGCAGGTTGGGTCGGGGAAGGTTATGACGGGGTACACATTTTCGCTCCGGACGGCGATCGTATAGGACAGATCCTTCTTCCTGAGATTTGCAGCAATGTCTGTTTTGGAGGCTCCAAACGCAACCGTCTCTTTATGACTGGAAGCACCTCCCTTTACTCGGTCTATGTGGAAACACGAGGTGCCCACATTGCATAAGCCCCGTTCTTCCCTCTCCCTTCAACGACGCCTTCCATTAGACCCAAAAGAAAATTCCTAGCAGTCAGTGAACTTATTCTGTTTCCAAAGATGCTTATTGCTTTGGGGAGATCGGATTCGCGATCTGCGTATAGAAAAAAGGCCCTCGGAATAGAGTTTGAGACACTTGGTTGGACTGATGGAAAGCACACCGAATTGTGGCTGACAGAGGAAGGGGAGCAATTGAAAGGAACAAATGAACATTTCTTTACTCGTTACGCCGTTTTCGGACGAAAATCTCCAGCTGGCGGCACAAGTGGGCGCGACGGAAATTGTCTCCGTATATCCTGGGCTCGAACTCGGGAACATGTTCGCGATTCGTGATCGAGTCGAATCCCACGGAATGAAGCTGGGAGTCATTGAGCGATTAGTTCCAACTTTACGATTCATTCACAACTCGGCGGGAAGAGATCAGCAAATCGAAGATTTTAAAACGCTCATTCGGAACATGGGCGAGGCCAATGTTCCGGTGCTTTGCTACAGTTGGATGCCGCATGACGATTGGCAGCGGACTGCCGTTGATGTGTCAGAACGGGGCGGTGCATTGGTCACAGAACTCGATATGTCTCAAGATGCGAAAGTCCCAAATGATACTGGCTATCAAACCGAAGCCACTGAGGCAACAAGCGCGGAGCAACTGTGGGAGAACTTGGAATATTTTCTCAAACAAGTGGTTCCGGTGGCAGAGAAAGCCGGAGTGAAATTGTCGATGCATCCCGATGATCCGCCTGTGGATGTTCTGCGAGGCCAGCCCCAAATCATGTCGACTCCGGAAGAATTTGAGCGACTGATTCAATTGGTTGAATCGCCTTCGAATGGAATTTGTTTCTGCCAGGGAACCATGGCGTCGAGCGCCGCAGAGTATGACATTCCGGCACTGATTCGGCGGCTCGCTCCGCATATCAATTTTTCCCACTTTCGCGATGTAGTTGGAGCGGTTCCCAAATTTCGAGAATCCTTTCACGACAGCGGAAAGACAGACATGGCCGCATGCATGGAGGCCTATCTGGAATCAGGTATCGATTGTCCGATCCGACCCGATCACGCGCCGACGATGGCGGGCGAGAGTAATGAGTTTCCAGGATACCATATGCTCGGCCGTCTGTATGCGGTCGGCTACATGCGTGGATTGATGGAATCGGCTGAGCGTAAATAGGCCTGTATCACCGGAGCGTTTCCATTTTTATCAATAATTCAGTTCATCAGCTCCACTCTCTCGGCATAAATCACACCAAGCATGGCAACCATTATCTTACGTGTGACAAGCTGACGGAGTGAAACTCCGTCCTACGGCAACCCTCGTTCTCCCCTCCCTTCAACGACGCCTTCCCACAGTCCACCGAAAAAGAAAATTCCTAGCAGTCATAGGGACCGAGGCCGATAAGAAAGATCGCACCGATGTAGAATTGGGATGATTCTGCGATCGTCACCTGCTTGGTAGGACACTACCCGAAATGGGCAACGTGAAAAGGGCGAGCGTGGGACCGCAAAAAAAAATCACGAAAGCGGAAGGTGAACGAAAGAATACCCCTAGGTTAGAACGTTTATCGAGAGTGCAAACGACCCGTCGAAAATTCTTCCAAACGGCTGCCGGTGCTTCGGCGGCGAGCCTCTTCACCATCTCAGGAACCCGTGCCTCGGGAAAAGTGATCGGCGCCAACAACCGGCTGCGGATCGCTGTCGCGGGGGTCAACGGTCGGGGCGGGAGCCACATTAGCGGATGGCTGTCTCAGCCGAACGTGGAGATCGCCTACCTGATCGACCCAGATGAAAACGTGCTCCGGAAGAAGATTGAGGAAGTGAAGAAGAAGACGGGCAAGGCGCCCAAGGGAGTTTCTGATGTCCGCAAGGCTCTCGAGGATCCGGAAGTGGACGCACTTTCGATCGCGGCGCCGAACCACTGGCACTCGCTGATGACGATCTGGGGGGCGCAGGCTGGGAAGCACGTCTATGTCGAGAAGCCGATGAGCCACGATGTGGCCGAGGGAAGGATCGCAGTGGAGGCGCAGGAAAAGTATGGCGTGGTAATCCAGCACGGAACGCAGAACCGGAGCAGCGACGACATTGCGGGACTGCACGAGGCGATCAAGGCGGGCAAGTGGGGGCCACTGAAGATTTCCTACGGATACTGCTGCAAGCCGCGCGGGGGGATCGGTCACAAAAATGTTGGCGAACCTCCAAAGAATCTCAACTGGGATCTTTGGAGGGGGCCGGCGGAGATCGATCAATTTCACCCGAACTTTGTCCACTACAACTGGCATTGGTTTTGGAAAACCGGGAACGGGGATCTCAACAATCAGGGGACGCACCAGCTCGATGTTGCGCGGTGGGCGCTCGACGACGACCAGACGAACCCGGTGCGGGCGATGGCGATCGGTGGACGTTTCCAGTGGGATGACCAGGGGGAGACGCCGAACACGATGTTCGGCCTTGCCGAATTTCCGAATGGGCAACAGGCGTTCTTCAATGTCCGCAACGTGAATTACAAAGGGTACGAGCGGCAGGTAGAGAACCAATACTATTTCGAGGATGGGGGTAAGATCGTGCGTGGCATCTACTACCCGAAAGGGAGTGATAAGGGGGAGAAGGTGAACGTGCCGAAGGGGGAAGTAACCCCGGGTGGGAATTGGACGAGCTTCATCAAGGCGTGCCGCGAAGGGAAACCGGAGATGGCGAACGGGAATGTTCATGATGCGCACTACGGCTGCGTTCTTGGCCACCTGATGAACAACTCATACCGGCTCGGAGAAAAGGTGCCGTTCAATGCAAAGGCCGAGAGGTTCGGTGACAACAAAGATGCGGCTGAGCATTTCCTGACATTGCACGAACTGATGCGAGACGGGGTGGGTGTTCCCGAAGATGGCGCGGAGTATACGGTGGGGCCGTGGCTGACCTTTGATCCGAAGACCGAGCGGCATACGGGAGATCATGCAGAGGCTGCGAATGCGCTTCTGAAAGATTCGAACAGGGATGGGTTTGAGGTTCCTGAGAAAGGGAAGGTGTAGGGAGATCTCTGGGGTAGCGGGGAAGGGGCCAGAACAGTCAGGAAACCGCTGACCGGCAGTAGCTGGTTAGAGGACGAACTAGATCAGATCTACATTCAAGCCAAGCGATACACCGAGAATTCAATTGGACGACCTACTGTGCAAAGCTTCATCGGAGCGATGACAGGCGGAGGCTGCAGAAAGGGAGTGTTCGTCACCAGCTCGACTTTCACCGCAGAGGCCAAGTCTTACGCCAACGAACTACGGGATATGAAACTCGTCCTAATCGACGGTAAGAAGCTTGCGGAACTAATGATCCAGCATGAGGTAGGCGTTCAGGTCAAAAGCACCTACCGGATCTCTAAAGTCGATCACGACTCAGGATTCGGTTATGCGCTGATCCCGAACCACCTTTCCGGTTTCGAGTTGCCTCTACCTCTAAACGCCTGTGGGTGGTTTCATCATGAAGCCGCTCCAAGCCCTTCTTGCGCTCTTTGCCTGTGCATTCCTGCCTCTCCACGCTGCTGACCTCAGCGACCTGACTTACACCACGACTGGCGGCGAGGTCACCATTAGTCAACCCCCTTTCGTCCCTCTCCGATCCCTTCAATGAAGCCCTACGGCGCTCATCCCCAAAAGCAAACTCCTAGCAGTACCGCTAATCTTTTAGGAATTAGCGGGTTATAAAGTACGCAGACTGGGACTCGAACCCAGGACCAA
>JAPKDJ010000088.1 GCA_026421245.1 Akkermansiaceae bacterium | reverse complement strand
CTAAGGAAGAGCCTAAGGAAGAGCCTAAGGAAGAGCCTAAGGAAGAGCCTAAGGACGTTTCGTCTGAAGCGGAATAAGCAAAACCTGGAGTCCTTATGTGTGGGGCTCCCTGCAGCGCACTTGCTTACATCGTTTGGTCGGCGCTTTTCATCAGCGCGTCGTGGATCTCCACACCTTCCGGAGCTGTCAAGATGTGCACTGCGGTCGCCGCAATTGCTTCGGGCGTAAGCATGTCGATCGAGGCGCGGGTCTCTGCGAGTTGCTCTTCCCGGCCAGCGAAGTATTTGTCAAGAAGGGGAGTGTCGACAAAGCCGGGTGAGAGGCAGGAAACGCGGGTCTTGTTGCCGGATGATTTAAGCTCGGATCGCAGGGCTTCAGAAACAGCGCGGACAGCGAATTTCGTACTCGCATAGAATCCCCCGGTGGGAGGAACGCGATGTCCGGACATCGAAGAAAGGTTAAGAATGTGTCCTCCGGTCTGTGGAAAGAGGGAAAGGGCGAGTTGGCTGCAAAGGCCCAGCGCATGCACGTTCACTCGCCACATTTCCTCCCATTGATCGGGGTCACCATCGCATAGGCGGGAGAGGTAGGCGAGGCCGGCGGAATTCACGAGGATATCGAGGTGATCGAGTTTGGAGAAGGCTGACTTGATCTTTTGGGGTTCCCGGAGATCGCATGTAAGGGGCGTGATGCCGTCTCCGAGCTGATCCACGGAGCGACAGAGTCCGATGACTGACATTCCTTCACGAAGGAGAGCCTCTGCGATGGCTTTTCCGATGCCCGACGAGGCTCCGGTGACGAGGGCGGTTTTCATGACTGGGTATCGTCAAGGGCCGCGCGAAGGGCATTGGCTGCCGATTCGGATTTTTCGGAACTTTGATCTGCGACAAATCCTTCAAAGTTGGTTTCCTGCGGGATCTTGCCTGATCGAGGTTGAATGGGAACGAAATCACGATCGTCGTGGGGTGCCCCCTCCTGTGCAGGAGCAATGGGGACAGGTGAGGGGAGGGAAGGTGGGGCGGATTGGGGTGCAGGAGGTCTCGACGTAACCCGAGTGGGCGTTTGTTGGTGGGACGCATCTTTCACGGAGGCAATAATGGCTCTTTCGTGTTTCCTCAATTCATTCTGCAAAGTGGACTTCGCGAAACCAAGGAATTGGGCCATTTCTTCCTGTCGGTTTTGATCGGTTTTGGCAAGAGCCTCAAGCTCTCCCTGACGTTTGTGGAATCGGACCCCGGATGACCGGAACGTTGCGAGTTCGTTTTCAAGGACCGACTTTTCCGTTTGTAGGTGGGCGGCTTGCTCGTCGGAGGCATTTTCGCGCGCCCTTGCCTTTGAGCGTGCTGATCTGAGACGGGCTGCAAAGAGCAGACTGGTGATGAAACTTCCAGTCAGGAAGCCGATGAGGGAGGGGAGGGCGGCGGGGTGATCGAAAAATTCGGGCATGGTGGCAGGGTTTTGACTCTTGCGGTTGGCCGAGAAGGTGTAATTCTCCCCTCAACCAAGCACTGCGCGACACCGTAAGTGTACCTTATCAAACTCAAACTCAATATAGAAATATGGCCCACACTCTTCCCGACCTCGGATACGCTCACGATGCTCTTGAGCCCCACATTGACAATGCAACCATGGAAATTCACCACGGTAAGCATCACAATGCTTACGTGACAAATTTGAATGGAGCCCTCGCAGGTCATCCTGAGCTCGCAGGTCTTTCTCTCGAGGAACTTCAAGCGAAGATTTCCGACATCGCCCCTCTCCGCAACAACGGTGGGGGTCACTATAACCACAGCCTTTTTTGGAAAGTCATCGCTCCTGGCGGTGCCAGCGCTCCTTCCGGCGCTCTTGCCGCAGCGATCGATGCTGCCTTCGGTTCGCTCGACGCTTTTAAGGAAGAGTTCGCCAAGGCCGGCGCGACTCGTTTCGGTTCGGGCTGGGCTTGGCTTGGTGTTAAAGCAGACGGTAGCCTCGGTGTCTGCTCCACACCCAACCAAGACAATCCGCTCATGGGTGAGGCTGCTGGAACTTGCGGTTGCGCGCCCATCCTCGGACTCGATGTCTGGGAGCACGCCTACTACCTCAACTACCAGAACCGCCGTCCTGATTACATCGCGGCTTTCTGGAACGTGGTGAATTGGGACGTCGTCGCGGCCAACTTTGCGGCAGCGAGGTAATTCACGCTCCTTATTTTTTGACCAAGGCGCGAAGCTCCTCCGGGACTTCGCGCTTTTTCTTTTCCAAGGCCTCGATCATGCGTGCGGCGATGCCCTCGATGGTTTTGATTTTGTCGCGCCGCGGGAGGAGGTCTTTTTTGTCATGGCTGATGAAGCGCGCAACCTGGTAATTCCAGGCGGGTTCCTTGAATTCCTTGAGGATCTGGGCATCGTTTCCCTTGGCGTTGTTATAGATGGCCACGGGCTCGAAGTGGGCTTCGATCATTTTGACGAGAGAGGGATGTGAAAGGACTTGGGCCCCAAAGACCTTGCAATCTTGTCATCCCGGAACTTCCTGGAAGAGGAGGAAGACGGGTTTTTTGGAAGCCTCCAGAGCTGCGTCGAGGTCGCGGGACCATTTGACTGTTCCGAGTTCCACCGGCTGATCCGGCTCAGCGTGACCACTGGGGGAGAAAATCATGAGGAAAAGAAGAAGCAATTTTACAGCAGTGAGAGTGTGGGAATGGAGGCGTATTCCCTGCAAGTCCCCTTTACGAATCGTCGGACGGGTGTTTAAGTAATGGTCATGAAACGAATTCTGCTCCTTTTGGCTGCCTGCCTGACCCCCTCATTTGCCGAGCTTCCCCAAATGTCTGATAAGACCGAGTGGTTGGGTTATTTTGTCGGCTGGGAGCAAAGCGCCTTCGATTTTGGAATCGGTTCCGATGGGGAACTCCTCATGCACCCCAAAAAAAGCAACAAACGGGGAGGCCACAAGGAGGTCTCGATCCACTACGTCGTTGAGGAGGAAATCAAGGGCAGGTGGGTTCGCCGTAAATTTCTTCAGGAGGGTGGATTGAGCAGTGAAAACGAGAAAGGTCTCGACCCAAAAAATCCTGTTGTTGTGGTCACCACTGTCACGGGCGACACCAAGGTGGAGTGGACCCAGGTCGTCTCCCGGGGCAAGGTCGTGGTGAAGCCCAAGCTTCTCGAAAAAAAGAGCGGGAACAATATTCGTATCGGGATGGAGTTTGTCCTTCCCCGTCTTTATCGTTTCAACGAAAAACCTGACAAGCGCGAGCTTAGGAAGAAAGTCGGAGGAGACTACATCCGTGGCGTTCGCTTAAAGGACGGGAAGAAAGTTCGCGTGAAGTTTGACGACGTCGACGACAACATTACCGGAGAGAAATTCCTCCAGGATGGCGCCAGCGAGCTCGAGGTGAAATCCGATGGTATTATGGGGAAGAAGTTTACCATCGAGAATGGTTCCGAAAAGGCGGGTCGCATTGATGTCGTGACCAAAGGTCCCCTCTACAATTCCTTCAAGATGACTTGGATGGCCGACATGGAAAAGCTCGGAGAAAAAGACACCTACGTTACCTTCGCGGTGGAGTAAGATTGAGGACTTTTTGAAGGTGGATCGCGGTCAGCGCACCCATCGATTCGCATGCTTCGAAAGCATGTGAACCGTAGCGCTCGACCATAAAGTCTCGCAGGGTCACCACGTGTTCGTGCGGAGCGAGCGTGGTGCGATTCATCACCGTGAGCACTGCCTTGAGCCGGTTGCGCTCGACTTTTGCCCGGCGGGACATTTGCAAATGCTCCTCGGCGCGATACTGCATGATCGTCTGGTTGTTGAGGTGGGTTCGCACCAAATCTTCGACCGGGCGGTTGTCCGGGAACATATGGGCCCGATAGACTGGCAAACGGCCCTCGTAGGATTGTTGATCGAAGTCAATCGGTCTCACCCGGTATTGCACTTCCTCAAAGTCCGGCGTGATATCCACGACGTAATTCACCGTTCGCATATCCCCAAGCAATCGCACAAAGCAGCGCTCGCCAAATTTCACGAACTCCTTGGCGATTCGCACATGGTTCAGGGCGGGTTCATCCATGTAGTCACGAATAAAGACATCGCCCGGCACCCCGGCAATGTGCTCCTCGATCAGCGTGTTGCCATTGACAAGGTAGTTGATGCGGTTGGGCGAAAGAATGTGCTCCAATTCCAGCCCAAAGAGTCGCGAGGCATCGGCATGCTTCACGTAGTAGTAATCCGAGTTACCGTTAAAAAGATTGGTAATACGAATGCGAAACGGCCGGGAGTTTCCAAACTCCCCAAAATCAATCCGGTCCACCGAAAGGTGCTCCGCCAAACTTAGATCACCGCCGATTTTCAGCATGGCGTAAATCTTCGTCAGCTTCGGCCGTAGCTCCGCCATCACCTCTGGCGGGTACATCACCTCCAGCCAGAGCGTTTCGTCACCGGCCGGGTTTTCGTAGGGAATCGACCCCGTGAATCTCAGCAGTTCGTCGTAAACCAGCGGGACTTCCGAAAGTCGCCCGTAGTGGGCGAGGTAGTTTCGCAGCGAATCTGAGATGGGGTAAAAGATCTTTCGCCGTGAAATCATGCTGGGAGGTTCTTAGGCATCTTCATTGCGATCAATCCAGAAAAGTGGATTCATACCCTCCTTTTGAAATTTTTCCCAGTACCGCTTCTCCAGTGGTTCGGATTTCCGTCGCCGATCTTCATCATTCATCGAGAGATACGCAGCCTGTCCCATCTCCCGAACGAGGTCCCGTTCGGTCAATCGAATCATCAGTTCCTCCCAAAAAACCGCATTGCGGAACTCATCGAAACACTTCTGAAAGAACGATGATTCCTGGAATTTTTCCGTCACCCGGTTCTTCCCGCGCTCCATGTCGTACTCGATGATCTCTCCCATCCCGGTATTCTTCGCAGCTTCCAAGATCTTGTTCTCGATCGCCTCAAACCTAGAAAAACCGGTATTCCCCTCGTCGTTGGGATTCAAATTCGCCATTTCGGTCGACAGACTCACCATCTCCACCAAGGTGGATAGTTCCTCGTCCGTAAACCGCAAATGCATCGCGCGCGGAACCAACCACCGAACCGAACTTCATACAAGTACGCAAATCACTTGATCTTCTTCCCGCTTTCCTCCTAAATTCCCCCCGCACGCAAGTGGACGTGGCGGGATTAGCTCAGTTGGTAGAGCGACTCGTTTACACCGAGTATGTCGGCGGTTCGAGTCCGTCATCCCGTACCACTTGATTCTATAAGGGTGGGAGCATTTTTCGCTCCTTCATGCTAACATAGTGCTAGCTTTCAGTGACTGACAGAGAGGTTTCACAAGACGGAAGGATCATCCCGTCCTGATCGTGAACCTTGATTGTCCCGTCGTTGGTCTTGGCCTCCCATCGGGATGGATGTGCGGCCTCCATGCCTCCGCCATCAGCTCCCCCGCGCCTGTCTTCCCTCATCAATGAGGTTCCAAAAGTGCTTCGACTCCGCCAGTGCTTCATCTTCGCCCAACGGCAACTTCGACCGGAAAAGAAAATCCGAAAACGTTCCCCGGTGCAGCACGCGATGCACCACCACCTGTTGCTTCGCGACTTCAAAGTAAAAACGCCAGTCCTGGGTCCGAAAACGATAGAGGGTTTTCCCGTCCCGCTCGATTTTTCCAAAGCGCTCGTCGTCCAGATGCTCCAAATCATCCGCTGTCACCTTGAACTCATCGAGGAGCCCAAGCTGTTGGAGAGTGTCGAGCTGGGAAATCTCAGCCGCACTGATTTCGTTAAAGACGATCTGTAGCACGCCACGAGCATAGGCTGATTTCTCGCCACGATCAAACTCCGCAAAACAAAAGCGTGACGACTGGTCTTTCGAACAGTAAAAATCATCTCCGTGATTTCCAAAATTTACAGTGCCGCATTGCGGGGAGTCGAGGCCGTCGAAGTGGAAGTGGAGGTCTCCGCCCGCGAAGCCGATGGCAACAATGCCGGCCGCATCAACATCGTCGGTCTCCCTGACGCCGCCGTCCGGGAATCAGGTGACCGCGTCACCACCGCCATCCTCGCCTCGGCCATGGACTTCACCTATGGCGTTCATACCGTCAATCTCGCCCCTGCTGATCTCAAAAAAGAAGGCCCGTCTTTCGATCTTCCCATCGCCCTTGCCATGATTGCCTGCAAGGAAGAGGAGGCCCTTCCTCAAGCAAACGATCTCATGATCGTCGGGGAACTCGCCCTCGATGGCACCCTTCGGCCGGTCAAAGGAGCCCTCTCCATCGCTCTCGGAGCCAAAGCCGCGGGCCGCCGTCGCCTTCTCTTACCCGCTGCCAACGCTCGCGAAGCAGCCATGGTTTCCGAACTTGAAGTCTATGGTCTCAAATCCCTCCATGAAGCGTGGCAATTCGTGACCGGTCAGGACCCGCGACCGCCGGAGCCCCGTCCCAAACTCGTTCAATCCAATGATCGCGAACACGCCGCCGATTTCGACGAAGTCAAAGGCCAGCATAATGTCAAGCGTGCCCTCGAAATCGCCGCCGCCGGTGGGCACAACATTCTCATGGTTGGCCCTCCTGGTACCGGAAAGTCGATGCTGGCCAAGCGCATGCCCTCCATCATGCCTGATATGGTCGAGCAGGAAGCGATCGAAACTACGCGCATCCACTCGGTCGCCGGCCTCCTCGATGCCCGCGAAGGGCTGGTCTCCGGTCGCCCTTTTCGCTCGCCTCACCACACTATTTCCGATGTCGGCCTCCTCGGCGGCGGCGCCAACCCCGGGCCTGGTGAAATCTCTCTCGCCCACAACGGGGTTCTTTTTCTTGACGAGCTCCCTGAATACCGTCGCTCCACTCTCGAGGTCCTCCGCCAACCTCTCGAAGATGGCGAAGTGACCATCTCCCGCGCCGCCGGCACCTTGAAATTTCAAACCCGTTTTCTCCTCGTCGCTGCTCTAAATCCCTGCCCTTGTGGGTTTTATGGAGATCCTGTCCGTCAGTGCCGCTGCAGTCCGCGCCAAGTTGAATCCTATCGCGCCAAGATTTCCGGCCCTCTCCTCGACCGCATCGATCTCCACGTCGAAGTCCCCCTCATTGACTATAAACAACTCACATCCAACGAGGAATCCGAATCTTCTGCCACCGTTCGCCAACGCGTCATGAACTGTCGCAATCTTCAAAAATCCCGATTTTTCGACCTTCCCATGACCCGCACCAACTCCGACATGGGCCCCAAGATCATGCGCCAACACTGCGTCGTCTCGGAAGAATGCTCCATGCTCCTTGAACAGGCCATGGAGCAACTCAACTTCTCCGCCCGCGCCCACGACCGCATTCTCAAAGTCGCCCGTACCATTGCCGACCTCGCCGGAGCAGAGGATCTGGGCCCGGACCATGTTCTTGAAGCCATCCAATACCGCTCCCTCGACCGTAAACTCTCCTTCTCATGAACCTTCCAAAAAACGGCCTCATCACTGGCCCTGACGGAAAAACCCGCTGCTGGTGGTGCGGCGATGATGAAGAATACCTCCGCTACCACGACAAAGAATGGGGACGGAGAGTCAGCGATAATTTCCGCCTCTTCGAAAAGATCTGCCTCGAAGGATTTCAGGCCGGTCTCTCCTGGCTCACCATTCTCCGCAAACGCGAAAACTTCCGAGCCGGCTTTGCCAACTTTGACTTCCACAAAGTCGCAAATTTCGACGACACCGACGTCGAACGCCTCGTTCTCGACGCCGGGATCGTCCGCCATCGGGGCAAAATTCTCTCCACCATCAATAACGCCCACCGCGCGCTTGAGCTTCTCACCGAATTCAAGGACCTCCATAGCTACTTTAAGAGTTTCCAGCCCAAGCCCCGCAAAGGTGCGCTCACCTTCAAAAAGGCCATGGAGCTCACTAAAACCGAGGAATCGACCGCACTCAGCAAGGACCTCAAAAAGCGGGGCTGGACCTTCGTTGGGCCCACCACCTGCTACGCCTTCATGCAAGCCATGGGCCTCGTCAATGACCACCTTCAGGGCTGTCATAATGCATAGGTGCGCATGCTCTTGAGGGGACCTCCGGCAACCTGCTTTCGATGCGAAATCTGGCTTCCTTTTTGAAATAAGGTTGCCGGAGGCGCCCATTGAGTAGTTCCGCGTTCAATCCTATCCCGTTCTTGCCCCTAGATTTCTTTCAATAGTTTGGTGGAATAAAATTTTCATCCCTGTGGCTACCGACATTCCTCCTCTTTTGCCGGCCCTCGATCCTTTCTCGGACCGTGCTTTTTTAATATTCGCAATCTCATTCTCGGGATTCAACAAAATTACATTTTTTACAGACCCAAGCGAAGTGGCCGCATGATTCCGGCTGCAGCACAAAGCCGGTCCGTTTTTATTGATAGAGCAAGAAAGTCCTCGTTTTTGTTCCTTTCAACCAATTGCCAAAAAATCTACTCGACCACAACATGTTGTATTGCGAATAATTTGTTCATACCACATGAGCAGAAAACCCTTGCCGGAAGCAGGTCATTTCCCTTAGTCTTCAGCCTCGCTCGACTCGACTCGCTGATTATCAACTTCCTCAAAGTAGATGCTTAGAAATTCGCCCTGAACCTTACCATGTCTGACACCACAACAATTACTCTCGGCGAACGCACTTTCGTCCTCGATAAAGAAAAAGCCGACGCCGCTATCGCCGCCAAAGCCGTCATCAATGGCCGCGACACCATGTTTTTCAACATCCTCCCTCTGAAGTACCAGTGGGCCTACGATCTTTACAAGACTATGAAGGGCAACCACTGGGAACCCGAAGACATTCAGATGCAGACCGACATTCAGCAGTGGCAAGGGAGTGAAATCTCCGACGTCGAACGCTGGATCATTAAAATGGGCATCGGCTACTTCTCCGCCGCTGAAGGAATCGTCGGAGACAACATCCTCCACGTCGTCCGTGAACTCGTTACCGCGCCCGAGCTCAAGCTCGTCCTCGGCCGCCACGCCCACGAGGAAAACATCCACGCCGACTCCCTTGTCTACATGATTTCCTCTCTCGGCATCAACCCGCACGAATGTGAGGCCATGTTTGAGGACATCTCCACCATCAAGGCCAAGAACAACTTTGTCGTCTCCAACTCCCGCGCCCTCCGCCGCGACGTCGACCTCACTCTCCTCGAAAACAAGCAGGCCCTCGCAATGAATATCTTCCTCTTCGGTCAGGTCATGGAAGGCACCCAGTTCTACGGCCTCTTCGGCATGATCCTCAGCCTCTACCGCCAGAACAAATTCCCCGGCATCGGCCAGATGTTCCGCTACACTCTGCGCGACGAATCAAACCACATCGAGGTCTTCCGTAACCTTCTCAACTCCCTCACCACCGAGAACCCGGAGATCATGACTCCCGAGTTCAAGGAGGATCTCCGCCAGACCATGGCCGAAGGCGTCCGCCTTGAAAAAGACTTCATCAAGGACTGCCTCCCCGTCAACTCCGTCGGCCTCTCCGTTGCCGAGTTCGAACAATATATCGACTACATCTCCGATCGCCGCCTCGTCAACTGCCGCCTCGAGCCCCTCCAAGGAGGCAACACCGAAAACCCCTTCCCATGGCTCTCCGAAGCCATCGACCTCAAAAAGGAGCAAAACTTCTTTGAGGGCAAAGTCACCGAATACCAAAAAGCCTCGGCCCTCGAAGACACGGGTTATTCAGATGATGATCTGTAATTCGTTGCCCTCAGTTTGCGAGGCTTCAGTCCCGACCAGCGCGATGCTCCAAGACCTTGAAGTTTAGAAACGGGCCTCTCGCTTAACTGTCACCGAGCAAACTTTCCTCCGCTCCAACCATCCATTCTTACTTTCCAAACACACGCCCTTCTTTAAATAAAATGTACCGCTCCCTATCCCTAACCGAAGACCAAGCGCTCAAAGAAACCGTTGCGAACCGCGCCACCTCCGTCAGCCCATACGCTTGGCGCGAAACTCTTGCCACCGACCAACGCGCTCCCATCCCCGAAATCACCGTCACCCGCGCTGGGACCGACGAAATCTTCTCCCTCTCAGACGTCGCCGAAGCCATTGGCCGCTCCCTCACCAACCTTCTCATCTCCCGCAACGAGCCCGAGGACTCCATCTTCTCCGAAAAAAACCGCTCCTTTGTCAGCAGCGTCGCCCAGCGTGTCTCCGCCTCCCTCATGCAGCAGGTCCAGCGCGGCGGCCAACTCAAGCTCTCCCAAAACGACCTCTACCTCCTCATCGAGAAGGCCCTCATCGAAAACGACGCCCACGACGTCGCCAAATCCCTCGTCTTCCAGCGCTCCCTCGATCTCAAGGGCGAAATCTCCGTCACCGACGAGCCTCACGCCATGCCCGTCCGCCTCATCCGACGCAATGGCAACGTCGTTCCCTGGTCCGAGACCAAGATCGAGCAGGCTGTCTCCCGCGCCTTCCTCACCGTCAAGGAAAACACCGAGGGCGCTCAAAGCATCGCCCATGCCGTCACCGACGCCGTCCGTCTCGGCGACCAGGCCTTCGTCCACATCGAAGACGTCCAAGACCTCGTTCAGGAGGAGCTCATGCGTCAGGGCTTCTTCAAAGTTGCCGCTCACTACGTCCGCTACCGCGACGAGCGCGCCCGCCTCCGCCTCGACAACCCCATCGAAGTCGAGGACCCCGCCCAGGAATCCTTCGTCACCGTCACCACCGATGACGGCCAGTCCAACTTCTGGGACGGCACTGAACTCAAGAAGCGCATCCAGTTCGCCATGATCGGCCTCAAGCTCTCCATGACCGAGGAAGAGATCGAGCACGAACTCCGCCGCTCCATCGGCACCGAGATCTCCGCCGAGGACCTCAAAAAAACCATTATCCTCAACTCCAAGACCCTCCTCGAGAAGGACGCCGACATGTCAAAGTTCGCCGGCCGCATTCTGCTTTCCTACATCTACGAGGAAGTCCTCCCTTGGAATATTCAGACCGATGGCATCGAGTCGCTCAAGGAAGCCCACAAGCAGAATTTCAAGTCCTACCTCCTCCACGGCGTCAAAATCAAGCGCCTCAGCCAGGACATCCTCGACAAATACGACCTCGACTGCCTCGCCGACGCCCTCGATCCCTCCGCCGACCTCGACTTCGACTTTCTCGGCATCTCCACCCTCTACGATCGCTACCTCCAGGTCGACAAAACCGGCAAAAAATCCCGCCGCATGGAAACGCCTCAGTTCTTCTGGATGCGTGTCTCCATGGGCCTCTTTAAAGCCGAGAAAACCAACGCCGAAGACTGGGTCATACGCCTCTACAACCTCTACAAAGGCCGCAAATTCTGCTCCTCCACGCCCACCCTCTTCAACTCCGGCACCCTCCACAGCCAGCTCTCCTCCTGCTACCTCTACAAGGTCGATGATTCCATCGAGTCCATCATGCAGCGTGGCATCGCCGAAAACGCCTACCTCTCCAAGTGGGCCGGCGGACTCGGGGGCTCCTGGACCGCCGTCCGCGGCACCGGTGGCTACATTCAGGGAACCAATGGCGAATCCCAAGGCGTCATCCCATTCCTCAAACTTCACAACGACCAGCTCATCGCTGTCAACCAAGGCGGAAAACGCCGTGGCTCCGGCTGCGCCTACCTCGAAACCTGGCACAACGATATCGAGGACTTCCTCGAGCTCCGCGTCAATACCGGGGACGAGCGCCGTCGCGCCCACGACATGAACACCGCCAACTGGGTGCCCGACCTCTTCATGAAGCGCATGGAAGCCCGCCAACCCTGGACCCTCCTTCGCTCCAACGAATGCCCCGATCTCCACGACCTCTACGGAAAGGCCTTCGAACAACGCTATCTCGAATACGAGAAAATGGCCGGAGAAGGGAAAATCTGGTCCCGTAAAGTCGAAGCGATCGAGCTCTGGAAAAAAATGCTCAAGATGATCTTCGAAACCGGTCACCCCTGGATCACCTTTAAGGACCCCTGCAACCTCCGCAGCCCCCAAGACCACGCCGGCGTCATTCACTCCAGTAACCTCTGCACCGAGATCACCCTCAACACCTCGGACGAAGAAACCGCCGTCTGTAATCTCGGCTCCGTCGTCCTTGATACCCACATCACCAATGACGGCATGCTCGATCACGACATGCTCCGCGAGACTGTCACCGTCGCCATCCGCGCGCTCGATAACGTCATCGACATCAACTTCTACCCTACGGACGCCGCTAAAACCGCCAACTCCCGCCACCGCCCCATCGGCCTCGGCGTCATGGGCCTGCAGAATGCCCTCTTCAAAAAAAACCTCCAGTTCGCCTCCAATGCCGCCGTTGACTTCAACGACGAATTCATGGAAGCCATCGCCTACTACGCCTACGGCGCCAGTAGCGAACTCGCCGCCGAGCGCGGTAACTATAACAGCTACAAAGGCTCCAAATGGGATCGCGGCATCCTCCCGCAGGACACCGTCGACACCCTCGAAGACGAGCGCGGCACCAAAATCGACGTTCCCCGGGGCGGCAAAATGGACTGGCGTCCCGTCAGAGAAGCGATCGCCCAAAACGGCATGCGCAACTCCAACGTCCTCGCCATCGCGCCGACCGCCACCATCAGCAACATCATGGGCACCACCCCCTGCATCGAGCCGAACTACACCAACCTCTTCGTCAAGAGCAACCTCGGCGGCGACTTCACCGTCCTCAACGCCGTCCTCGTCAATGACCTCAAAAAGGAAGGCCTCTGGAGCGATGAAATGATCGACCAGCTCAAATATTTCAACGGCGAACTCGCCGACATCGAGGGCATCCCCGACCACCTCAAAGCCAAGCACAAAACCGTCTTCGAAGTCGGCTACGAAGCCATCATTGACGCCGCCGCACGCCGCCAAAAGTGGATCGACCAGAGCCAGAGCGTCAACCTCTTCCTCTCCAAGCCCGACCTCAAGTCCCTCAGCCACATGTATCGCCACGCCTGGCACACCGGCCTAAAAACCACCTATTATTTGAGAGCTCGCCAAGGATCAGATATTGAAAAATCTACCGTCGTCCAAGCCGCCGAGAAAAAAACCTTCACTCCCGAACAAGCCCAAGCCTGCAGCATCGAAGCCATGATAAACGGCGAAGAATGCGAGGCGTGCCAATAAGGAAAAGGAGCCGCGGCGCCCTCGCCGCCTCTCAATCAGGCCACCCCAATCCTGTAAAATCAAGGAAACCGCCGCGAAGAAGGAGTGGTTTCCGCTGGAGCTGGCAGAGGTAAAAACGAGGAAAAATTTGGGGCAGGCTCAGCGGCCGAAGGGGGGTGTGAGTCGGCGACGGATCAAGCCGGAGAAGGGGAGCGCTTGCTACCATGTCATGTCGCGGACGGTGAGCGGAGAATTTCTCTTTGGGAACCTAGAGAAGGAGGTCTTTCAACGTTTCAAGGAGCGGTTTAGCCGTTGGTTCAGCAAGCAGCAAGCAGCAGGAACGCCGGGGGCCCTTTGGATGGGACCCCGATTTAAGAGCGTGCTGGTGGAT
>JAPKDJ010000032.1 GCA_026421245.1 Akkermansiaceae bacterium | reverse complement strand
GCGTGTCAGGCTCCGAGACTCCAGCCCCAGATGCCGAACCCGAGACTGCTAGGAAATTGCTTTTGGACTGCTAGGAATTTTCTTTTTGGGTGGATCGCTTAAGGTCGCAGTTGAAGGAATCGGAGAGGGGAGAAAGGGGGGTGATGGAAGAAATCCACACGTTCTTCTGTAGCTTCGTTGTGCCGTCGGCATTCCGGATTACCGTTGAGCAACGGCGTGGTCTTCGGGTCCATGCCCAAGTGCGCCGCTGCGCTACTCTTCCTCGGTTCCGCCGAGGGTGACGTTGATGTTGTATTTGTTCTGGAGGTGCGAGTGGGCTTTGCTGGCTTGGGAGGACTTCGGGTAGCGTTTGCAGGTGAGTTGGAAGGTGCGGATGGCCTTTTCCTTGTCCTTGGCTTCCTCGTAGGTGAAGCCGATTTGCAGAGTCGCCTCCGGGGCGGATCTTTTGACGATTTTGCATTGGCTGTAGAGGATGATCGCTTCCTTTTGTTCGCCGAGGCGGCGGTGGCATTTGGCGATGGCGAAGTAGTTGGCCGGAAAGCGGTCGACTTGGCGGTAGCTGGCGATCGCTTTTTTCCAGTCGGAGAGTTTTTCGTAGCACCCGGCAATGGACCAGAAGTAGTCGCCGGAGTGGTCGCCGTCGATTTCGAGGAGGTGGCGGTAGACTTCGATCGCTTCGTTGATCTTGCCTTCTTCGAGATACATTTCGGCGATCGCTTTTTGGCCGGTGACCTTGTCGTCGAATTCGCCGTAGATGCGCCGGGCTTGGTCGCGTTTTTCTCGGGCGAGGAACCAGGTGGCTTGTCGACTGCGGAGTCCGTCCTCGACGCCAAAGCGTTTGCCGATTTCCTCATAGACCGTCCAGGTGTCGCTGGGGCGTCCGAGGGTGCCGTGAAGTTCGGCGACTCGGTAGAGGAGGTCCTTGGCGAGCTCGGGACGGACGAGGGTTTCGGCGCGGAGGGTGGCGAGGAGTTGGCCGCCGAGCTTGAGGGCGGCGGGCCTGGTCTTGGGCTCCTTGAGGAGGTGTTGGACGGTTTTGGCGGAGAGGTTGCAGACTTGGTCAAAGAGGGCTGGACCGGCGTAGGTGGTGGCGAGGGCCTTTTTACCATCCGCGAGTTTCTGGGCAAAACAATGGAGTTCGGCGAGTTCGTGGGCCGCTTTGATACAGGTCTCTTTGGCGGCGTCGGTGCGCTTCACTCCGAAGGTGAGTTGGTTGAGAAGCGAGAGGCGTTCCTCCATGTCCTGATGGAGTCGGGCGTAGTGGAGGAGGTCGGTGCGGGAGCGGACCGCGATCTCGTGATCGGGGTATTCCATGATGAGAAAGCGGAAGGCCTTTTGGGCGCTTTTGACCTCGCCCATGGTGCGGTAGGAATCGCCCATGCAGTAGGCTGCGATGGTTGCTTCATGGGACTCTGGCCAGTAGTCGATGACTGATTGGAAGCCATCCCGCAGCGCGGTCTTGGGCTTTTTCAGGTTCATCATGGTGTGGCTCCACATCAACTGGGCATAGGGCGCGCCGGGGCTTTTTTCGTAGAGAGTGAGGAACTTCTCGTACTCGGCGAGGGCGATTTTAAATTTGCCGGCGAGGAAATGCTTTTCGGCAATCTTGATCTGGTAGCGTTCCACGTCGCGCATCTTTTCGAAGGTCGCGACTTCGATTTGCTGCAGGGTGGAGAGGGCCGCGTGGCTCAAGGAAGAGAAGGCCGTAAAGAGGATGAGAACGAGGAATAAAAGGCGTGGGCGAGGTGTCTTCATTTTAGGACGATTGGCACTTGAATAGGGGGAGGTAGGAGCATTTACCCGAGGGGTTCAGGTGTCACGCTGATTTCTGATAATCGGGCAGCATTCCAATGAGTCAAATACGGCACCCCGTTGGGGTATGGGAGTTGGGTTTGGTGGGTTACTTCTTGGTCGCTTCGAGCCATTTGTTGTACTCGGCGTGGGCGTAGTAGATGATGTTGACTCCGAGTTGGTAGCTGGATTCCCAGACTTCGCGCGGGACGCCGGAATGGCCGTCGGCCCAGGCGTCTCCAATATCGCCGGGATGATAATAGGCCACGAGTCGGCCGTTCACGACCCAACCGAGGGCGCTGGAGCGACCGTGGGGAGCGACGATGGGGAGGCGGGGCAGCGGGTAGGGAATGCGGTGGATGGTGTGGTCGAGGTAGACGGAGATTGGCTCGATTCTGGGGAGGACCTTTTGCATCATGGAAACGAACTGTCCTTCCCAACCGGAGCTCCCGCCGTTGTCGCCGAAAAGCATGCCGTGGTGCTCGAGGAGGTAGCTGCGCATGATTTTGAGTTCCTTGGCGCTCAGGTTGATGTTTTGCTGGCCGGTCATGTAGACCATGGGCGGGCTTTTGCGGGCCGGGAAGCTTTTGAGGCGACCGATTTCCATGGGCTCGGGTCGGTCGCTGACGGGGTGGCCGGTGCGGACTCCGTATTCGGTGAGGAGGTTCAAGTCGGAGCCACGGTCCATGTCTTGTTCCCAGTCGCCGCCGTCGTATTTCAAACGGATGAAGCGGACTTTTCCTCGGGTGGTGCCAGCGGAGAAGCCGGCGCCATCGCCTTTTCCTTGGCCGATTTTGTAGAGGTGCTCGGTGACTTCGAGGACTTCCAGTTTGACGTCATCGATCGGTGGTGGATTGAAAAGGACGCTGCTGTAGGGGTTGATGACATATTTCTTATCGATGACCTTTTGGATTTTGACGATCTGCTTGAGCTGGGTCTCTTCGCCTCCGCCGAGTGGCGATTCGTAGAGGCTGCAGCCAGAGAGCCGGGTCAGGATGAGGGCCATGATGCCGAAGATGACAGTGTAGGTGAGGAGGGTGAAGAGGGATTGGCGAAGCTTGTTGTTCTTGTTGCCAAAATACCAGGCCACGAGTTGGCGAGGGTCCCAAGTGCGCTTTTTGGTATTTGTTTTGCTTGGTTCCGGCGCGCGTTTTGTTTCGCGGTCGATCCACCAGACGGCCCAGGCCAGCCCGAGGAAGAAGGCTCCGGCGGTGCCGAATTGGATCAGGGAGGCGGCGAGGGAGTAGGAGAAGTTGAGGAGGGGGAGATGGGCGAGGAGTTGCCAGAGGGGGAGGTAGCAAACGCTGAGGACGGCGCGGCGGACGACAGCGGTGGCATGACGCTGGCGGCGGATCCAGTAGGAGCAGAGCGGGAGGGCGGAGAGGAATCCGATTGTGAGGGTCCACATCCCCAGTCGGAACCAGGCATGGGCATCGATCCAAAGCAGACACCAGAGGACCGCGTAGACTCCGGTCAGTAGGATGGGGCGTTTCGATTGAGTGAGCATCCGGGTGGCAGATCGCGAATTCCGGCTACTCCAGATCCTTCAAGAAATTATCTCCTTTGTCCTCGAGGGGATTCGTGTTCGGGGGAGCGGGGAGCTGGTCGTTGACGCCGAGGGGGGCCAGGTTGACTGGTTTTGCGGGGTCGGTGGGTTTTGGGTCAGTGACGGGAGGGGCTGGCGTCGGTGGGGCGGAGATTGCCTCGGCAACGGACTCGGGGGCAGGTGTGGGTTCTTCTCCCAGGAAGTAGGGGAAAGCAGTGAGGGCGAAGATGGTTCCGGTGACGAGAATGATAGAAAGGATGGTGGCGCGGAAGAGCTGGCTGGAGGCGACGACTCCGAGCATTTCTTGAGGGCTTTTTCCTCGGAGCTGACGCAAGAACTCCTGCAGTTCCTGGACGGTGGCATTGGAGTTGGTTTTGAGCTCGCGAAGGTCGGCCTTGGTGCTGGCCATGGACTCACGTGAGGCGTCGGTTTTTTTTGATTGGCCTTTCATCGTTTGGGAGAAGTTTCTTCGGGTTCGAGGATGTGAACGAGATCGCCACCGGCTTCACTGATGGCGGCGATGACGGGTTCGAAGTGGGAGGCTTGGGCCTCTTTGTGGACTTTGAGGAAGACGTTACGTTGGCCGGAGGGGGCGTCGCCGAGGAGCTTGGTGAGGGCGGCGGAGAGTTCGTCCGGAGAGATCTCCTTACCGTCGAGGTAGGTCTTGTAGCCGGAGTCGATAGCGACAGAGGCGAGGGGTGCGGCGGCCATTTTGATGTCGGCGAGCTTGGCGGGTTGCCACTGAATGTGGCTGTCGTCCTGGGCGCGAGCGAGGATGACGAAGAAGATGAGGAGCAGGAAGCCGATGTCGCCCATTGCGAATGCTGGCACTGAGGCCGTCAGTTTTTTGCGGGGAAGTTTCATTCGACGGTGATGGTGCGTTTGGATTCCAGTTCGAGAGTGAGGATGCCTCCGGCTTGTTCGATGACTTGGGAGACGCGGATCCAGATCGGGTAGGGCGTATTGGGCGCGCTTTTCACGACGACGACCCGGTCGGTTTCGCGGGTCTTTTTTTGGAGGGCGGCGTTGAGGCGTTGGGTGAACTCGGGGAGTTGGAGCGGGCTGCCGTCCAAGACGATGCTGGTGGGTGTGATGGAGACCTCGATGTTTTTGCTCTGTTCTTGCTGTTCCTTTTTCTCTTCGGTTTTCGGAAGGACTTGAGCGAGGCCGGTCTCCGGCTGCACGGCGGCGCAGACGAGGAAGAAGATGATGAGGATGAAGGCGATATCCGAGCTGGCGCTGGCCGGCGGATCGATGAGCATCTTGCCGCGTTTCAGTTTCATGAAGAGCCTTTGTCGAGAGTGAGGCGGAGGGTGACGACTTCGATGAGCTCGGCGGCGGAAGATTCCACTTGGAGGACGAAGTCGTTGATGACGCCGGTGAAGTAGTTGAAGGCCATGTAGGCGGGGATGCCAACGATGAGCCCGAAGGCAGTGGTGAGGAGGGCGACGCGGATCCCGGAGGCGGCAGCCTGCACGATGTTCTGAGTGCCGATGTTGGCCTCGATGTCCCCGAAGGCGACAATCATTCCCTGTACCGTGCCAAGGAAGCCGAGCATGGGGGCGACTGAGGCGATCGTGGCGAGGATGGGGAGGTGCTTCTCAAGGGCGGCGACGATGTTCACGCCGTAGTTTTCCATGCTCTTGATGACCTGTTGTTCCATCTGGGCCTGATCGTAGTTGAGGCGGCGGAGGACGAGGTATTTGCGAAGTCCGCTGGAGAGGACGGCGGGAACGGGGCCACGGGCGGCATCGCAGAGTTGGAGCGATTCCTCGACTCTGTCCTCGGAGAGGAGGGTGACGACTTTTTCGCGGAGTTCGCTGGCGTCGGTTTCGAGGAGCTTGAGGCTGCGATAGCGTTCGATGATGACCGCGATGGCGAGGACGAGGAGCACGAGGAGGGGCCACATGAAGAGGCCGCCTTCGAGGAGGAGCTTGAGTGCGCCAGTGTCGAGGAAGCTGGTGTTGGCGAGAGGATTCATTTTGATAAAGGGAATGAGGGGACTTGCGTCTTTAGAATGGTGGCAGGGTTAAGAATCCAACGGAATCAAGCCAAATTAATTGAAGGTCAGCTGATTGGCTAACAGGATCAACGGAAAGAATTTGAAGTGATTCATTGTTACCGAGATTGAAAGGTTCTCCTTTTCCAAACCTGCCGGCAGTGGAGAGTGCCCTATCATAGCTTGAGTCTTTTCCGACTCCCCGGATAGTAATTGATTCCCTTGAAACTTTCTCAAGGGTGTAATGCCGATTGAGGCCTGTTTGAAAAATTCCTCCACGGTGAACTTTCACTTTTTTGCTGTCATAATCATATCCGCACGACGGAATAAATGTGACGCACAATGCGGAGAAGAGAGAGTATTTTAAATATTGATACATTGCGTGTTTGTCACAGGCCTCTGGAAGTGTCTCATTCGTCGAGATTTGCTTCTTTTTCAAACTGAGCTAAGAGCTCGGGAAGAGCAAGACGGCCACGGGAGTATTTGGCGGCATCGCTTTCGGGGAAGTCCCAGCGGCAGCGGTTGTAGCGGCGGAAGGCGTTGGGGATGTCCTTGCCCATGCGGTAGCTTTCGCCGGCCCAGAAGAGGGCTTGGGCGGTGAGTTTCTGCTCCGGGAAGCGCTTGGCAAAGGCGTCGAATGATTTCCCGCCTTTCACGAAGTCCTCGAGCTTGTAGTGGCACTGGCCGATGCGGAAGGCCATCTTGGGGGTCCATTCGTGGTTCGGGAAACGCTCGAGGAATTTTGAGCCGACCGAGGCGGCCACTGCGTAATCTTCCTTCACGTAGAAGTGCTCATTGATACGGAGCATGACGTTGGCGATGAGGGGGCTTTTGGGGTAGGTGCCGGCGAGGGTGACGTAGGCTTCGAGGGCTTCGTCGAGTTCCCCTGCTTCCTCGTGGCATTGGCCGAGTTTGTATTGGGAATCGGGGGCGAGGTTGTGGCCGGGGTGGTTTCGGACGATGGATCCGTAGGCCGCGATTGCTTCGTCCCAAGCTTCCATTTCTTGGGCGAACTGACCGAGGAGGTAGGAAACGCGCGGGGCGTATTTGGGATTTGGGTAATCGTCTTTGAGTTCGCGGAGGATCCGACGGCCGGAGGCTAGGTCGGCGGCGGCTTCCTCGTCGTGCTTGAGCCTGCGGTGGCTCTTGAAGAGCTCGAAGTAGCTTTCGGCAATGTGGAACTGGGTCTGGATGGCGAGTTCCTCGTCTTTGTAAACTTTGCTGAAGGCAGCCATGACGCCATTGGTGCCGACCGCGACCGGGATCATCCGTTCGATGATGGGTCGGCCGTCCGGGTTTTGCGGGACGTTGTCGAGATAGCCGACGGTAATTTCATCCCCGAAGAAGGCTTCGATGCGTCCCTCGAAGTTTCCGGCGGTGGGTTTTGCCTGGGCGAGGAGCGGAAAGGAGGCGCTGAAGACTCCGCTGTGGGTGAGGGTTTCTTCAAGCTCGATGGTTTCGTCCTCGCCGCTGGCGGTGACGATGCGGATGAGGGCTTTGTCCCGCTCGCTGGAAATATCGCGGTCGGGGTCTTCGAGGCGGAGGAAGATTTTTTTACCGACGTGGGCGATCTCGGCGGGTTCCAAATACTCCTGATCGGTGATCTGGAGGGTGGCGGCTGAGAAGAGGGCGGCAGATGCTTTGAGTGAGGTCTGCGAGCCATCCGGTCGAGAGTCATCAGCGTAGCGGGCGGTGAAGGTGTCGCTACCGATGACGCTGAGGACAGCGAGAGGGGCGGTTGATTTGTCGGAGCCATCGTCGAGGACTGCTTCCGGATCGTCATCGACTGGAAGGATGATTCTTCCGAGGCCTCCTCTGGGTAAGGATCCGTCGGCGGGGACAATCGGCGCGCTTTCCAGACCACCGAGGAGGAGAGGGATTTGGCCGACGAAGCGGCCTTCGAAGAGGGCAGGGTTACGGGCTTCCGCGAGCGATTCGTCGGCGGCTGCAAAGGAGCGGGAGAGGACGCATTGTACTTGGATTGTGGGTCCTTGGCTGGTGACGACATCGACTAGAACCGTGCTGCGCGAATCCTTGGCCTGATCAGGGTCGATGACCTCCACGGTGAGCGGGAGCCGGTATTCGACTTTGCTGACGTAGTCGTCGGGGCGGGGCCCATCGATCGGGATGAGTCGGGGCGCTCCTTCCACTGGCGTCTCGCTGTCCACGATTTGGATGCGGGCTTCGGTTGGTTCGTTGAGGAGGACGATCGTTTCACGATAGAAGGCATGGCCGGGGAAGGTGTTCTGGGTGTCCTTGTAGCGTAGGTAGACCTTGTCGCCTTGTTTGACGACGACCTTTCCGTCGGCTGCTTCGGCGGCGGTGTCGATCTCGGCGAGGAAGATCCCGGTTGAGGACCCGGTCTCGGTGGCGGTAAGTTTGAGCGGCGGATCGGCATTGATCTGTAACTCGACTTCGACTTGATCCCGTTCGAGCCCAATATCAAAATCGAAGTCGACCACCTCGGCGACGATCCGTTCACCGGGCTCGATGCGGAGGAGTTCCTTGCGGGATCCTTTTACCGATCCGTCGCCATTGCGGGCAAAGTCATAACTGATCGGGGTGATTTTTCCGTTGTAGTAGGTGGCGGTGAGCGATTGTGTGAGGAGCCGGTTGCGTTGTTCGGCTCCTGCGGTGAGTTCATCAAGGTAGGAAACAGTGACGGTGTCGCCCGGGGCCAGTTCCAGGATCGTGTTGCTGGCGAGTTCCATGACGTCGGCTGCTGGCGGCATATGTTTACTGCCGCCTCCGTTGATCTCGACATTGTTGATCGCGATGGCCTCGCCGCGGTATTCGAGGAATTCGAAATCGAGGTAGCGGAGCTCGCGGGACGGCATCGAGAGCGTCCAGCGGTTTTCTTCTTGTTTGATTTCGGCAGGTGGGGCGGGGGTGAATCTTTGAATATCGGCGGCGGTGCCGGGGTCGAAGTCGGCGGCGCCGAAGGGACGGATTGTGATGGCGGATGACTGTCGGTTTTCGCGGGCCCGGCGAGCTTCAACGGACTTTACCTCGGGGCTGGCGATGGTGAGGATGGTGAGGTCATGCACGCCACGGGGAGCGAAGATGTCGATACTTTGTTCCCCGACGCCGACGGGAAGTTCGAGGTGTCCGTTGAACATGACGGCGGTGTTGCGGCCGGAGACTTCGATTCGGATGGCACCCTCGCGTTCTTGCACGAAGGGGCCGGACCACAAGAGAAAGTAAGCATCTGTCCCTTCTTCGGGCGCTTGCCATGAAAGGGTGTCGACCTTCTTGACTTCGCTGGGTTCGACCTTTTGCACCAGATCGACAATCTCTTTCCAAGAATACTTCTCTCGCAGGTTCTTGGCGGGCGTTTTGTAAACGCGGAGGTGCATCCCGGTCTCCGGGAATTTGAGTGGGGGTGCAGGGTCTGCAGGAGGAAAGGCGGCGAGGTTGAACCAAAATCGTCCGTCGTGGCTGCCGCGAACTTGCATACGGACCGGAGCTTCTTGTTCGGCCTGCGGGGAGCTCAGGATGATCGATTCGGTCGGGCGGAGTTCCTTCATGTCGACCGAGAGCGACTTCGGGGCCGCGCCATCCGGTTCGCTGCGCCAAGCGGTGTCGAGGGAATGGTCGATTGCCATGAGCGGGCTGTGGTCGAGCGCGGAGTCGGAGGCCTTGGCCCCTGCGGGAAGTTCACCGGTGCGGGCCATGCCGAGAAAGACTCCTCCGTGAAGGCTCTCTTCCTCAACCATGAGTTGGACCTCGTCACCACTGGAGGAGGCGAGCTTGATGCTGACCTTGTCCTGGGCGGTGGTGAGGTCGCGGTCGCCGTCCTTGACCTGGAGGTAGATCAAGTTGCCGGGCTTGACCTGATTCTTTGGTCGGGATGCGGAGCGTGATTGCTCTTCTTGATTGCCGGCAATTTCCTTTTTTAGGGTGTCGGTGAAGGACGCGTCGTCTTCGTTGATGATCTCGCTGCTGGCGATTTCAAGCGATCCGTCCGAGGCGATGCGCAGGCGGGTGTTGCTGAGGAATTCGAATTGGAACTGCTTCTTGAACTCCTCGGGGTAGTCCACCGTGATGACGTCGCCACCGGTGACCTGGAGGACGCCATCTCCGGCATTTGCTTCGCCGAGGATGGTCGGGAATTCGGTGAGGAAAATTCCTTTGCCTGCGCCTCCGCTGGTGAGGAAGGATTCCTCGCGATCATTTCCAGGCTCGGTGCGGACGACGACCGGGATACGGGTGTCACCGCGGCTGATGCCGAGGTCGGGGTCTTGCACCACGACCGAGAGGGCCTTGCCGGGGGTGTGCCAGAGCTTTGATTCCTGACCGAGGCGTCCGACGGTGCGGAGCGTTTCGAGTTGGGTGAGAAAGCGTTGTTCGATCCCATAGACTTCGGCGAGGTTGTAGAGTGTTTCGTTGGCAAGCTCGGCATCGGGGGCTTGCTCAAGGATGGTGAGGAAGATCCTGCGGGCTTCTTGGTTGTCGTCCTGACGGATCGCGAGGACTCCCTGGAGGAAGTTGGCGCGGATCGCGATTGCCGGATTGAGGTTCTCCGAGAGGTCGGTGAATATTTCCCCGGCCTGGTCATAGACTCGTTGCGCCATATAGGTTTCACCGATGCCAAAGCGGGCTTCGATGGCTTCGGGTTGATCTTTGTAGATGTTCAGGACGGTCGTGAATTCGGCACGGGCGATATCGAACTGTCTTGCCCTTTGGTAGTTGCGGGCGAGGAGGAGTTGGACGCGGGACTTGTCGCGAATGTCGACCTTTTCGGACTCACCGAATTTGATCATCCACCCGCGGAGGATGTCCTCGGCTCGTGCGTGGTCTTTTGGAGTTCCTTGGGCGATGTGAATCTTCGCTCCGAAGAGGAGGAGTTTGACCGGGAGTTCATGACGGTGTTTGTCGAAGAGTTCCTTGTTCGCGTAGTAAGCCTGCTCGGCAAGTTCGGCTTCCCCAAGGCGGCGGTGGAGGATGATTTGCAAGAGGGGGGCGATGGGGCTGTCGGCAGGAATGTCCGCACTCAGGCTTCCCATTTTTCCGTAGGCCTTGCGGAGGAGGTTGCGGGCTGCTGTCGTTTCGGCATTGCCGACCGAGCGGATTGTGTTGAGGAGGCCGTTGAGAATAGTGGCACCGAGCTCCAGGTCCTCCCGGGCGAGGGCCGCCTGGGCATAGGGATAGATGCGTTTCCAGGATTCGTGGTGCTGGTCGGCTTGTTGAATGAGGTTTTGGGCGTGGAGGAGGCGGTCGATTGACTTGGGTTCGTTGGCGAGGAGTTCCATTCCGGCTTCGGTGCTGACTCGGCCGAGGCGGAGATCGCGGACCATACCAAAAACGCGGTTTTTCTTGTCCGTCGGCCAGTCTTCGGGCTTGGCATTGCGGGCGGTTTCCAACCAAGTGCGGGCCGGCCATTCGCCCATTCCCCAAGGGCGGAAGGGATCCCGGTCGGCGCGGGTGCGGGATTTCTTGAGGAGCGATGCCATCGCGTCGAGATTGTCGGCGAGGAAGAGTAAGTTACCGAGGTCAGCAGCATAGGTTCCGTGGTGGTCGGTGTCGGCGGCGGCGCGGGACTTGAGAAATGTTTGGGCAGCCGCTGGCTCGAGGATTGAGGCGAGGCGACGTGCGCAAGACACGTATTCCGGATCGTTGGGGTTCAGATCCATGTGCGACTTCCACCATGCGGCCGCTTCGGTTTTCATGCCGAGTTCGTTCATGACGTCGCCAATGCGGGTGCAGTGGGCGGAGTTGTTTTTGCTTTGCTTTGCCGATTGCGTGATCCAAGGGATCGCCTTCCTGATGATTTTCTCGTCCTTCGTCTCTACGAGTCGATACCAGGTGTCGTAGTGGGACGGGGCAGCGGGAATGGAGAGGAGGTGTTTTGCCGCGGTGAGCTTAGTGGTCGCGACTTCTTCTTTCTGAGTGTAAGCGGCGGCTTCGAGCCATTGCTCGGCAGCGTTGAGGTCCTTGGGGAATTCTTTGCAGAGATTCTCGTAGTGCCTCGCGGAGCTGGCCTTCGATTTACCGCCGAGGTGGTGGCGGTAGACATACGCCAGGCGTGCCAAGATGAGGTGCCGTTGCTCCTTGTTGAGTTTTTGCTGGAGGAGCTGTTGGCATGCTTGTCCGGATTTCCCCCCGTTTTCGCGGGTGCTCTTCCAGAGCTTTGTCGCGGAATCGTTCTGGTGGGCCTTCTTTGCGGCCTGCCAAGTGCGATTACGTTGTTTGTCCTTTGGCGCACGTTTCCAGACACGGTCCTGGAAACCCTCGAGGTGTGGGAAGGCTTTCGCGCTGGCACTCACGGCGGCGAGATCTTTGCGGAAGGTTTCCTCACCGGTCGCGGATTCATAGAGGAAGCTCGTGATTTCCTCCGACCAGCCATCGGAGCTGGGAGATTTTGCGAGATATTCGAGCGCCATGCGTCTGGCTTTGGCGGTGTCCTTCAGGCCGTCGCGATAGACATCGAGGGCGAGGACGGCACGCATCGGACCTGCTCCGTTGGGGTTCTGGCCGATCAGCTTAAGGAGACCCTGCTCTGCGCGTTTGAGGTTCTCACCACACCAGCGAACGTAGGTCCGGGCCAGGTCGCTGATGACGACATTTTGGAGGAGAATATCTTCCGCGATGGCGAGTGCGCGAGTGGTGTCCTTTGCGGCGGCGGCGGCCTCGGCAGCGCGGGCAAGGGGGGCGTAGCGATCCTCGTGGTGCGGATAGGCGGCGAGGTAGCGGCGGGCTTCGGCCTCGATTTCCGAGGAGGCTTTGGTCGCACTGATCATGGCCTCGACGAGACTCCGGTGGATGTCATCGTGACCGGGAGTGAGCGCTTTTCGGAATGATTGGATGGCATTCTCAAACTGTCCAAGGCTGGACTGAAAGCGTCCTGTTTTGAACCAAAGTTCACGTGTTGCGCTCTCATTGAGCGGAGCGTTACGACGCACAAGAGCTTTGGCGATTTGCAGGCCCTCGGCCCACTGCTCGGACCGCTCGGCGGCATACATTCCTTGAAAGCCCACGCCGGTGAGGAGCGGTTCGGCGGGGAGCTTGGCGACCATCGCGACCGCGAGGGAAGAGGCTTTTTTGTAGGTGGTTCCGTTGTTGCCTTGGATGAACAAGCGCATGGCGTTGACACCCTGATCGGTTGTGCCGCCGTTTTGCCAGATTACAAGACGTTCGGCAGCGGCGAGGTTGCCACGACCGGTGTGTTCATAGGCGGTGGCGATTCGGTCGCGGACTTTGTTGGTCAGGGAATGTTTCGGAAAAATTTCGAGGAATTGCCGTCCGGTCACGATGACGTCTTCGTGGCGGGCGGTGACGGCGTAGCCGGCGATGAACCTCAGCATCATGGCGGCTCGTTCCGGATTTTCGGTCTGGGCGCGCGCGAACTTTCCGGTGGTCCGGATGAGTCCGAAGACTTGTTCGTTTTTCCAATAGAGATCGGTGAGTTCGCTCATTAGCTTTGCTCCGGTGGGTGAGGACTCGGCAGTCTCTTTGAGCTTGGCCTCCAGGTCAGCGGCCTGGTCGGCCTGGACCGGGACAATGAGTGCGAAAACTAGAACGAGGGCGAGATGGGGAATGAGTGTTTTCAAAATCCTGCTTTTTTGAGCGCTTCGACGATTTTATTGGCCTCCGAGGCGATCTCGCTTTCGGGATAGTCGTTGATGAGTTGTTCAAACTTGCGGCGGGCCTCCGGCTTGCGTTTGAGTTTGTAGAGACAGCGACCGTAGTTGAAGAGGATGACGTCGAGGAAGTTCGCGTCGGGGTGGTCTGAAAGGACGTTCTCGAAGACATCGACGGCCCGGGCGTAGTCTTCTTTCTTGTAATAAAAGGCAGCCATTTTGGCGACTGAGTCTCCGACCCGGCCGGAGTCGGGGAATTGTTCGTAAACTTTCTGGTAGGCGAGGAAGGCCTTCTCGAAGAGCTGCGCGGATTGGCCGGCGGTGGCCTTCAGCGCCATTTCTTCGTAACATTCGCCGGTGAAAAATTGGCCTTCGCCTCGCAATGGGCTGGTAGGGAGCTTGGCAATACTGGAGTAGAGGCTGATGGCACGCGGGAAGTTCTCACGCTTTCGTTCGACGTGGGCTTGTTGCAACATCGCTTCGTCCACGAAGGAGCTGGCGGGGAATTCGTTGAGGAGGCGACGGCTCATGCCGAGGGCCAGGTCGAGTTTATCCATCGCAAAGTAGATTCGCCAAAGTTGCACGTAGGTTTCCTCGAGGAGCTTGCCGCCGACCTCGCGAGCTTGTGCGTGAATCTCTTCACAGACATCGAGGGCCTCGGTGTATTTCAGGTCGGCTTTGTCGTTGAGCCCGAATTCCTTATAGTAGTTGCCGACCTCGGTGAGGGCCGAGGCGGTTCGGAGTTGGGTTTTGAGGCGGAGTTCCTCGTCGGAAATATCGGTGCGGGTGACGCGGACTTCGCCGAGGTTTCCCTCAATAATCCTGGTTTCCGCAGTGCGAACGATTGCGCCCTCGCTGAGGTTTTGGTCGTCGCGATAGATCAGGCGGATCGTCTGGCCGGGTTCGCCGGTGAGGGTGTCTTTGGCGGTGCCGAGGCGGAGGGGGATGGCGAGGCGGAAGGTGCCTTTTTGCTCTTGTTCCCGCAGAGTCACGGGGACTGCGCGGACCATGAGGAGCGGATCGATTTGCGATTTGATATCTTCGCCTTCCGGTCCTTCGGTGAGCTCTCCGCTGGCGACGCGCTTGGCGAGTTCATCGTCGATTTCGTCAGCCGTTTTGCGTCGAAAAATTTGGATCGTGGCCTCGATTCTGTCCGCTCCTTCGGTGGTATCGTGATCGGCGTCGGTGACCTGGAGGTGGAGTGATTTTCCGAGGACGGCGGCGGGGAGGTCGCGGAGATAGGACCCGTCTGTGATGCGGGCGACTCCGTTGCCTACGACGACAACTTCTTTGAGGCGTTTTTCGTCGAAGCTTTTCTCGGCGGTGTGGGCGTCGATGTAAGTGACGGTGATTGTGTCACCTCCGCGGACTTCGAGAGTTCCGTTGTTCGGCACTGCTTTGTCGAGGCGAGTGGGGATGCGGCCTAAGGCGATGCGCGCATTTCGTCCGACTGGATCACAGAAGAGGGTTTCTTCGTCACCGCCTTTGGTGCGGCAACGGACTTCGATCTTGGTGCCTGGTTCAAGGATGGCGAAGTCCTGATCATCGATCTTGACATAGAGGCGTTTGCCCGCTTCGACTTTTTCGACAAGCGAGTCTTTGGATGAGAGGGCGGTGCCCACTTTTTCGAGGGCTTCGATGGCCCGGCTGTAGTGGTCGAGTTTGAAATGACCGAGGCCGATATAGTAATAGGCTTCATTGACTTCGGGGGAGGTTGGGAACTTTTCAATGACGTCACGCATGATGCTGAAGCACTTCCCGTAGTTACCGGCTTCGTAGAAACAGGTGCCGGTATTCAGGAAGGCGTAGGCGCGTTTTTCATCGTTTTCGTTGCTCTCGATTGCGGCGGCTTCGTAGTGGAGCCGGGCTTTGTCGAAGTCCTTAATTTCCTTGAGGAGATGATCACCGAGGCGCAGATGGGCTTCGAAGCGAAGCTGGCTGCGCGGGTAGCGCTCGACCACCGATTCCCAAACCTCGAGGGCTTTTTCGTTTTCCCCGAGTTCAAGGCGGGCATCGCCAGCTTGCAAGAGCTTGCGGGCCGCGCGGTCCTCGATGATGGAGCCGCGCTCAAGGGGTTTCTGCGATTGGGCGAGGAGTGGCAGGGCGAGGAAAAGAGGGAGGAAGAGGCGAGCGATGAAGTGACTCATATTTTTCAGGCGAACAATTCGTGGATGGGAGTCGCGCCCTTCGGGACGACGCGCATCGGGCGGCCTTGGGGAGTGAAGAGTTCCTTATCTTGGTTGATTCCAAGGGCATGGCACATGGTGGCGTGGAGGTCAGAAACTTTGACTGGGCGTTCGGCGGGAGCCATGCCGTCTTCGTCCGAGGCACCGACGATGGAACCTCCCTTGATGCCGCCGCCGGCCATCATGGCGCTAAAGCAGCGAGCCCAGTGATCGCGTCCGCCGCCGTCGTTGATACGGGGGGTGCGTCCGAATTCGCTGAGGACTACCACGAGCGTTTTGCTGAGCATGCCGTTCGCCTTGAGGTCGGAAAGGAGAGATGCGATGGCGGGGTCCATCGCGGCGCCGTGGTTGCGCATGGCGTCGAAGATGTTGCCGTGATTGTCGAAACCGCCGCGGTTGACTTGCACGAAGCGGACTCCTTTTTCGACGAGGCGTCGGGCCAATAAGGCTCCGCGTCCGAACTCGGTGTCGCCGTATTTCGCGACTGTTTTGGGATCTTCATCTTCGAGTTCGAAGGCCTTCAGGGCGGGGCTCTCCATGAGATTAACGGCGTCCTTTAAGGCGGTCTGGGAGTCTTTTAGTTCCTTTGATCCTTTCTCGCCGGAGGTGCGGGCGTTCATTTTTTCGAGGATCTGGAGACGTTGCATTCCACGGGCGTGGCTAATGCCTTCGGGAAAGGCGAGGTAGGGGTCTTTTTGGCCGGGACGGCCGACAAAGTAGGCTTCGCACTGCTGCCCGAGATAGCCGGCACGGGCCGGTTGACCGCTGATGCTGACGAGGGCAGGGAGGTCACCGAGAGGTTCGCGTTCGTGCACCACCAATGAGCCGAGACCCGGATGCATGATGTTGGGTGATTGGTTGAATCCGGTCTGGAGTTCATACTGCGCCCGACCGTGGTCGCCATTGGTGCCGGCAATGGAACGAATGAGCGCTCCATGATGCATTTGCTTGGCCAGTTGCGGAAAAATCTCTGAAATTTCCATGCCATCCACGGAGGTCTTGATCGGATTGAACTCGCCCTGGACCTTGCGGCCCGGCTTGGGATCCCAGGTGTCCAAGTGGCTCATGCCTCCGCTGTTCCAAAAGAGAATGACATGCTCGGCCTGGGCCTGACTGGGAGCGGTGCGGGCCAAGAGCTGGCTGATCGGCATGCCAAGGATGCTCGCGCTGAAAGTTTTCAGGATGCGCCGCCGGGTGAGTTGGTAGTCGGAGCAGGAGTTCATTTCTAAAGGAGTCAGGAGTGAGAAGAAGGTTAGGGGAGGAAGCGGAATTCGTTAGAGTTGAGGAGGGCCCAGCGGAGGTCGGCCATGCCTTCGGCGTCGCCATTGACGATGGTACGGGCGTCGGCTTTCTCTTCCGTGGTCGGTAAGCGGGTCAGGATTTCCTGGTAAACCCAATCGATAGCGAGGTCCGAGTCCTTTTTTAGCAGCCGATGTAGCGGCTCCAGCGAGCCGACCCGGGAGGCTTCGTGGGTCATGCGACCGTTGAGCATCATGAGTTGTTGGCGCAGTGAGGAAGCCTCATTCCGAAACTCACCCAGTCCGGTGCGTGCCGGTTGACCAAAGACCCGGAGGAAGTGTGCCGGTGGGGCGGGGGTGGCCATCCGCATGGCACTGTCAAAGCGTGGATTGTCATCGACTGTTTCGGTGACTGTCTCGGTTTTGTAATTCATCACCTTGCGCTGCTCGTCTTTTTGCATCGCGGCCATTTTCACGGCCTTGATCTGTTCGTCGGACTTCTCCCGCATCGATGCGAGCTCGGTTTGCTCCTTGCTGCTCAGGATGGAGTTGAAGTCGATCTTTAGTGATGACTCGAGGTCATACCCATCACCCCGCATGACCGGTTGCTGCGCCATCATCGGTGCTTCCTCGGCAGCCCCCGCTTCGTCCTTGATCATCGTGAACTCTCCGGTCGGGACCCGGATTTCGCGGGAAACCTGTTTATTGTTCGCGCCTTGTGGCCATTTGAAGTTCTCAAGGTGTCCGGCGACCACGATGCTGTCGTAGAGGACTTCCCCGAGCATTCGGCGGGCCGGTGCGGCGGCGAAGTTTAGCTCGCTCTTTTTGCGAATCTCGACGGGGGTGTCGGCGGGCAGGGCAGAGCGTTGGTAGGCCTCGGAGAGGGTGATGATCCTCACCAGAGTCCGGAAATCATAGCCGCTGGCGATGAATTCCTGCGCGACAAAGTCGAGCGTCGAAGGATGGTGGAGCCCGCTGTAGTCGGAAAAGTTGTCGAGCGGTTCGACGAAGCCGTGGCCGATCAACTCGGCCCAGACGCGGTTCACGAAGGCCCGGGAAAAGTAGTCGTTGCGCGGATCGGTGATGAGTTGGGCAAGTTCATTGCGCAGCTCGCTGGAGCGGTAGATGTCGCCATGAACGTTGAGCTTTCGACTTTCCTTCTTGGCTTCCTCGAGTACCGGATCGCTAGGGCGGCCGACACTCGGTTCGATCGCATCGAGGAGGTCATCGAGGGAGGCGGTGTCATCATCGGTGGAGTTCTCCTGCTCCCGGGCGAGACGGGTCGCTTTAAAGCGCTGGATATGGAGGGGAGGTTTTTCGAAGTCGGCCAACTGGAACGGGAAACGTGGCTTGACGGGTTTGCGGTTACCGGGCTCGGCCTTGTCTTCGGGCGGCCAAAGGACTGTCATTTCATCTCCCTCTGTCGTGTAGACCGTGCCGCCCCGGCGCCGGCTCTCCATCTTTTTGGTTTTGCCGAAGAAGGCGGCGAGGTCGTAGAAATGTTTCTGTTCCCAGTCATCGAAGGGATGGTCGTGGCACATTGCGCAGCCGATCCGCACCCCGAGAAAAATCTGTGAGGTGGCCGCAGCGAGTTCCATCGGTTGGGCATTATCGCCCAGAATGTATCCCACCGCGGGATTCGAGTTCGCTCGTCCCGAGGCGCTGATGAGTTCTCTCACCAAGACATCGTAGGGTTTCTCCTGTTCGATGGATCCGTGGATGTAGGCGAGCAATTGATTGCCTCCGGTGATGTTGGAGCGGATCCGCAACATGTCGGCCATGAAGATTGTCCAGCGGTCCGCGAAGCGCGGGTGGGCGGTGAGTTTTGCAATGAGCTTGGACCGGCGTCCGTCGTCCCAGCCTTCATACTCCCGAACTTCCTTCATCGTCGGGATCCGTCCGATAAGGTCGATGGTGGACCGTCGCAGGAAGGCTGCCTCGCCGATTGTTGCGGTGGTGAGGACCCCGGTATTGGCATTTTCTCGCTGCAGAAGATCGTCGAGCATCGCCGCCGCCTCGGTGGCCGAGCCAGGGGCCTTCTTTGGCAGGGCGATTCGTTTGAGAGCTACCGGTTTCCGCTCGGTGAGAGTTACTCCTTCAGGCCACTCTGCCCCGGCTTCCACCCAGGCATCCAGGAGCGCAACCTCTTCGGGCTTCAAGGCTTGTCCTTCATCCGGCATCACCCCTTCGTCGATCGGGCGGAGGTGAATCCGGACCAAGATCTCACTCTTTGCGGGATTGCCCGGCACGACGGCGTCGGCCGTCTCGCCGCCTTCCAAGAGCTTTTCATGCGTATCCATTCGGAGTCCGCCCTTGACCTTCGATTCGGTGTGACAGCGCACGCAATTCCTTTCAAGGATGGGTTGGATCTGCTCCCGAAAGTCCGGGGCCGCTGCCAAAACGGGCAGCGCAGTCGCCAGAACGCTCACGACGCGAATGATGGAATGTGGGTGGCTCAAGGTATGAGGAAATTCGACTGAGAACCTTATTAGGATAACTACCCGGAGAGGAAAAGAAACCTTTCGTTTCCTTTGAATGAAATCGAAAGATTACCGTCTCTAGCGGGCTATTCTCGAAGGAGTGTTGACCTGCTCTTATGAAACTGGAGCTCTGAGCCCTGTTTCGTCGTTGTCTTTCTCCGGGCGTGCCCCGGGGGGAATCTCCGAGTCTGCTGAGGCCCTTTCGAATGATCTTGGTCTTAGCCTTGTCAGGCTGCTAGCAGTTGTAGCTGAGCCGACGTTTTTTTGGAAACGCTGAAACGCTTCGCCTCACTTCCAAAGCCTCGATGGAAGATGGGGTTATATTAAGCTTTTGACTCGTGATGGTCACCCTAGGGTGGAGGATCGGGAGAGCGAATGAGCCGACCCCCCACTGATGTCCCTCTCCTCAATTCAACGTTTCACGATTTTTGTTTCTCAGCGTGTTCGGCGGGCCTGCACTCTCTTGGGTAAGAGGCTGCTTGACTCTCAACGACTTAAGGGGTGGTTTTACCCGCCCTCGAAGGTTGAGACGCCGGCCGAAAAATACCGTCAATTCAACGAGGACTATTTTGCTGATCTGCATGCGCAGGAGCGGATGTTGGCCGATGAGCACCGCATGGCGTTTTATCACAACGCGATCACTCGGCACATTAAACCGGGCGATCGCGTGATCGATCTGGGCACGGGCACGGGTATCCTGGCGGCGTTTGCTTCGCGCCAAGGTGCGGCACAGGTCTATGCGGTTGATCACTCCTCGATCATCGAGCACGCCAAGGAACTGGCGGCGGAGAATGGGATCGAGAACGTGGATTTCGAGGACGTTCACAGCTCGAAGTTTTACCTTGATGAGCCGGTGGACGTGATTCTACACGAGCAGATTGGAGATTTTTTGTTTGATGAGGCGATGGTGCCCAACGTATGCGATCTGCGCGACCGCCTGCTCAAACCGGGCGGACTGATTTTACCGAGTCAGTTCGAGTTATTTTGTGAACCGATGACGCTGCATGATGACCGGCGCACACCCTACATTTGGGAGCTCACCGATGTGTACGGATTTGATTTTTCTAGCATGGAGCGAAGTCGTCCGAAGGATTTGGAATACTACCGCTTGGTGAGCTGTGATCTGGGTGTGGTGAAACACTTTTTGGGTGAACCGGCTCCGATAGTCAAAGTGGATTTGCACACCATCACCGAGTCGACTTTGCCCTTGTCGGTAAAGTTCACGCGGAAAGTGAGAAACCCCGGCCTTCTCGATGGTCTCGTGGTCTTCATGAAAGCCAAGGTGGATGACGATCTGGTACTGAGTTCGAGTCCGCTCGATCCGGACCGGGCACCGCACTGGGGTTTTAGAATTTTACGCTTAGATCAAAGCCACGTCGAAATCGGCGATGAGCTGGAAGTGACTCTGACCGTTACAGACTGGAGTGATCCCGAGACCTGGCAGTGGACCTGCGGGGTGTGGAGCTGCGAAAATCTCACCGCTTAGAAGGTGGGTGCTTGGGGGGAGAAAATTGCTTTTTGGCAAGGGTGCTTGAGGGCGCCGTTACGGGGATTGATAGGGGGTGCCCCCGCAGGGTATGCTCGGCATACTTTTTCCTCGAAGAAGCGACGAATCACCGCCTTTTCCAAGTCCCTGAAGCCACGCCAGCGATCACGATCGTAATCCATATGAGGGGCCATGGAGTAAGCACCATCAGGAAGAAGATCTATTCCCACAACTCGCGACACGAAGGTCCGTATTTAAAACCATCAATCTGAAACGCCAAAGCGATGGACGCCAAAATGAGGGCATTGACCAGGTAGGATTTTCTCTAACGTCATGAGCTTAGGAGTCTCTCCTCGAGGTAGACAGAGGAGTTCGTGCTAAGAATATGCAATTCAGGTCATATTTGAGGTGAATCTCGTGATCGGTTGATCGAGAAGAAAAAAATGGCAACTCCCTTTTCGGTCACCGCTTGAGATGGCCTTCCGCTTGCAGTGCCTCCATGATCTTCAGGGCGGCGAAGGCGTCGTTGGCGGCGTAGAGTAATTGCCGTGGAGTGAGTTCGGGAAGCGCCCAGTTGCTCGTGGTAGTCGATTTGGATTTCTTGAAGCACCGCTTGAGCAGAACTCCCATCGCTCCACGGACGCCGATCTGTCCCGGGTAGCCCATCTTGCGGAAGACTTGATCGAGATCGAGGACGTGGTCGAGGGTGATTCCCAGTCGGCTCCGGATCTGTCCGTGATCGTTCTTCAAGCCGAAGCCCACCTTGAGGACCTGCTTGGAGGCGATGAGGTCGGAGGCCGCTTTTTCGCACTCATTCCGATGGAGCTGGAAGATGAAGGCTTTGTCGGTGAGTGCGAATTGCACGACGTGGGGGCCGTCGATTTTTTGTCCCTTTCGGAAAGTTGGCTTGGCTTCGGTGTCAAATCCGCCCAGCCCCGCGGCGAGAATTTCATCAACCGCGTTCTGGCATTCGGCGCGGGTTCCGGGGACGTGGATTTGGTCGGGCGAAAGTCCAGGGAAGGGGGGTAAGAGTGCAGTCTCAGCTTTCGTCGGTGCCGCAAGCTTGGTCACCTTTTCTGCTTTCTCTTGAGAGTTTGACTCTGCGCTATCGGCACTCGAGTCTGGTGACGACGAGGCTGGGCGGCGGCGGCGGCGGCGGCGGCGGTTGGGAGGGGGGTCGGATTCGGGTTCACTCATTTTGTGGCAGCTGCTGGACATCTTGGGGGAAGTTGGGTTCCTCTGCAAACTCTCCATGTGGGGAGTCGCGCCTTTGAGTGAAACTTGAGCCGGGGTGCGGCGATGACTCAGGAGAAACGAGACAACCTCGTTTCATATCGTTGGAGCTCTCCGCGTGTTTAGCTGTGGACCACTCTTTCAATTCCACCTGAGCTTCTAGGGAGCCGTTGAGGGAGGAGACTTTGGTAGCTCGCTTGTCCAGCTAACTGATCTGCTCTTTTTCTAAATGCCGATGCGTAGTCTGCTTGGTAGCCAAATCCTATTCATGATGAATTCATGAATACCCAGCTATCCTTGAATCTTAACCCTTGTAGCGCACCATTGGGTGAACGAAGAATGTGTCCTCATGAATTCCTATTTTGAAAAGCTTGGGCGCACCGTCCTGGAACGGTGGCGGCAGCAGAATTTCTCGCTCGAAGCGTTTCCGGAGCTTGCCCGGATCGCCATCGATGAAGCTCCGCCGTCTGAGAACGTGGACGTCGAGGAGATGATCCACGAGTTCCTTTCCAACGACGAACAACCTTTTCAGAGTCAATCTGGGTTCGGTCAACCCGAGTTAGTGGCCTTTAATGATCCGCGTTTTTACATTCAGATCCTCTTCTGGATGGAGGGAACCACCGAAATCCATCAACACGAATTCTCCGGAGCGTTCCATGTCATGCAGGGATCCAGTGTTCATTCCGAATTCGACTTTTTGGGAGCTCGGTCAGTCACTCCACATATACGTATTGGCGACCTCCGCATAAAGCAGATCGAGCTGCTGGAAACCGGACGCACCGTCCCCATCACTTCCGGCCGGGAATGCATCCACTCCCTTTTCCATCTTGATGCTCCCTCCGTCACCGTGGTGGTCCGGACCCACCACGATCCAGGCACCGGCCCGCAGTATAATTACCTACCACCCCACATCGCGATCGACCCGGTTCACGCGGATGCTCTGACAATGCGTCGCAAGCAACTCCTCGACGTGCTCGAAACTCTCGACCATCCAAGCTATGGAACACTCGTGGGTGAAATGGTAGAGAGTCTGGATTTCGAGCGGGGTTTCAACACGCTCCTTCACGCCATGGACCGCCTTCAGGTTCTCGACGAGTGGGAACCCGTTCTGGCGACGTTTCAAAAAAGACACGGTGAACTCGCGAAGGGAGTAGCCGACACTCTGGCCGAATGTCTTCGTCGGGAGACCATCTCCCAGATGCGCTACCACATCGACAATCCAGAGCATCGCTTTTTTTTCGCGCTGCTCATGAACGTCCAGAATCGCAGCGATATCCACGCTCTCATCACCGAGCGATTTCCAGACCAATCACCGATCGAGACGATTCTTGGCTGGGCGGAAGAACTGATTGAGCCGACTGATTTTGGCATCACCCTTCTCGACGCCGTCTTTCCTGAATCACTCGGCGTGGCAATCGAGGAGCAGTTCGATTTACTCATCGCCGCACTGAAACACGCGCTAGCGGGGGACTCGGAAAGCAAAACACTCACAGCAGAGCTTTCCGCGATCCATGCCGCTCTCATTGGCTCCTGTCTGTGGCCCCTGTTTTCGCAAAAGTGAAAAGTCTATTTGTCGCCGGACTGCCGCATGGCCCCTGATCCACCGTGGCGTGAAGCACTGGAAACGCCGCTGCCGGAACTAGTACCACCTTGGCGTTTGGAACCTTCTTCAGCAATTTTCACGTCTCCCGCTTCAACCAACTTAAGCACTGCCGGGCGCTCGGCTGCCTTCCGAGTGATCTGTCCAGACTTTCCTGGGCTCAAGAAGAGTTTCTTTCCGGCTGGAAGAGGAACACTGAGAGGCTTTTTTGTTTTGTTGGTGATTTCCATAATATCGAAGGGCTCGGGAGAGTAGCATACATACAGGCGCCGGAGGCGATTATTCGAGACGGTGGTCGAAATTGTGTCGAAGACCGGAAAAAGGGGGGCGCCCTCCCAGTGGTAGGATGCTGGCAGGTTCATCGGTTCCGGAGCCGTCATCGGTGGCATTGCTCGGGGTTGTGGGCCTGATGCTCTGGAGCCGCAGCGAGTCGACAGGGTGCCTCGCGGGATTGGGCTGTGTCTAACGGACAAGCCAGTCATGAAATTGACTAGAGCTCCATATTTCGGTGGCCAATTGTTGGTATCCCTCGGTGAGTGGGTGGCTGGCGTCTCCGTAGAGGGTGCTTTCCAGCGTAGCGGATGGTAGGTTGGGGATCTTTTGTGCGTCGAGCCAGTCACGAATGGCAGCTAACCCGGCGGTGAAGCCGGAGAGGTTCTCCGGTGCCATGATGTGGGTATTGAACGGGCCAATGATGACGAATACGTCATTGCCCCGCTCGCAAAGCAAGTTGACGAGGCCCCGGAATGCCTGTTGCTGGAGTGACTGCTCCGGCGGGACCCACTCAAATTGCTGGGTTCCGACTCCAGTTGCGGACCATGCTTTGTGGCGAGGGCTGTCGAGACCTCGATCCGAATCGTTCTCCGGTTCTCCAGGAATCTGGAAGGTGATCTGTTTCCATGGTGCGGCCAATGCGTTCGGATAGGATGGCGGGTAGCCGCCATCGTCTGCGAGGGTCCACGTGTGCAGGTCCTTCTGCTTAAAGTAGGTGTTCCGGATGTGTCCGTTCCACGAGAAAAACGGGACTTCCCGTGTCACGACGATGCTTGCGCGGTCGTTGAATGACGCCCGGTAGCAGGGGATCGTCGTCGTGAATTGCGGGACGAGGCGGCTGTGGTTGAACTTCTGCTCTTTCGGGGAACTCAGGTCGGCCTCGGGGCTGCTCATCCACAGGAGGTTGCAATGCAGGATGACCTTTTGATCATGTATGGCGCCACCGTATTGGCGAACCAATCCCTCCAGTGCGATTGGGAATAATCCGTTGACGCCGGCATTGACATAGCGGTCGGATTCACCGGAGTGGTGGTTCAGGAAGTGGCTCAAGGTGCCGTCCCGGGAGACATACTCTCCCCACACCACTGAGTCGCCCAGCACCGGAATCTGGGCGGGTTGGAGACGATCCATGGCTCGTTCATACAAACCGTAGTTCTTGCTCAGCGCATAGGGAACCCGGTAGTCTGGCGGGGTGGCATAGTTCTCGAAAATCTTCCAGATGGATGGTGTGAACATGACGATCGCCAGCACGAGCAGGAGGGTCACCAACCATTCGCGAAATCCCAGGGTGAGCCTTGGCGGACTGGTATCGTCGTGAGTTTTTGTATGGTTTGGGGTCATGGGGCAGGATTCGCAGAATCAGAATTGAAAGTAGATGAACTCCCCGCCCTTGGATGAGAACAAGAGGAGGTAGACGATCATGCCGGTGGCCAGGGTGATGCGCGTGGCAGGCCACTGGAGGATTTGCTTGTATCGGGATTCGCTCAGGTACTGGTATCCCCAGACGGCTCCGATCAGGGCCAACATCAAGCCGGGGCAGCCGGGGTCCGTCCATGGGGTCGTGCCGATCCGCTTGATGATGGTCGCGGCGGTCTCGAGGGAGTCCGCCCGGAAGAAGATCCAGGCGAAGCCAACGAAGAGAAAGACGGCGATCTGCTTGATGGGTTTCGGCAGTCGGGTGTGGTACCAATCGGCCTGTTCGAGCCGCCGGGTGAGCAGGATCCCGATACCGTGGAGGGCTCCCCAGATGAGGAAAGTCCATGCCGCCCCGTGCCACAGTCCGGAAATGACAAAGGTAATGAGCAAGTTCCGGCATGTCAGCCACGACCCCCGGCGGTTTCCACCCAACGGGATGTAAACGTAGTCGCGGAACCACGTAGAGAGGCTGATGTGCCAGCGCGACCAGAACTCTCCGAGACTGGCGGCGAGATAGGGATGGTTGAAATTGAGCATCAGGCGGAACCCGAACCAGCGTGCCACCCCGCGCGCCATGTCGGTGTATCCGCTGAAGTCGAAATAAATCTGCCATGCGAAGGCGAAGGTGGCCAGCAGGAGGGCCGGCGCATTCTGGGCGGAAGGATCGTCATAGATCCGCTCGACATAGATCGACAGGTAGTTTGCTAACGCCAACTTCTTGAAGAGCCCGACTAGAAACAGGGAGAGTCCTTCGCTGACATCGCGGCCGGTGACCTGTGGGCGAGAGTGGAACTGGGGAAGCAGGTGACTGGCGCGCTCGATCGGTCCGGCGACCAGTTGCGGGAAAAATGCCACAAAAGTTGCAAAGCGGATGAAGCTTCGCTCGCGGTCGATCTCCCCGCGGTAGAAGTCGATGGTGTAGCTCATCGACTGGAACATGAAGAACGAGATCCCGACCGGCAGGAGGTATTCGAATCCCGTCGGCATGAGCGCTGCTGCCTCCGGCAACTGGAACGGGGCTCCGACGTTGGCTAACAATTGATTGATTGCGTCCGAAAAGAACCCGGCATACTTGAAGAACGCGAGGAGGCTTAGGTTGTTGATCAGGCTGACGGCGAGCCAGATTTTGCGGCTTGAGAATGCCGTTCCCATTGCCATGAGCGACAGGATCAAGCACAGCCCAAGCATCATCGGGCGCAGGTTGCTGAAGTTTATGACGGCTGCCGCCAGGCAAGTCATGGCTGCTGCGATGAATCCCCAGTATGCCAGTCGAAGTCGTGGTGATGAGATTTTCGTTCCGCGGAGGTGGGAGAGATCGAACCGGTGGCCTCCGGTTCGCGGACAGCGGTCCATGAAGCCGACCACGCTATAGTCCATGGTGGTGGAATACAGGATCAGGATGAGGTAATAGGGACTCCAGCATCCGTAGAACACGTATGACGCTAGGAACAACCAGGGCAGCCAGAAACGGGTCGGGCGCAGCGCGAAAAAGCCCAGCAGGGCGACCGCGACGAACGCGGCGAATGTCCAAGTATGGAAGAGCACGGTAAGACGCCGGTTGGGCTCAGTTCGTTCCGCTGGTGGCGACCTGAAGCGCTTTCAGTTCCTCGGGAGAAACGCGACGGACACAGCGGAAGCCGCAGTAATCAGTATTAAAGCAGGCATCGGAATCGCCGGTGATTTGGCCCTTTCGGAAGGTGGCCCGGCACATCTCGGCGCTGGACTTCCAGTTGCCTCCACGCATGACGCGCTTGTCGGATATCGCGCTGGTGGCGACCGGTCCGATAGGATCGTCGACGGGACTCTTCGCGGAGTAGTCTGGGGCGTAGATGTCCTCGCACCACTCGGAGACGTTCCCATACATGTCAAAAATCCCCCAGGCGTTCGGCTTTCGTGACCCCGCGGGATGGGTCCGCTCCCCGGAGTTGGCATCGAACCATGCGTATTGCTTCAGCTTTCCGGCATCGCCGAACTCGTAGCGGCCCGACCCTCCGGCCCGGCAGGCGAACTCCCATTCGGCTTCGGTCGGCAAGCGGTAGCCATTGGCATCGAAGTCACAGGGCCAGCCCGGTTTGGATTCGTCATAGCAGGGGGGCAGCCCCTCCAGGAGCGAGCGTTCGTTGCAGTATCGCCGGGAATCGCGCCAGCGGACCTGTTCGACCGGCATCTGCGGGTGTTCCTGCCAATGCGAGGGATTGGGCAGTTCGGCCTTGGCGAACATTTCGTGCGTGACCTCATATGCATCGATGAGGAACGCGCTGATTCGGACCTGGTGGGCGGGTTTCTCGTCGGCGCTCTCCTTGTCACTGCCCATCGTGAAATTTCCGCCTGTCAGGTGAATCATCGGGACTCCCGACGAGGTCGAAATCTGAATCGGGTCCCGGGTGCCCGTCCCGGTGCCGGAAGAGTCGCTTTTGCACGAGTTTAGCAACACCAGGGCAGGGAGAAGGAGAAGGGTGGATCGCATTGTTGTCATGACGAATCTGGAATAGGTTGGAGATACTGGCATGATGACGGGAGACTACTCCTTCACTGGAATCCATTCCGACTCCTTGAAACTCCGGCCCTCGCTTGTTAGCTGCAGAACCCGGTCGGAAGGTGGATCTTGCAGGTCGACCTTCCCGCCGTCCCCGATGGCGACTGCGACGATATTCCAGCCGTCCGCATGGACACCCACGATCTCGCTGGCTGCTTCATAGGTGCCTGGCTTGGCAGGATTTCCCTTTCCGGGTTTTCCTTGGCTGAGGGTGAGGAACTGCTCGTTCGGACACCAGTCGACATGATAGATCTTGTCTTTCTTGTGGAAGATTTGGAGCCGGGTTTTTCCGATAACTGGAAGATCGCCCGACCAATCGACCTCGCCAACTTTGATCTCATGATCACCGGGTCCCCACGCCAGGAACTTTCCGCTCGGACTGAAGGTTGGTCGGCAGCCTCGCATCTTGAGGTTGACGATTCGCTCGCCATCCGCCTCGATCAGGAGGTTGCCGTGGCCGAGCCCCATTCCCGAGTGAACGGTGGCGACGATCCACTTTCCGTCTGGCGAGAATCCCGGGTTGTAGAGGTGATGGATCTTCCCGCTGTTAGGGTGCGGCCGGTCCTTGCCGGTTTCCAGGTCGTGAAAGACCATTCCCTTGGTCGAGTAATCGATTTCGTTGAACTTTTTGAACTCCTGGGGGAGGTAGGCGATAGTCTTGCTGTCCGGTGACCAAAACGGCTGTCGGGCGTAGTCAGCAATCTTGCGACGGTTTTCTCCATTGACGTCCATCACCCAGAGGCTGCGCACGGTGGTCCTTCCCGTTCCCACGTCCGAGAGGAATGCGATCATCGATCCGTCCGGCGAGGCCTGCGGGTAAACCTCATGGCTGTCCGCCGTGTTCGTCAGATTCCGAAGCTTCGCCCCGTCCGCATTCATGATGAAGAGCTCCCAGTTGTTATTCGCATAACCTTCGCAGAGCAGTTTGTGCGGGGTGCGGGCGAGCAGGGTCTCGATGGATTCCGCTGCTCCGGCAGTGGAGCCCAAGGAAGTGGCCATCAACAGGAATGCGGAGAGTCTGGTAATCGTCATGGTCGGAGTGGGTTTCGTTGGAGGGTAATTGGCAATGCACGCAGTTTTTCCGCGGGGTCAGTCATGCGAAGGATGAGGTTCGTCATTCCTGCTAGGAATTTTCTTTTTGAGTGGACCGTTTGATGGCACCGCTGAGGAGATCGGAAAAAAAGGGGGGTGCGGGGGAATTGAACTGAGATGTTTGAGCACGGGAACGGCGAGGCGGAAACTCAGGCGAAAAAGCCAGCGGCCTGCCTCCGCAGGGCGTTTCACGACAGTAATTCATGATCCGAGAGCGTAGTCAGCCTTCCCGCCATTCCAAGGATTGATTTGTTTGCCGTTATTCGGCAGGCCCTCCCGACACCCGTATCAGGTAGAATCCTTGTGTGGGAGCAATCGCCGTAAACGTGCCTGTGACAAACTCTTATGAAACTGGAGCCTTGAGCCCCGTTTCATCATTGTTTTTCCCCGACCTATCCTGAACGACGGTAGGAATTCGGGGTCCGCTTACTTCTTGTAGATTTTGTCTTCGGGATTGGCGCCGGAGATGAGATAGGCGACGAGGTCTGCGAGTTCGTCGGGATTGAGGGTGTTGATCATTCCCGGGGGCATCATGGAGACGGCCAAAGGTTCGCGTTTGGCGATGTCGGCTTTGGGGATTTCGATGAGGGTTTCCTGGGCAAAGGGGTTGGTCATCAGCGAAAGGACGGAGTCGGTTTCTCCGGCTTCGCGGCCAATAACGACGGAGCCGTCCTTTTTGGTGATGGTCTCGCTTCCATACTGGTCGGAGATGACTTTTGACGGGGTGACGATGTTTTCGAGGAGGTCGCTCAGGATGTAGCGTGCGCCGGAGCCGGTGAGGTCGGGCCCAATTCCGCCCCCTTCGCCGGCCATACGGTGGCATCCTATGCAGGCGGTGGCAGTGAATAGCTCTTTGCCGCGTGCGAAATTGCGGGCGGTGAGTTTGCCATCGAGTTCTTTGACGGCGCTTTCGACGGTCCAAGTGCGACCGGGGCCGACGGGAGGTTTGACGTTGGCGATGGCTTTGGGCGGAGTTTTGGAAAGCGCGTCAAGGGCGGCGCGCTCGGATTCTGGGGCAATGTTAGTCAGCGCCTCGTTGCGGATGTTATCGATGAATTTCTTTAAGCTGTTTCCGCCCTTCCATTTGGAAGCCTGTGCGTACCAGGAGAAATAGGTTTTGCGGAGTTCGGGCGTCCAGCCGGCTTTGGCATTTCGGAGAAGGAAGAGGTAGGTGTATTGCTGAAGGTTCGGGCGGCTGGCATGGGCGGCGTTGACGGCGCTGGCATAGCTGACATTTCGGGCGAGGACTCGCTCGAGGGCGTGATCGACGTGATCGTCTTTCGCGGTGGCCATGAGCTGGAGGGACTTGCTGACGACGGTGGGATCGCCGAGGTAAATCAACAATTCGGCGAGATCGCGATCGGATCTGTTATCACCGCTGGGATAAAGGGGTTTGAGGCGGGCGACGAGTTCTGTTTTAATTGCGTCGGTCGGTTCGCCCATGCGGGTGCAGGCGAGGGAGTGGGCGCGGAGCCAAGCGAGGAGCTGGTGGCGGGAAAGCGTCTTCGGATCGAGTTTGCCGAGGGTTCTGAAGATGTCCTTCTGGTGGGCTTTGTCCCCGACTCTTGCGAGGGCGACCTTGGCTTCGATGGAGGCCCAGGGACGGGTTTCGGCGAGGGCTTTGTCCGCCCAACCTGATGCCGGTTGGCGCTCGATGGCGACGCGGGCAGCATAGCGAATGTAGCGGTCGGCGTGATCCAGAAAGAAGAACGCTTTGGCGACGATAGCGGCGGCGTTTCCGTCACTGTGGAGGGATTCGAGTGAATGGCGAATCTGTGCCTCTGGTGTCACGGGAAGGGCTTTTGCCGGGGCGATAGAGTCATCGCCTTCGTAGGTGACGCGGTAGAGGGCGGACTGGGCGCGGCGGCCACCGATCATGAAGTACATGGCACCGTCTTTCGGGTGGATGATGACATCGGTGAGGGGGAGGGGGCGTCCGCTGACGAACTCCTCGACTTTGCTTTTGAATCCGGCGCCGTCGGGGATGAGGTGGACGGCGTACATGGTGCCATAGGTCCAATCGTTGACGAAGAGGGAGTGCTGGTATTTTTTGGGAAACTTCGCGCCGGTGCCGATGGCGACGCCGGTGGGGCTTCCGGGGCCGATGTCGGCGGTGGGCGGGAGGGAATCGGGATAGTGGTTCGGCCATTTTCCAGTGCCGGAACGCCAGCCGGCATCGAGTCCGCTGACGGTGTGGTAGACTCGGGTGGGGCGATACCAGGGGGAACCCATGTCCCACTCCATGTCGGCGTCGAAGGCGAAGAGCTCGCCATTTTGGTCAAAGGCGGCGTCGAACTCGTTGCGGAACCCGTAGGCGACGAGTTCGATCTCTTTGGCGTCGGGGTCGGTTTTGACGATGAATCCGCCGGGGGCGAGGCGGCCGCGGGCGTGGCCGTTGGCATCCCAGAGTCGGGGGAGGAGGTGATCCTCGGACCAGGCTCTAGCGGGGCGCGAGCGTTCGAGCTTCTCCGGGATGTTGGTGTGGTTACCAAAGACGAGATGGAGGGATTTTCCGTCCGGGCTGGGGATGATGCTGTGGCATCCGTGTTCGCCGCTGCCTTTGAATTCACGGAGGAGTTCTTCGGAATCGAACTGGTCGTCGCCATTGGTATCGCGGAGGCGGTAGAGGCCGTGGCTACCGCCCTGTTCGTTTTTCATGAAATAGAGGGAGTCGAAGATGTAGCAGAGGCCGTGGGAGCCGGTGACCTTTGCATCGAGTTTCTCGACTTTAATCTGCGATTCGGGGGCGGCGGCCCCGGTTCCTTGTGATTCAGGGAGGGTGACGCGGTAGAGGCCGCCGTATTGGTCGCCGGTGATGAGGCGGCCATTGGGGTCGACGGTCATGGAGACCCAGGATCCTTGTTCTCCTTTGGGGACGGTGTAGAGGCGCTCGGCCTTAAACCCGGGGAGGGTTTCGACGACGTCGGTCGAGGGGGCGCTTGCTCCGCCTCTACCGCCGGGTTTTCCATCGAGTGCGGCACCCCACGGGCCTTCACCATATTTGGCGAGGACGGTGGCGGGGATCCAATCGTCGGAGCCCTGTCTTTTTGCTTCCCAGCCTATGCCGGATTCGACGTTGGTGGTTTTACCATCTTTTCCTTTGATGGAAAGGCGCGCGATGAACGCGGCGGCACCGCCCTGGTTTTTGGCCTCGAAGGTGAGCCGGTTCGCGCCGGGTTTGACGAGGTCAGTGATGTCGCGGCTTGAAGGTTGCTGCCAGTCGGGGTTTTCAAGGATTTTTTGCCCGTTAAGAAAGGCGGCCGCGCCGTTGTCACAGGTGACTTCGAGTTTGACCATAGAGACGCCCCCCGCCGGAATTTCAAAGGACGTACGGAACGAGGCAGTTTCGCGGTCAGCCGCAGACTTTGAAGACCAGATCCAAGAAGGGGCGGAAACCGCGTAGGAGGCAGTGAGGAAAAGGAGCAGAGTGGGAGTAATGAAAGCTTTCACGGTAGAATGGGTGGGTTTGGGTTACTGACTGGCTGCTAGGAATTTGCTTTTTGGGTGGACCATTTGAGGCCGCCGCTGAGGAGATCGGAGAGGAAAAAAAGGGGGGGTGCGGAGGAATTGAACTGAGATGTTTGAGCACGGGAACGGCGAGTCGGAAAAGCCAGAGGCCTGCCTCCGCAGGGCGTTTCACGATAGTAATTCATGATCCGAGAGCGTAGTCAGCCTGCCCGCCATTCCAAGGATTGTTTTGGTAGCGGTTGGTATTGGTGTCTTCCGGGCGGCGTCAGTAATCTTTGAGACCTAGGACGCGGCGGTTGCCGGGCGAAATTTCTTTGGGTTGCCAGGCGGGGCTTTGGTTGAACGGGGCGGGTTCCGACTCGGGAAATAGGGTCAGGCAGCAAATCTTGACAGAATCCGCCATGCCATCGGTTCTGAACTTCGAACTTTTACAACAATCCTACCGCCAAACATGCCCGGGGAATTTCTTCTCCATGATCGGGCGATGCTTGCGCCACTCGCGGGCGAGGAATCGGGGCCAATCGGTGGTGGTGGCGATGACTTTGCCGCTGGGGGTGCAGAGTTTGAGGAGGACCGGGAGGCGGCCTTCGCAGAGGGTGGGATGCTCTTCGAGCGCCCAGCATTCTTGCAATTTCACCTGGGATTCTGGGGATCCGTTGAGGTAGGAGACTTTGGTAGTACCCTTGCCCAGCCAAGGGATGGAGGGAGGCAGCAATTCATCGAGCCAGCTGATTTGCCCTTTTTCTAAATGCCGGTGAAACGCGCTGATGAGGGGGGCGGCTTGGGCTTCCTTTACTAATGTGAGGCCTCGGAAGGCTCGGGAGAGGGCGGCGGTGATGGCGGCTTCATCGAAGGGAGAAAATTCCAGCTCGGGCATGGTGGTGTGAAGGAGATCGACACGGGCCATGAATTGTTTCACCCGGTGATCCAGGAGCGGGAGGGCGAAGGCTCCGCTGCGCCGGGCCTCGGCGAGGCAGCGTCCGCTGTCGTGTGGATCGAGGTCGTTTTGCTGCGACTTTTGCTCGATGACGAGATCGTGATAGCGTACGAGTTTCATCGCGGCGACGCGCTTGTTTTTGGCGTCGAAGAGGTGCTCTACGGTGGTGCTCAGATGTTGGGGAAACATCTCGGCTATCCACTCGGGCTTTACGGCGGTGGCGAGGCTGAGCAGGGTCAGTGGGAGGGCTCCGCGTGAGGGCACTTGGTGCAGGTTGGCGGCGACAAAGTACGACGCGTCCTGAACGACGCTTTCACGCACGAGCTGGCCTTGCCTTTGCTCGGTGAGATCGCAGGCGGGCTTGCCGGGCTCGCGTCGTTTGGCGAGCTGATCGACGAATCCGGCCATGAGGCAGCGGAGGAGGGCTTCGTCGTCTTTTGCTGGGGCGGCGGGGCTGGCTTTACGATCGTAGAGGTGTTGTTGGTGGGCGGCGTGGAGGATCTGTTTGTAGGTCTCGTCCACGTGGCGTGCGACTTGGGCGTTGATGCCGTGACTGCGGCAGCGGTCGAAGCTGAAGCGATTTGATTTGGCGAAGTCGTAGGCGCGCATCAAGGTGATGAAATCGGAGTCGTCGCTGTCCTCGAACATTTCGCGCGTGCTTTGACTCTTTGCATCATCGCGACCCAGGCGAGTGAGCAGGTCGCGGCCGCTGACGAGGGCGGCGCACAAGGCGGCATCGGGCACGCAGGCGCGCTGGCTGGCCTCGATCAACATGCGTGAGTAACGTGGGTGCATGGGCAGACGCAGCATTTGGCGGCCGATCTCGGTGAGGTCCGCATTGAGCAGGGCGCCGAGCATGGTGAGCAGGTTTTCAGCGCGTTCGACCGCCTGGATATCGGGTTTGTCGAGCCAGTCAAAAGTGGCGGCTTCCCGGATGCCGAGCGAATGCAAAAGGAGGACAACTTCGGCGAGGTCGCTGCGCTGAATTTCCGGCGTGTTGCGTTCCTCGCGGTCCTTGTGGCTGACCACAGTCCACAAGCGATGACAGGTGCCGGTGGCGGTGCGGCCGGCGCGGCCTTTCCGTTGGTCCGCGCTGGCGCGGCTGATGGGTTCTAACTGAAGGGTGCCGATACCGCGTTCGGCGTCGTAGCGGGCCACGCGGGCGACACCGCTGTCCACGACGTGGCGGATGCCATCGATGGTGATGCTGGTCTCGGCGACGTTGGTGGCGACGATGACTTTGCGCAACGCGTTCGGGGCGAAGGCGCGATCTTGCTCCTGCGGTTCGAGCGCTCCATGCAAGGGGATGCAAGAGACCCGCTCCTGCGTTCTCATGCCGCGCAGCGCGTCCAAGGTAGCGTTGATCTCGCCGCGCCCCGGCATGAAGACGAGGATGTCGCCGAGGCCATCTTCATTGATGATGTGCTCGACCGCCTCAGCGGCCTGCGCGGTGATGGTGCGCTGATCGGGGAGGGGGAGATATTCGACCTCCACGGGATAGCTTTGCCCTTCGGAAATAAGAATGGGGCACTGGTCCAAATACGCGGCGACGGGCTCTGCATCGAGCGTGGCGGACATCACCAGCGTGGTCAAATCCGTGCGCTGGGTCTGCTGGAGATGTTTCACCAAAGCGAGGGCGACATCGCTGAGCAGGTTCCGCTCGTGGAATTCATCGAAGACCACGGCGCCGATCTTGGACAGCGTGCGGTCGTCCTGCAGCCAGCGCAGCAGGATGCCTTCGGTGACAAAGCAGATGCGGGTGCCGGCGCTGGTGTGATCGTCGAAACGAATTTGATAGCCGACCTCAGCACCGAGCTTGACCTTCCGTTCCGAGGCGACTCGGGTGGCCACGGTGCGGGCCGCGACACGTCGGGGTTGCAGAACCACGATCATCTTGTCACCCGCGATCCCGGCATCGAGCAGCATTTGCGGCACTTGCGTGGTCTTGCCCGAGCCCGTGGGGGCAACGAGCACCAAGCGGTTACCGACTTGCAGCGTGCGCAAGATGTCGGCTTGGATCTTCCAGATGGGGAGCGAGGAGGGGTCAGGCATGAAGTGGGAGGTGCACCCTATGACTCAGGGCGGGCGATGGGAATGAGATAGAGATCGGAAAGAGAAATCGGGTCCGTACGGGGTCCTCGACCTTCTTCATGCCACTGTTTCGAGCTCAGGGTTAATTCCTCGGCTGATCTTAAGTTCCCGCGCCATCTCGCTAATCTCATCAATCGGGGCCTTTTTTGAGCAAATCGTTTATCGTAGCGCCTCGAGAAACCCGTCCAGTCCGATCTTATTTCGATATTTTCAGTAATCTACTCGAGTCCTTGCCGGTGAAGTGAGCATCATTTCAATTCCGTCGATGTCATGAGGCTCGACACCGCTGCTGAACGACTTCGGATAAGACGGCTTTGAAACGGGCCGTGAAGTAGGGACTCCTATTGTCGAGCATTTGCATGCCGGCGAAGAGGGGCTTGATTTTGGAAGGGATGGGGCGAAGATAGAAACCGACAAGACAGTCCATGACTCCTCAGGAAATCCAGCAATACATCGACGCAGTAATCGGCTCAAAATTTGAAGGTTTCACCTCGGAATCAGGGGAGATGATGACAAGTGCGGGAGGGGACGGTCGATTCATGGGAAAGGTGTTTGCGACGAGATATGGAGGGCTTCCGACGGGGAAGGATATCTTCCTCGCGATCGGTGAGAGTGAGAAGAAGGTGCAGATTGTGAAACTCGGGAAGTCGGAGTGTTTGACGCCTGGGAAGAGTGATTTGGATTTGTTGCTTCGGAAGGAGTTGGGGATAGCGAGCGAGGGGTAGGGGGGCGAAAATTGGGGGTGAAGGTTTCTATGAGTTGAACCTTCTAGGATTCATTAAGTCACAATGACAGAGCGGCTAGACGCAACACCTTTGGTGTTGGGGGCTTTTGGGTGACCACTAAGCTCGTTGGACTATCGGAGAATGGGGTCAGATCGCGCCGGATTTGAGTGAAGATGATAGGACTCAACCTAGTCTGATATTGGTTTGGGTCTCGAAACCGAAATAATTTCCCAATCCCAAATGGGGTTGCGTCGATTCCCGCAGTCCTTCAAACTCTGTCATAGTCCAATCGTTATCGAGCGTCCTGATCCACCCGGTTTTCTCAACGAAGAACTGGGCTCCTTTGCTAAGAGATTCGGCCTTTTATGACGACCTCCATTCGTGTCTGGGAGGGTGTGCGGAACCCATCGATTGCCGACCGATCCAGATCGGTGGCGTTGAAGATCATGTCCTTAATCAGGGCTAAGAGCGCGGGTAGACCGCGGAGCGCATGATCGTTTTCTGCTAGGAATTTTCTCGAAGGTAATGTCATTCTGATTCTTAACAATCCACTCATTGAGCGGCCCTGAAATACAGCCTGAAAAGAAAAATTGAAGGAGTCTGAAACCGGGAGAAGTTCTGGACGAGAGCGCCCACCCGACGCCCCCCGAAAATCATTTTTGGGAAAAACTTTCCCCACCTCGGTTACGGGAGCGGGCTTCCCAATTCGGAGAAAAAATGCTTCATACATCCTCTGCCCGATGGACTCGCTCTACGACTTCACCTTTTCCCGTCTCGAAGACTCCCTTCGTGACGCGGGAATCAAGGCCCTCCATGCCAAGGAAGTCTACCGCGCGATCTACAAGGTTTCCGGCATTCTCGTCCCCGCCGTCCAGGCTTGGGTGGACCAGCGCCAACCTGTCGAGACCACCGTCGTGCGGGATATTGCCAGCAGCGATGGCGAGACCCGCAAGTTCCTCCTCCGCTTCGCCGACGGCCAGGAAATCGAGACCGTCCTCATGGGCTACAGGGGCCGCTCCACCGCCTGCATCAGCAGCCAAGTCGGCTGTGCCATGGGCTGCGTCTTCTGCGCCACCGGAAAGATGGGCTTCACTCGCCACCTCTCCGCCGGAGAAATGGTCACGCAAATTAAGTTCCTCAACACCCATCTCGCCAGCGAAGGGAAAGAGCCCCTCCGAAACGTCGTCATGATGGGGATGGGCGAACCCCTCCATAATTTTAAAGAGCTCATGACGGGTCTCGAAATCATCAGTGACCCGCGCGGTATTGGCATCGCCCCCTCGCGCATCTCCATCAGCACTGTCGGCCACATTCCCGGGATTCAAAAACTCGCGGAAGCCGGAAAGGGCTATCAACTCTCCGTCAGCCTGCATGGAGCAAGCGATGACGAGCGCGGCGCCCTGATTCCCGTCAATAAGCGCTGGCCCATCGCCGACCTCCTCGAGGCTTGCCGCGCCTACTCGGAAAAAACCGAACGCAAAGTCCTTATCGCCTGGACCCTCATCGAGGGCGCCAATGACAGCGACGACCACGCCACCCGTCTCGCCGAACTTCTCAAAGGCAGGCAGGTTCACGTCAATCTCATTCCCCTCAATCCCACCGAGGGTTTTGATGGCCACCCGCCCTCTGAAGAGCGGGTCCTAGAGTTCCAGCGGGTCATCAAGGAGACTGCTGAAATCCCCGTCACCGTTCGTCAACGCCGCGGTATCGATGTTGGTGCCGGCTGTGGCCAGCTTGCCGGATAATTCCTATCTCTCTTGCGCGTTCCACTTTTCAAGATACTTCAGTCATCCGTCGCGCTTTTGATGAGGAATCCTTCTTTCGTGGAGCGGTCGCCATGGCTATCGTCATTGATTGCCGCGAGGTAGTGTTAGAGAGTCGGGTTTCCCACCGTTGTAAAGCGTTAGCGCATCTGCAGCGGAGAGGACGGTCTGCCATACCGCAACCTCGTCAATCAGTCCGTCGAAATTTCTCCCTGTGCCGGCGCGGTGTCCTCCGATGATCAACCCTCCGAACTCGGCCGCCGGGCCGGGTGGGTTGAGTTTGTGGGAGCCTGCCAGCTTTCCGTTCAGGAAGATCCGTAACTGCGTGGAATCGAAAGTGACGATGAGGTGCGACCACTGGTTTTCCAGCTGGGCTCGCGGATGAGCTGTCTGGAATGGGCCATGCAGGGTGGGCGTCGGCGCGGCCTCAGGTTTGGAGGCCGGTTTGAGGGTCTGCGAGTGCAGGCGGATCTCGACCTTCTGAGGATCATCGGATGGGCTGAGCTCGAGCGAGAGATGGTAGGCAGCCTTGGCAGCAGGCTTGCCCTCGGCGGTGGATTCGAGGATGAAATGGCGTGCCTTGCTGTCGTGGGCAGGCAGCGAACTCGGCTTGATCCAGCAGGAGATCGAATGGCCGGCGGAGTTGTCGTCGAGGAAACTGCGCGGGATGTTGGCGAATTGTTGTTGGTCGCGATCTAGGTGTAAGGCCCCGCCTCGGATGCCGCGATCTTGGGCGATGCTGGCGCCATTGTGTGCGACTGCATCGAGTCGCTCGCCGAGAGGGGAAGAGTTAGCGAAATCGCTGTCGAATGGCCAATAGGCCCGCAGCAGGTTTGGCTTCTCGGGAGAAACGAGCTCGGAGTGCTTGATCACAACTGTCTTGTTTACCTTGTCCCCCGGTTGGCGAAAACGGACGGTGAGCGTCGGATCGTCGAGAGTGGGGTCGGCCTCGAGAGCGAGAAACTGTTGTCCTTCGACGAGTGACCACTCGAGAGATGGGTGGTAGACGTTCAGCGATGGGATGATGCGTTTGTGTCCGGGTGACATGATGAAATCGTGAAGGTCATAGCCGACGCGTCCGGGGTGGAGCAGGTAGCGGGAGACGTGGATATCGCCGCCGTGCAGGATGATGCCATCGATGCGCTCGCGCCGGATGAAATCGAACAGCGCATCGCGCTCGTACCAGTAGGTGAACATGTCGTCTGTTTCGGAGTTCTTCTTGTCCTGCCAGATGGCGCCCATCGATAGGACTTTGAATGGAGCCTTGGACTCCTTGAGTGATTTCAGGATCCATGCCCACTGGTCCTTACCGAAGCACGAGGGTTTTCCTGGTGAGATGGGGGACGGTTCGGACTGTGAGAACCAGCGCGGGTCGAGGTGGAAAATCTCGATCGCTCCGAGGTCGGTCTTGTGGTAGACGCCTTCGCTGCCGTTGCCGTAGCTCCGGTGGGCGCGGTATTCGACGAAGGCCTTGCGAGTCGCGGCCTTGCCATCCTGCAAGTTCCTGCCGTTGCCATTGTTGAGCCCGAAATCGTGGTCGTCCCAGATTCCTACGACCGGAGTGCGGCGGGCCAAGCTTGCCAGAGGAGCTTCGTTAAGGAGGGCGCGGTGTTTGCGGCGCACGTCCTCGAGCTTGCTCGTATCGATGTAGGGCGTATCGCCGGAGAGGCAGAGCAGGTCGGGTGAGAGCCTGCCAATCTCCTCCCACACCGGTGCGGTATCACCTTTGCTCACGCAGGAGATCAATACCGCTGTCACCTTGCTCTTGCGCGAGACATCGACCGTTCTGAATTTTAGATCATCTCCGGCGGCGATGAGCTTCGGCTCGCCGGACGAGCCCAGCTCGGCGATCTGGTAGCGATAGCGGGTGCCGCTTTCGAGCTGAGTCACATGAAATTTGGCGACAAAGTCATCGATCGCGGAGCTTTTCGCATCGACGTTTGTCACGATCTCCCCGGATTCGGAGAGCACTGAGAGGCGCAGGGCTAGTTCAGATTCTCCGGGTCGGAAGAGGAAATAGGCATCAGTCGAACCAACACTGCCAACGCACGGGCCAACTGTTTCGGCCTGTCCAAGTGAGGTGAAGCAAAGAGTTAGGAATAGGAGTAAAATCTTCATGTGATTATTCTAAAAGTAGTGATTGATCTGACTGTAGTCGCCCGAAACCTTTCATCAAAAAAGTTACGGTATGTGCCGTCTCGGTTGACAAGGTCAAGCTTGGGGCGACTCCTGCATCAGAATAGAGAACGCAGGAAGTCTTGGCTAGATGATTGCATCCACTCCAACCCCGCCTGACCGGCAACGGGGGGCCGGGGTCGATCGGGAAATCGTGGTTGAGGAGACCAGAGTGGATACGATTTTGAATTTGTTGATCATGGTCTTGTGACGGATAGCAAGCTCCCGCCATTCCGAAGTTAAGCATGGCATGAAACAACTAAAGATTTTCATGATGGGGGTATGTTTTCCTTGTAAATGAAGCGCCGGCTATCGCCGGGTCATGCAATTATTTAGCCCCCCCTTCTCGTGATTCCGCGGGGATTTGTCATTCCATGGGTGAAACCCACGCGCTAGGATCGGTCTTATGAAAGAATTTTGCTATCTACTGAGCACCCTACTTTTTCTCGTGCCTTCTGGATTCGCGGACCCGTTGGCGGGGACGCGGCCGCTCGATTGGGAGGGCGACATCGCCTCTCGACTCATCGATTCGGCGGATGCGTTTCTGCTGAAGAAGATCGAGCAGACGATGACGGCGGAGAAAGCGGAAACCCCTGACCGTGTCGAGCTGGCACGGATCTTGGGGGTGGTGGACGAGCGCGCGGTAGCCAAGCCGCACCTCGAAGTGCTGGGCAAGGTGGCGGAAGGCGAAGATTGCGTCGTCCACGAGGTCCGTTGGCAGGCTTTCGGTGATGTGCATGGCGAGGGGCTGTGGCTGAGTTCGGCGGGAGCGACAAAGTCGATCATCGTGATCCCGGATGCGGACCAAGTTCCGGAGGAAATTGCCGGGTATCACGGCAAGCTGCCGATCGAATACCAGACCGCCCGTAAGTATGCTTCGAGTGGGTTGAACGTTTTTGTTCCCGCGCTGATCAACCGCAGTGCGGGGTCGCACACGCTGTCGAACCGCGAGTATCTCTACCGCCCGGCCTTCGAGCTTGGGCGTCACCTCATCGGCTACGAGATTCAGAAAATTCTGGCGCTGGTTGATTGGCTGAGCACTGATCTGGTAGGGGTGCACGGGCATGGTGAGGGGGGCATGCTGGCGCTGTTTGCCGCGGCGCTTGACGAGCGAATTCCGAAGGTGATCGTGAGCGGCTACTCTGGTCCCGGCGCCGACCTGTGGCAGGAGCCGGCCGAACGCAACGTCTTCGGATTGCTCAACCAGTTCGACCGAGCCTCCCTGGAGCGGATGATTGCCCCGAGGGAGTTGCTAAACGTGGCGCAACCGCCCGCCCCAAGGGTTCTGATTGAACCCAAGAAATCGCGTGGCAAGCCCGGGCGTTTACTTTCCGCAGGAGAGCAGAAAACTGATCCAAAAATGCAGGTGCCGCCCTTGAAAATTGTGCGCGAATTGGACCAGGAGGCGCGCCATACGCGGCAGTTGCACGAGCTCGACCGCCACAACCAGCAGCTGCTGGTCGAGAGCCCGT
>JAPKDJ010000181.1 GCA_026421245.1 Akkermansiaceae bacterium | reverse complement strand
CACCTTCTGAGCCTTTTAAGACGTCTCCTCTACGAAGGAGAGGGCCTCCCCGCCCACATCGATCCGAAGTTTGGCTCCTTTGCCATATTTTCCGTCGAGCACATCGAGACTGAGAGGGTCGAGCAACCACTTCTGGATCGCCCGCTTCAGCGGCCTCGCCCCGTAAACGACGGATCGTAGCCTAGCTTAGCAAGGAACTGCTTCGCGCCTTCGGTAAACTCGACCCTCAGGTTCTGCTTCTCTAAGCGCTTGACCACCCGTTCGAGCTGGAGGCCCACGATCTTCGTCAGATCTTCCTCCGCAAGTCGGTCGAAGATAATGACCTCGCAGATCCGGTTCAATTCATAGGATTTTTCTTTTCGCCCCTCCCACCTCCGAGTCACCTTGTGACTGCTAGGAGTTTGCTTTTGGCGGGAGGGCCTTGAAGCCGCCGTTGAGAGGATCGGATAGGGGAGAAGGGGAGATGCTCATCTCTTGTGACTGAGATGGCTCCGGTTGGCTCTCCTCGCCGAGGCTCCCGCGGTGCGATTGCGATGTGGCCCTGGCTAGTCGGTCTGGGGTCACTACTAATCTTGTTCCCGGACACGGTAGAACAGTTTCTTTGGAAGTGGAACCGGCAGAGCGTTGTCCCGGTACTCGGTCGAGCCATCCCCACCCGGGACTCCGTCATCGAGCTCAAGCCAGTTTCCATCGAGCTCGGTGGAGCGATCAACAGCGTATGTTTTTCCTGTCCTCGAGGTGAAGTTGAGCACAACCCCGTTGTTCATTCCGTCCTCGCCGGGGATCAGCGAAATGTCGGTTACCTGAAAGAGCCGGGTCTCTCCAAGTCCTGAGCTCATGATATCGGCAACCTGATCGGCCGATGCGGCATAGTCGAGGAAGACCATTTCGTCGATGGGGCCTTCAAAACCCCGGCCTCCTCCGCTCCAGGCACCGATTCGCCCTGCACCTAAAAGAACCGGATTCCCGCCCCAGCTGTTCTCCGTATCCAGGACTCCGTCGACATAGAATTTGAGAGTGCTGTCGATGCTGCTGTAAACGGTGGCCACGTGATGCCAGGTGTCGAGAACAGTGTCGTCAAAAAGCGTGGTGCCGTTCTGATCGTTTCCCCCGGAATTGGCATTGATGGAGAAGCCGAGTAGATTGTCGGCATATAGCTGGTGGTGCAGCCAGCCCGCGCTCCATCCATCGACATTGTAGAGGACCCGCCACGCTCCCACCCGGCCCGTCACCTTGAGCCAGCAAGCCACCGTGAGCTCGTCATACTCGCCAAAATCGGGCGTGGTGACATAGTTCGCGTCGCTTCCGTCGAAGACTAGGGCATCGCCAAACACACCCTCACCCGGAACAGCGCCGACGACCACGCCGTCGAATCCGTTTCCTGAAAGATCGGTCGCCGTGCCGTCGTCGAAGGAATAGGCGGCGATGATGGAACCGGTGGGGATACTCGCTGGATCGGTGGGATCGGAATTGGCCTGAATTTCGCGGCTGTCAGTAAACCCGTCGCCATCGCTGTCCTCCAGGTTGGGATTGGTTCCCGGGTCTGATGCGTCAACGAATTCTCCGGAATTCGTTTCCACCCCGTCGAGAAGCGTGTCGCCGTCGCTATCCTGGCTGAGAGGATTGGTTCCGGTGTCGTCCGCGTCGACAAAAATCCCGGTCCCTGTTTCCACCCCATCCAACAGCCCGTCATCGTCGCTATCGTCGTCCTGCGGATCCGTTCGCCGAAGATACTCATCGAGGTTGCTCACCATGTCCATGTCGGGATCATCGGCAGAATCATCGACCTCGCTGTTGAGCCCGTTGTCCTCTTCGTAGAAGTCTGGCATGCCGTCGCCATCCGTGTCCTCGAGCGTTGCCATGATAATTTCGTCAATTTCCCAGTTCGGAGTCATCGTTCCCAGCGCACCCTGGTCATTGGCCATCAGGAACTGGATCTGTACGATGTCCCCGGCACCGAATGGAAATGGGCCGGCCATGCTCGTGATGTAGGTTCCCGCCGCGTGGCCGGGAGAGATTCCGCCAAAGGCCTTCAGTCCCAGGAGGGCGTGCGCGCCGATGAGGTCTCCGGTGTTGTAACCGTTCTCGGTGAACTCGGCACCTTCGACATAGTCAAACGGTCCTCCATTGACGCTGATATACAGCGCGGCTCCATCCCAATCGCCGCCTTCAATATCGTAGCGATGATCAAAAATCACGACGTAACCCCCATCCGCATCGACGGTGAGTTCCGGACTCGTCAATCTGGTATGCTCGTCGGCCGCCCCATTTGCCGAACCGTCTGTCGACCAGGCTCCGGCTCCGGCATCGTAGGCCCATGGATCATCATGACTTTCGTTGGTGACGGTGAACCCGCCATCGTCGGCAGAAAAATCCTCATTAAGTAAATCGACGGCGGTGGCGTTTTGCAGGAAAGATGCGCCCGCAAAAACGAGAGCCGACGTGAGGGTCTTCAGGTGTGTGTTCGTTTTCATACTGATTACTACTGCTAGGAATTTGCTTTTGGCGGGAGGGCTTTGACGCCGCCCTTCGACCGGAGCGGAGGGGGGTGACAGACAAGGAGCTGAATGAGATGGAGAGTTTGAGAGTTCCCGAGCGATCAAGGAAGTATTTTCACACTATTCGGTCCGTTGT
>JAPKDJ010000180.1 GCA_026421245.1 Akkermansiaceae bacterium | reverse complement strand
GAGAGTACATAAGGATGATGGGTAAATTGCTTGTGCTGGCATTTCAAGGAGACCTCACACATGTTGCCACGTTTATGCTCGCACCTGAAAGGTGGGGAACGCCGCAGCGATTCCATGAATTGAATTTCACGAAATCCCATCATGGACTCACCCATTCGCAAGGCAGAGAGGACATAAAGAAGATTCTTGCGCAAGTTGACCGGTTTTATGTGGAGCTGTTTGCCGAAGTGTTAGAACAGTTGGATGCGATCAAGGAAGGCGAGGGTACCCTTTTAGATCACTCCATGATTACTTTGGGTTCAGGATTGGGAGATGGAAAAGACCACACAATGGATGAGCTTCCAATTATTGTAGCTGGTTCTGCTAATGGCAGAATCAAGACAGGCCGCATCCTTAATTGTCCTGAAAAAACACCACTGGCCAATTTGTGGCTCTCGCAAGCTCAGTTAATGGGTACAGGTATGGAGCGATTTGCTGATAGTACTGGACCTTTGAAAGGCTTGCTCGCCTAAACGATAGGAGTTTTCTTTCTCCCCTACGAATTTATCACAAGCTGATTGATGCCATCGTGGTTATGAACACATCTTAGAGGGGACATCGATTCATGAGGATTGTCAGCCTATGCACTTGTTTTCTGCTTATGACGCAGGTGGCGTTTCCACAGTCGGAGACCCAGCTGCGCCAGTGGTTGCAGCGCTTCCCGGCGGCCGACAACGACGGCAACGGAACGCTGACGGTCGAGGAAGCCAGGGCGTTCATGGCGTCCCGCAGACGGGGCAGGAACGGACAGGGCCCGCCTACCGAGTTCCCTGTGGATCCCGGTTGGAGCAAGGCTCGTTTCCCGGATAACGCGGTCTGTTACATGACGCCGCCAGAGATTCAAGCCATCTACCGTGAGGTGTTTCCCAAGGACCCGCAACCGGTTTTTCAGGTCCCCCAGCCCGAGAAGGCGCTCCGAATCGTGGGCACGGGACACAGCTTCATGGCGCCTGGGTACCGGACCTTCCCGGTGATCTGCCGGGCTGCTGGATTCGAACAGCCGCTGCGGACCCATACCGGCGGCGGGATGACCGGCAGTGTCCGCTATAAATGGGAACAGGAGAACGGGATTTTCGGATTTTCGGGCAAGCCGCAGCCCAAACTGCTGGCGGCCATTGCCACGGGCGCATGGGACGCCATGATGTGGGGGCCTTATTATGCGGATCGCCCCGAGTATTACGCCTGCTGGATTGACTTTGGTCTTAAGTACAATCCCAACATGGAATTTTACCTCAGCGATGCCTGGCCGTCACTACGTCAACTGAGACCCTTGCCCAAGAGCGAGGACGAATTGAGTGCTGAGATCTTCGTTCGCCTGAACAAGGAGAAGCACGCCGCTCTTGAGAAAACAATCGCGGTCCTAGATCGCAAATACCCAAACAAGATTCATGTCATGCCCACTTCCGATGCCATGGTGCTGGCGGTTCAAGCCTATTACGAGGGAAGGTTGCCTGGGATCGAGGGCGTCAACCGTTGGCTGTGCGGCAAGACCTACAGTATCTGGCGCGATCAACTCGGGCATCTTGGCCCGGGCTTCGAGCGGCTCGAAGGGTACGTGTTCTACGCCACCATTTACAGGCGGTCGCCGGCTCTCATCGAGGGCGAAATCCCCTTCAAGCCCTTAGTTGACAAGAAGCTTGGCAAACTCGATCCCCCCCGTCAGGAAGTGGACCGACTTTTCCGCCGCATCGCCTGGGAAGCAGTCATCAACAATCCGCTGTCCGACGTCACTGATCGTGACAGGGATGGGATTGGGGATTACGAGCACCTGGAAAAATAATACCCCCTGAAGCCCACTACCCGGGCCAAAATCGAGGCAGCCCTCAAAAACAATGAAATACCTCCAACTCACAACAATCGCAGCCGTGGTGTTGGTGGGGTAATTCAACGACTCTCCTCCATCAGGTCGTAATCCGAATCCCGGAATGAGGGTAGGATCTTATTTTAGCATGCCCCGCGTCTGGGGGCGGGTACACGGGCACCTACCCGAACAAATCCGAACAACTTATTCTTGATTATTATTCATTCTGGTTCCTGTTCACAAAAAACGTGACTTTTTCAAATAATGAATTAGGTTGGTTTTTGTTGGATAGTTCTGAAGCTAGATTCAGAATCTGAAAGCCTTAGATGGAGATTCGACTCTTACCACCTCCACCATTTTTTGTTAGCAAACAAAGAGGTTTAAGGTGAATGGGGGGTTAAACAGGGTGCTTTTACCTCTCACTTTTCTAGCAATATTCAGGCGTCTTTGTAGCGGTGGAACTTCCCGTTTTCTCCGTTGTAAATTTTGAGAGTTACAACGGTACCCGCCTCGAAAAGGGTAGAACCCCCTACAACCGTTGGGAGTCTAGGCCGCCATAAGCAGATGAAGAAGTCCACCTAGTCTGCCATGCTAACATGACTTACAAATTTTTTTAAAGCATGAGTACTTACGAAAATTACAATCATACGAGCCAGGTTTACGATAAAACCCGTTCTGCAGACGGGGTTAAAATCATTCGTAGCGCATTGGCAGAAAATAAACTTCCTCTGGAAAAACAAATACTTATTGATGCCGGATGCGGTACCGGTTTATTTGCGGCGGCAATGGTTAACCATGTCCA
>JAPKDJ010000087.1 GCA_026421245.1 Akkermansiaceae bacterium | reverse complement strand
AGTGTTCATAAGAACAATGAGTGTGCGGATCAAGGTCGGGAGTGATGGATCGGATATGAGAACTATCAGGAAGGGCGATCTAACCATGGAGTGGTGCAGAAAATTAGATCGCCCTTTCAGGGCTCTCCTATTTCCGCGTGGGGGACCCAGGGCGTTGCCCTGGGCTTGTGTCGTTTGCCCCGATTGGGGCTGAGACCGGACGACGGTGGGAGGGTTCTATTTTTGTGAAATTTAGTGCGTTGTCTTGCTGCGATCGTTTAGCCCTTAGGGACTGAATCCGGATGACCGAGATTTTCGTTCCGCTAAGCCAGAATTTCTTTCACGATTTTTCCGTGGACGTCGGTGAGACGGAAGTCTCTTCCCTGGAAGCGGTAGGTGAGTTGTTCGTGGTCGAAGCCGAGGAGGTGGAGGAGGGTGGCGTGGAGGTCGTGGACGTGGACTTTGCCGTCGACCACTCCGAAGCCGAGTTCGTCGCTTTGGCCGTGGATGTACCCTTGCTTGAGGCCGGCGCCGGCCATCCACATCGTGAAGGCTTCGATGTGGTGGTCGCGGCCGACGGTCTTGCGGTTTTCGCCCATTGGGGTGCGGCCGAATTCTCCGCCCCAGATGACGAGGGTGTCTTCTAACATTCCGCGCTCTTTGAGATCGAGAACGAGGGCGGCGCTCGCTTGGTCGACATCTTTGCAGACTTTTTCGAAGTCGCTGTTGAGGTTCTCGCCGGGGCCGCCGTGGCTGTCCCAGTTGGTGTGGTAAAGTTGCACGAAGCGGGAGCCACGTTCGATGAGTCGTCGGGCGAGGAGGCAGTTTGAAGCGAAGGAAGATTCACCGGGTTTCACGCCGTAGCTGTCGAGGGTGCTCTTGGATTCGCCGGTGAGATCCATGAGCTCGGGGGCGCTGGTCTGCATGCGGTAGGCCATTTCGTAGGCGTTAAGGCGGGTCAGGATTTCGGGATCGCCGGTCTCTTTGAGGCGGGCGCGGTTGAGAGCTCCGACGGTGTCGTAGAAGCTGCGCTCACGTTCGCGGGTGATCCCTTCGGGGCTGCGGAGGTGGAGGATGGGATCGCCCTTGCCTCGGAAGGGAACGCCTTGAAAGGAGGTCGGGAGGAAGCCGCTGGCCCAGAGGGAATTGCCGGCGCGGGGGCCGCGCGGTCCGCTTTGGAGGACGACGAAGCCGGGGAGGTTTTCTGATTCGCTGCCGAGTCCGTAGGTGACCCACGAGCCCATGCTGGGTCGGCCGGGGGCTTGGAAGCCGGTGTTCATGAAGAGCTTGGCGGGCCCGTGATTGAAGACGTCGGTGGTCATGCCGCGCAGCCAGACGACTTCGTCGACGATCTTCTGGTGGTGCGGGAAGAGTTCGCTGATCGACATTCCGCACTCGCCGTAGCGCTCGAACTTGCGCTGGCTGCCGAGGAGGGTTTCGTTGCCCTTGAGGAAGGCGAAGCGCTTGCCCTCCATGAGGCTTTCGGGCGGGGTCTTGCCGTGATATTCGCGGAGCTTGGGCTTGTCCTCGAAGAGATCGAGTTGGCTGGGGGCTCCGGCCATGTGGAGGAAAATGACGTTCTTGGCCTTCGCCGGAAGGGGCGGTTTGCGGGCGCTCATCGGATTGGCCGGATCGATGGCGGGAAGTTCACCGGCCTGCAGTTGCCCGAGCATGGAGTTGATGGCGATGGAGCCGAGGCCGACTCCACAGTCGCGGAAGAAGTGGCGGCGGGTGCGCTCGGCGAGCCAGCGATTTTCGAAGTCGTTCATGGGAATGTTACTCGCGGGTGATGAAGTTGTCGGTGTTTAAGAGAGCGCGGGCGAGGCCGACGAGGGCGGCGGCTTCGGCGGGCGGGACTTGGGAGGAGAGGAGTTCGTCGGAGAGGAGGGCGCGGGCGGCGGTTTCGTCTTGGGCAAAATCCTCGCTCTGTTGGCGGAGGTAGCTGGTGAGAATGGAGAGTTCCTCAGGGCTTGGCTCACGGCAGAGGGTGAGTTGGCAGGCGCGGAGGATGCGGGGTTCGATGTCGCCGGGGACGTCGCGCAGAAGGCGGGCCGCGAGGCCTTGGGCGATCTCGAGAAAGGCGGGGTCGTTGGCGATGGTGAGGGCTTGCAAGGGCGTGTTGGAACGGACGCGGTGGGTGCAGACGGTTTGGAAGTCGGGGGCATCGAAAGTGGAGAGGAGCGGGTAGGGCGCGCTGCGGTAGAAGACGGTGTACATCGCACGGCGGTAGCGGTCCGGTCCGGAACTGGTTTTCCAGCTTTTGCGGTTCTGGGTGAAGGCGTAGATGCCAGCGGGTTGGGGAGGGAAGACGCCGGGTCCGCCGATCACGGGGGAGAAGAGGCCGCTGGCGCTGAGGGCGGCGTCGCGGATGATTTCGGCATCGAGACGCAGGCGGCTTTGGCGGGCGAGGAGGAGGTTGCGGGGATCGAGGTCGGCGAGATCGGGGCGGACCTTCGAGGAGCGGCGGTAGGTTTTGCTCGTGACGATGAGGCGGTGGAGTTTCTTCATGGACCAACCGTCTTCGATGAAACGGCGGCTGAGATAGTCGAGGAGATTGGGGTGGCTTGGGGGAGATCCTTGGGTGCCGAAGTCTTCTTCGGTCTCGACGAGTCCGCGCCCAAAGTAGCGCATCCAGGTGCGGTTGACGGTGACGCGGGAGGTGAGCGGGTTGGCGGGGTCGACGAGCCACTTGGCGAGGTCGAGTCGGTTGCGGCGGGAGGTGGGCTCGGGAAGGGCGGGTTTCACCTTGGAAAGGACGCCGGGGGTGAGTTCGCCGATCTCCTTGTCGGGGCGCGTGAAGTCGCCGCGAGTGAGGATGAAGGTGGGGCGAGGCTTGGCAAGTTCACGCATCACCATGAGTTTCCCGGTGCGGAGCTTGATTGCGCCGGGAGCTTTGCCCTCCGGCACGGGAGGAGCGGTGGCGGAAAGATCAATTGCGAAGCGGCCCACGAGGTAGTTGTCGTTGAGGTTGTGCTCCATGCGGATGGTGAGAGGCTTGCCCTTGGTCGGAATTGGTTTTTCGAAGAGGAAAGTGACCTCGTGTTCAGCGTTCATCTTGGCCTTTTTGCCGCCGCCGGTGTTGATGGCCCAGCCGGAGTTCTTGTCCCGGTTGATGATGGAGGAAGCGGGGAACTTGGGCTGTTCGTGGTCGGCGAAGGCGGCGGTGAGGCGGACCGGTTTGCCATCGATGGTGACACGCAGGTTGGTGAGGACGAAGTTGCCATTGCTGGCGGTGCCAGGGCCGTTCTTGGGAAGGGACTTATCGGGGAGGACGCGCAGGCGGAGGGCGGCGACGGTCTTGAGGTTGGTCGCGACGGATAGGTCGTAGGCTTCCTGGGGTTTGGCGGATTTGTCGATGAGGAGGGAATTATCCTCGAGGAGTTTTAAGGGTGCGCCGGAGGATGTACGATGTTCGTCGTAGTGAACCGGGAGCCACTTGGCGGGTTGGTTTGAATCGGACTTCGGCGGAGCGGGTGGCTTGGGCGGATTGCCGAGGACTTCATATTGTTTTACCTCCACGGTGGGGCCGGTGCTGTTGGCATCCTCGGTGTTGTTGAAGAAGGCGAAGAGTTGGTAATATTCGCGGTGCGTGATGGGATCGAACTTGTGGGTGTGGCACTGGGCGCAGCCTACGGTGAGTCCGAGCCACACGGCGCCGGTGGTGTTGACGCGATCGATGACGGACTCGACGCGGAATTGTTCGCGGTCCGATCCGCCCTCCTGGTTGATGAGAGTGTTGCGGTGGAAGGCGGAGGCGATGAGCTGGGATTTGGTGGCGTTGGGAAGGAGGTCGCCGGCGAGTTGTTCGACGGTGAATTGGTCGAAAGGGAGGTCGTCGTTGAGGGCCTTGATGACCCAATCGCGGTAGGGCCACATGTCGCGGCCGCCATCGACCGAGTAGCCGTGGGAGTCGGCATAGCGGGCCTGGTCGAGCCAGTGCCGCCCCCAGCGCTCGCCGTAGTGTGGGCTGGCAAGGAGGCGATCGACGAGGCGCGGCCAGGCGTCGGGGCGCTCGTCGTTGACGAAGGACGTGGTTTCTTCAGGAGTGGGGAGGAGGCCGGTGAGGTCGAGGGAGATTCTGCGAATGAGGGTGGCGGGGTCCGCGGCGGGTGAAGGTGTGATCTCGAGGCGGGCGAGGGAGGTCTCGACGAAGGAGTCGATGGGGTTGCCGGTCCAGGAAGCGGGTGGTTTGGTTTCGGCGAGGGGTTCGAAGGACCAGTGGCCTTGGTAGAGTGCGCCTTGTTCGATCCAGCGGCGGAGGAGGGCAATCTCGGACTTGGTGAGGGGATCTTTCTTGGCCTCGGGCGGCGGCATGCGCTCGTCGGGATCGACATGCGCGACGCGGAAGAGCAGTTCGCTCTCGTCCGGATTGCCTGGGACGACCGCAGAGAAGCCGTCGAGGTCGGCGAGTGCGCCTTCACGGGTGTCGAGACGGAGGCCGGCTTCGCGTTTGTTCTCGTCAGGACCGTGGCAGAAGAAGCACTTGTTTGAGAGGATGGGCCGGATGTCGCGGTTGAAGCTCACTTCCTGCGCCGGGGCGAGGGAGGTGAGAGCGAGGGTGAGAAGGAGGAGGACGCGCGCCATGAGATGAGACTTTTATTAAACGTGAATTTGAGCCGAGGCCAATCAGCAAAAATGTGGTTTACCGGAATCTGCTTTTGGGGTGGCCTCGTTGAGGAGGTCGGCGAGGGAAAAGGGGGGCAGACTGTCTTGCAGTCAGTCTGTCTCCGCTTCGCTCGTGCTGATGGACGAACCGATCACGGCCGTTTCATCGCCCACCACATGAATTGAGCAAAAGAGAGACAACTAGTCCGAGGAGGATTTGCTTTGCGATACGGAGCGGCATGCCCATACTTCACGTAAGTTAGCGAAATATTACCAAAAAAGAATATGAAACCCACACTCATTCTCATCGCCGCCTCGATCGCCATCGCCACAGCCGACGAGAACAAGAAACACCTCGGCGTCGGCGCAAAACCCGAAGCGGGCGCCGAAGTCATCATGGATGGCTCGCGCAAGATGCTCGATGAAAAATGGACCTACTGGAAGGGCCCACGCTTCAGCTCTTCGCTGCCGATTAAATGGAAGATCGTCGACGATCCGATCGATGATGGCACCGCCGTCCAGACTGATGACCCTGCCGCCAAGGGCGGGAAATACGGCACCGCCGACATTGTCACTAAAAAGGAATACCGCGACTTCCGCCTGCACATCGAATTCCTGATCCCCAATAAAGGTGGCAACAGCGGGGTGTATCTGCAGAACCGCTACGAGATCCAGGTGCTCGACGGCGACAAGACCAAACACGGCATGGGCGCCGTGATCAACGAAACGGAATCTCCCTACCACGCTTACAACGGCCTCGGCAAATGGAACGCCTACGACATTGTGTTCCGCGCGGCACAGTTCAAGGACGGCAAGCTTAGCGAGAAGGCGAAAGTCTCGATGTATTTTAACGGCAAGAAAGTGCACACCAACATCACCATCAACCAAGTCTGGGGCGGTAAGAACTCCGGTCTCGACGGTGGTAACGACGGAGGCAAAGGAATCACTGACGTGCCCGGCGGGCTCAAGCTCCAATGCGAAGGGCACGACGTGCGCTACCGCAACGCTTGGGTCAAAGAGTTAGATCTAAAAGACGGAAACACCGATTTCTAGAGCGAATCCGATGAAAGCCCTCCGCGCTATCTCCGGCATGCTCGCCGTGCTCGCCAGCAGTGGTGTGATGGTTGCTGGGGAGCCGGGAGGACTTTGGTCGCTCAAGCCGATCGCGAATGTCCAGCCTCCGGAGCCTGCCGCGAGCTGGGAACGCAACCCGGTCGACACCCTCATCGGGGGGGAAGCCCCGCAGCAGGCGGATCGCATTTCGCTGATCCGCCGTGCCAGTTACGATCTCACCGGCCTCCCGCCGGCTGCCGAGCTCGTCGGTAAATTCGTTGCGGACCCGCGGCCCGATGCAGATGCGTTTGCCGAGGTCGTCGAATCGATGTTGGCCTCCAGGCACTACGGCGAGCATTGGGCACGGCACTGGCTCGATGTCGTGCGCTACGCCGACACCGCCGGCGAGAACAGCGATCACCCGCTGCCGCACGCGTGGCGCTACCGTAATTGGGTGATCGACGCGTTCAATGACGACAAACCCTACGGCCAGTTTGTCGAGGAACAGATCGCCGGAGACCTTCTCGAGCGCGGCGACAGCGTCATCGCCACCGGCTATCTCGCGATCGCGCGGCGCTTCGGCCACGACATCGACGAGAGCATGCACCTCACCTACGACGACGCGATCGACAACCTCGGCAAGGCCTTCCTCGGGCTGAGTATCTCATGTGCGCGCTGTCACGATCATAAACATGACCCCATTCCGACCCGCGATTACTACGCACTCTACGGCGTGCTCGAGAGTACGAAATTTTCTTTCCCGGGCTGCGAACCAAAACAGCAACCGCGCGACCTCGTGCCAATCGCGAGCGGCGATGCGCTTGCCGCAATGCAGGTGTGGGAGAAACAGCGTGACATTTTCAAAGCGAAGGCCGCCGCCGAATTAGAAACGCAGGGAGCGATCGCTAAAGCGTTAAAAGATCTCGCCGCAAAGAACGCTAAAACCATTTCAAAGGGCGATGTTCTCGATGCCGGGTCGGTGCTGGTTACTGAGAATCCGATCGAACTCAAGGTGCGTATTGGTGAAGTATTACAACTATCGATTTTGCCGCGCGCGAATCACGGCGCCGACACCACGGCGCTCGAATTTTCAATCACCCAAGGCGAAAAAACCTGGTCCACCAGCGATCTCCTTGACGGACTCATCGATGGAAACCCGAACGGCACTTGGTGTTTCCTCGACAGGGCCAGTGATCTGAAGTTTCTCCCGCAACGCCATGAATCGCTCGATGGAAAATCGGCCTTGCAGGCATGGAAGGGAGGCGACACACCATCCGTGTTCGTTAACAGCTCTCATGATCCGGTCAAAGTGTGGACGACCTTGCCGCCGCGCATGTTCTTTGTTCACCCCGGACCGAAGGGGCCGGTCGCAATCGCGTGGTTAAGTCCGATTGATGGCCCAGTGAGCATCCACCTTAAGGTAAGCGACGGCCACCCTGGTGGCGATGGGATTTCCTGGGAGCTGGAGCACTTCACTTCGCCCGCGATCGCGGACGCCTACCGGCACCTCGGGATCAGCGGCTCACACCAGACCGCATTCGCCAAGCACGCCACGACCAAGCCAGCCTTGCCCGTCGCCTACGCGGTCGCCGAAGGAAAGCCGACACAGACCAAGCTACAAATGCGTGGTGATCCCGAAGATCTGGGCGAGGAAGTGCCGCGTGCTTTTCTCAGCGCCCTCGGTGGCGGAACTCTCGGTAGCGATAAATCTAGCGGCAGGCTCGGGTTAGCGGAACGGATCGGGAGCCGTGATAACCCGCTCACGGCGCGCGTGATGGTAAACCGTATCTGGGCGTGGCACTTCGGTGCCGGGATCGTTGCCACACCAAATGATTTCGGTAACCACGGTGCGCCCCCGACGCACCCCCAGCTGCTCGATTTCCTCGCACGCGATTTCATGAACAAAGACTGGAGTATCAAGGCGATGCACCGACTCGTCATGAACAGTGCTACCTACCAGCAGTCAGCTCGGGAGTATTCCTTGATGCCACCGCGCCGAATCAGTGCTGAAGAATTGCGCGATACGCTTCTGGTCGCCAGCGATAGCCTCGATCGAGTGCCAGGAGAGGGGCACCCGTTCCCTCCGGAGAGCAGTTGGAACTTTACCCAGCACAATCCATTCTCTGCCGAGTTCCCGACCGAAAAGCGTAGCGTCTACGTGATGCGTAAACGTAACCGTAGCAATCGCTTCTTCGCCCTGTTCAACGCCGCCGACCCAAACGCCAGCACCGCCAAGCGGGACGTCACTACCGCGGCGACGCAGGCATTGTATTTTATGAACGATCCGTTCTTCCACTCCTGCGCGAAGAAGTTTTCCATGCGCATCCTCGCGCACTCGGACGATACGCGAGCCCGGCTGGACTTTGCTTGCATGGAGTTGTTCGCGCGACGGTCGACTGACGATGAACTCACTGCTTTCGAAGAGTTCTCCACTGCTCTGGCGGCACCAAAAACAGAGTCCTGGAGTGCCTACGCGCGCGTGCTTTTGGGGAGCAACGAACTCCTACACATCGACTAAGAGATGACGCATCACAGACATCCCAGTCGCCGTAAGGTCCTCCGCTCATTCGTCGCGGGCTCGGGACTCATGCCCGGGATCCTGCACCAGCTCGCCGCAGCGGAATTAGATCCGCTCGCTCCAAAGAGCGCTCATTTTCCAGCGAGAGCGAAGAACGTGATCTTTCTCTTCATGACCGGCGGCGTCTCGCACGTCGACACCTTTGATCCCAAGCCGAATCTCACGCGTGATGTCGGCAAGGAGGTCAAACTCGACCACCCGGAAATCAAGAACCGACCCGGCTACGAACGGATTTTTCTCAAAGCGCCACAGTGGGAGTTCTCTCCACGCGGAAACTGCGGCACCGAGGTTAGTTCGTTGTTCCCACACGTCGGCAGCTGCATGGATGAGATTGCCCTGATCCGATCGATGCATACCGATCACTCGAACCATTACAACGCGACGCTCGGGATGCACACCGGCTCGTTCTCTTTCGCGCGCCCATCGATCGGTGCCTGGGTGAGCTACGGGCTCGGCACATTCAACAAAAACCTACCCTCGTTTATCACCATCGCACCCGCGCAGACCTATGCCGGCACACAAGTCTACGCCAGCGACTTCCTCCCTGGAGCACACCAGGGAACGCTCGTCGTTCCGGGCCCGGAACCGATCGCCAATGTGAATCCGAGGATCAGTACCGACCGCCAGCAACTCGAGCTCGCCGCGCTGCAGAAACTCAACCGCCAGCACCTCACGAGCCGCGGCAACCACCACCTGGCGGAAGCCCGCATGCGTTCCTTCGAGACTGCCTTCGGCATGCAGATGGAAGCGCCCGATGCCTTCGATTTTTCACGAGAGAGCGACGCCACCCACCAGCTCTACGGATTACAGCGCGGCGCGACCAAGGGATTCGGCTGGCAATGTCTCGCGGCGCGCCGCCTGGTTGAACGCGGTGTCCGCTTCGTCGAACTCATCGATACCGGGTCGTCTGGTAACTGGGATTCCCACGGGAACATGAAGGAACACGAACCGCTCGCCAGAAACGTCGATCAACCAATTTCGGGACTGCTCAAAGATCTGAAATCGCGCGGCATGCTCGAGGACACGCTGGTCGTCTGGACGACGGAATTTGGCCGCACGCCCTTCAATAATAAAGCCGACGCGGCCGGTCGCGAACACCACAACTGGGCGTTTAGCTCGTGGCTCGCCGGCGCCGGAGTGAAAGGCGGAATCACGCACGGCACCACCGACGAATACGGAATCCACCCCGAGAAGGACCCTGTCCACGTCCACGATTTTCACGCCACCATCCTGCATCTGATGGGGCTCGATCACGAGCGCCTGACTTATCGCCACAGCGGACGCGACTACCGCCTGACCGATGTCTTTGGCAAGGTCGTCGACGGTGTGTTGTCGTAGTGAGTAGGGCGGACGCTCCGGTCCTCCGGAAGAGGGGAGATGATCCAAGTGCGGACTCTGGGGAGTTGGAATTGAAGTGAAAATTCCAATTCCAGATTCTTCGAAGATTCCAAGAGCGATCCCGCTCCGCTCACCCTCCTCCCTCAACCTTCCCAATCGGCTTCCCTCCGCCCCGGGCCGCGCTTTAATTTCACCGATCTGATCAAGGTTAAGCCAATGGAGAGTGTGAGCAGTCAGCTAGATACTGGATTCTTCGAGTTCATCGGAGCGAAGGATCCGGACACGAATTTAATTTGCCGATTGAGTCCGGAGCCGTTTGGGAATGTAATTCAAAATTCAATATGAAACCGATCCCCCTTGTCCTTGCCCTCGTATCCGCTGCATCGATTCTCTCCGCCGCCCCGCGAGCTTTGCCGGTGGGCAAGCTGCCGGATGACAAGCGGCTCGCCGATCTCAAGGATCTGAATGGCTACTTTCCTTTTACTCCGCCGACCACGAAGGAAGAGTGGGGCCAACGATCGGAGAAGCTTCGACATGCGCTCAAGGTGTCAGTGGGTTTGTTCCCCGAGCCCGATCGATCTCCACTTAATCCGGTCATCCATGGCAAGATCGATTGCGGTAATTTTACGGTCGAGAAGGTTTACTTCGAAACACGACCCGGATTTTTCCTCACCGGGAGTCTCTACCGGCCCAAGGGCGGGAGTGGAAAGCGGCCCGGAGTGCTGTGTCCGCACGGGCATTGGAACGAAGCGCGCTTCTACGATGCGGGTGAGGCGAGTGTGAAGAAACAGATCAAGGAGGGGGCCGAGGCGGTGCTCGAAACGGGACGTAATCCCATCCAGGCCCGTTGTGTTGGACTGGCTCGGCTTGGTTGCACCGTCTTGCAATACGACATGCTTGGTTACTGCGATAACGACCAAATCTCCTATCAGCTTGCGCACCGCTTCGCGAAGCAGCGGCCCGAAATGATCGCCGAAAAAAACTGGGGGCTCTACACGCCCCAAGCGGAGTCGCATTTGCAGAGCATCATGATGTTGCAGACCTGGAACTCGATGCGTGCCATCGATTTTCTTCAGGGCCTCGATGATGTCGATCCCGAGCGTATTGCAGTGACCGGTGCGAGTGGGGGAGGGACCCAGACCTTTGCGATCTCGGCGCTTGATCCGCGCGTGAAGGTTTCGATGCCGGCCGTGATGATTTCGACGGCGATGCAAGGTGGTTGCACCTGCGAGAACTCGACCTTCATGCGCGTGACGGACGGCAACATCGCCTTTGCGGCCTTGTTCGCGCCCAAGCCGCTCGGCCTCACCGCTGCGAACGACTGGACCAAGGAGATGGCAACAAAAGGATTTCCGGAATTAAAGAAGACATACGAGATTCTGGGAGCGCCGGACAAGATCATGCTACACGACCGCACCGAGTTTGGGCACAACTACAACCTGCCCTCACGCCAGGCCATGTATCGCTGGTTCAACGAGCACCTCGACCTGGGATCAAGGAAGCCGGACGTGGAGCAACCCTACAAACGGCTGACGGAAAAAGACCTCACCGTTTGGGATGACAAGCATCCGAAGCCGAAAGGTGGGGACGACTTTGAGCGCAAGCTGCTGGTGGCGCTGACGGAGGATTCCGCCAAGAAGGTGACTGCCGATCCAGAGGTGGCACGGCGCGGTTGGGAGGTTGTTCTCGATTCGAAACTGCAAGAGGCGGGGAAGGTCGAGTGGCAGTTGGTGAGCAAGAAAGATCGTGGCAGCTACCTCGAGATGCCGGGTCTACACAACAATTCAACCTACAATGAGCAGGTCCCGGTGGTGTGGCTTTATCCGAAAGCGAACTGGAATAAGCATGCCGTGATCTGGCTGAGCCCGGACGGGAAAGCCGGACTCTATGATCAGAATGGAGAACCGCGGGCCGAGGTGAAGAAGCTGCTTGCGGACGGAAACTCGGTGTGTGGAATTGACCTATTTCTGCAGGGCGAATTCGTGGCGGATGGCAAGGCGGTGAGCGAGACGCGCCGGGTCATGAATCCGCGTGAGTCCGCCGCCTACACCCTCGGTTACAATCGGCCTCTCTTTGTGCAACGGCTTCACGATGTGCTAAGCGCGATCACGATGATTCGGAACGACCAGCCGGGTGCGGAGAAGATTGATTTGGTGGGGCTGAAGGGAGCTGGTCACTGGGCGGCGGCGGCCAATTTCGTGGCTGGCGAGGCCCTTGATCGCGTCGCGATCGAAACCGGCGGATTCGAGTTCATCAAGGTGAAGAAGATCCGCGATCCGGATCTCCTGCCCGGCGCTGCGAAATACGGAGACGTGGGGGGCTTGATCAAACTGGCTGCGAAAGCGCCGTGGGTGGTCGACGAGAAAGGGCTTCCTGACTGGCTGAAATAGGGGAGTGGTCTGGCTCCTAAGAGGTCCACCTTACCGCGTCATCACCTCGCTGCTAGCCACCGCCTTACGCTCATCGGTGACATCGACATACCAAGTGGTCGCGTCGTCCGGCGGGCCGTCGCCCTTGATGCGGTTGCCGGCCAGTGTGAGATCTCGGGTCGTCCATGGACGGGTCTTGTTCTCCTTGTGTGGACCGGTGGTGAAATGGAGGCGTGCGGTATGAAGTTTTGTAGAGGACACGACCTTGGTGCTGATCTTCCCGTCTTTCAGTGAAGGTCGCGAGACAATTGGCATGGGGATTCCCTTCTTGAGATATTGGTCTGCGAAGACGAAAAACTCTGGGAAGTCGAAGATGTGGCCGTGGCGCATCTTGAGTTGAATGCTGTAGTTTTTTTCGGCGCGAACTAGGGCGCAGGACTTGGCGTAACTGTCCATCGGGTAGGCGAAATCGTTGGTGCCGTTCAGGAAAGCCACCGGCATGCGCGCCGAAGCAAGATACTGCGAGGGATCCCACAGTTTGTGCCACTTGTCGGATTGCAGGGGGCTCATCTTGCCGAATTCAGAATCCGTCCAGCCACTGTTGTCGCGCAGGAATCCGCATCCGTAGACGGGCATCGCGAATTTGAAGCGAGAATCGACGCCCGCCACGATGCAGGTGAGGTAGCCGCCCCAACTGATTCCGGTCACGCCGGTGCGCTCGATGTCGACCTCCTCGAAGCTGCGAACCAGCGAGTGAGCCAGCAGGACGTTTGCCACGGCATGATACGACCACTGGTTCTCGTGAGGTTCGTCGATCGTTGCGAACTTTTGCTGGTGGCTTTGTTCGGGTCCGCCGTCCGGCAAGCGCTTTCCATCGGGGCCGCGGCCGGAATGGTCCATGGCGATCGCGGCATAGCCGCGCTTCGCCCAGAGCTCGACCCACTGGGAGAAAGCCTTTCCTCCTCCACCGTGAACCAGGACGAGGGCTGGGAATTTGCCGGACTTGCCGGTCTTCAAGCCGAAGCTTGTTGGTGAGGCGTAGTAGGCAAAGACGCTGGTGGGTTTCCCCTTGTAAGATAGTCCGCGATAGGTGAGCGATTTCACCGGGCTGTCTGTCTTCAACCATTCGTGAGTCGGCGTCTTGGATAATGCCTTAACGTCCCACGGAGTGGATGCAGGTAGTGGCAGCGGCTCGGCCGCGCGAGCAGGGAGTCCAGGGAGGAGAAGCAGGACCAGGATGACGCCGACGAATTTGATCACATCTCAATTGAACGGCCCCGCCTTCGCACCAGCAAGTCTTCAATGACATTTCTGAACACGTCCGTGAGTCTGACTCCACGTCAGTTCGCTGGGGGATATGGTCTCGATATCAAAGGGTGGGGTCGCTGCCGCGAGAGATTAACCGAAGAGATCCATCATTCGGTTCAAATACTCCGAAGTGGGTGTTCCGGCGTCAGAGAAGTGAGCAAGTTTCTTCCTTCGACTTGTGGATGGGGCACAAGACAGAGCGATTCGCCTCGTGAATTTTAACGAGGTCATATATAGGTTAACCGAAATGCTGAAAGAAGAGGATAGAGATCTTTCTGATTTGTCCCTCTCCGGCGTAGAACCGCAGGAGCCGGTGAATCGTTTCCCCAGGGACACGATTCGCACTGGGCACAAGTTGATCATGTCTTCTTGTCTGGTGCTATTGGCACTTACGGCATCCCGCGCCGAGGAACCGAAGTCTGGTTCAAGCAACTGGGCGTTTCAGCCCCCGCAGGCAGCTGTAATACCGGAGGTTGAAAACGCTGACTGGCCGCGGAGTCCGATCGATTCCTTCACCCTGTCAAAACTTGAGAAAGTCGGATTGCCCCCTGTGGCCGATGCGGGCCGCGCCACGCTTGTGCGGCGTCTCTATTTTGACCTCGTCG
>JAPKDJ010000179.1 GCA_026421245.1 Akkermansiaceae bacterium | reverse complement strand
CCGACAAGCCCCGTGACGAAACCCGCCTCGCGGAGGGCGTTGCCGATGTTCATGTTTTCGTCCTCAAGTCCGACGTTGAATCCCGTGTCGCCCTGAGCGTTTTTTGGATGCTCAGCCAGGTAGTGTTTGAAATGCGATTTGCCGGGGAAGCGGCCGGTCAGCAGCGCGTAGCGTGAAGGAGTGCAAACGGTGGACGGCACATGCGCATTATCGAAGTGCATCCCTTCACGGGCCAGTCGATCGATGTGCGGGGTGAGGACCTTTCCACTGTAGCAAGCGAGTTCCTCCTTCACCTGATCGTCGGTGACGAAGAGAATAATGTTCGGGCGCGGCGCGCCGTTGACGTTGGTCGTCAGAACGGCGAGCGACAGGAACGCAAGGTGTTACATACATCTTGCTCTAAACTCAGAATGCTCTGATAGCATTCCCTCTTTGGAGACTTTCCGTTTTTCGGATCCCGGGAACCGTTGCTTGCAGGAAGTGAATTTCTACCCGAGAATCCCGACTTGACCGAGAAGCGTATCAACCTAAAGAAACGGCAACCGCGCGGTCTGAATATCCTTCACGAGGATCGGGACGTCATCGTGGTCAGCAAGGCGGCCGGATTGCTAACGATTGGGACCGGTCAGGGTGGCGAGCGAACCGCACACGCGGCGCTTTCGAACTACTTCAAAAAGGGGAACCCAAAGTCGCGTGAACGTGTTTTTATCGTTCATCGTCTTGATCGGGACACCTCCGGGGTGCTGGTTTTCGCCCGCACGGAAGAGGCCAAAAGAACGTTGCAGGACAACTGGCCTGACGTGGAGAAGACCTATCTTGCCTTCGTCGAGGGCCATCCGGATCCTTCGGAGGGCGAAATCTCCTCCTACTTGATCGAAAATGACGCGCTGCGCGTGTATTCCACAGACGATCCCAAGAGGGGCAAGTTTTCCCGCACGCATTACCAGGTGGTGAAGACTGGCGTTGATCGAGCGCTGCTGAAAATCCGTCTGATTACGGGGCGAAAGAACCAGATTCGCGTGCATCTGGCCGACAAGGGATGGCCGATCGTTGGTGACGCCAAGTACGGATACGCGAACCGGAATAGCAAACGGATGGCCCTGCATTCGCACACCCTCAGTTTTGCCCATCCCTACAACGGTGAACTGATGAGCTTTACGGCTCCGATTCCGAAGATATTTCATTGCATGCCCAGCGCCGCGAAATCGGATGGTAGCGGCAAGCGCGGAAAGCGCCGTTGAGTTTCATGCCTTCCGCCGTCAGTCGATCAAGGTTCGGCGTTCGTGCACGAGTCGGTCCGCCAAAGCACGCCATGTCATACCATGACAAATTGTCCTCGATAAAGATGACGATGTTAGGTCTATCGGCGGCAGGGGCGCGTGAGCGTGTGTTTCACGCTGCGGTTTCTCTTTATGGTGCCTGCTTGGCACGCACCGCCGTCCCCTTTCCCTCCCACTTGATGGCTTCAAGGATATGCTGGCACACGAAGGGGGTGCTTAGTGTAAGCAAATCATGACCGAACTCGGTGTAGAAGAAACGGCTACCAGTGACGGGTTCGTGGGTCCAGGCTATGGGATGGTCCGCACCCATGGCCTTACCATTGCGAGTTTTGAAATAGTCGCGCACGGGCGTGTAGGTTGTCTCGTCCATCCATCATCTTTCACATTCACACCTTCGGCGATCAGCCCTAGAAATTCCAAAGGAGGTAGCGAAGAGACGGGGTGGGGCGCAATATCATCCACCTGAAGGCGTTTCCGGTACAGTTCGCAGGTCTTTTGTTCTGCGCATACCCCCAACCCGGCACGGACGATCAGATTGCCTTCGGTGATCTTGGTTTTGACTTGGGGCAGGATCAAGATGCGGCGCTGCCCGTCATGCATCTCTTCGTTAAGCATCTGCTCGGCGAGCAGGATGAGCGTTCCTCAAAGTAATGCGTGTACTTCCATATTTCCTAAAAACTAACCTCTAATCGCTGGCCGGCATATCGTATCTCTTTGGTTCTGCCGTCCGGAATGAGTTCAATTTTGAATGCCCGCTTAGGACTGCCCTTTGCTTGTGGCTCAATGGTCAAGCGTTTGGCGACATCGTCCCATTGAATACGAGTTTCAACAGAAGAGCCCTTCAGGTAATCGAGGCTGATGCCGTCGTCGTCGTACAGCGTGTATTTGCCGTTGGCGCCTCGGTAGATCTTGAGCGTCATGGGCTCGTCGACCTTTTGTCCGGTGTATTGACGGATGGGGTCGAACGGCACGATCGCGCCTGCGCGAACATAGATCGGCATCGTGGCCAGATCCACGGCGCACTGCACGGTGTGGCCGCCGGTCTCGAGCTTGCCTGTCCACCAGTCGTACCATTTGCCTGCGGGAAGATAGACGTCTCGGGTCGTCGCGCCTTTCTTGTACACCGGTGCGATGAGCAGGTCGCGGCCCCAGAGGTATTGATCGCCGATGCTTCGAACCTTGGGATCAGTGGGGTGGTGCAGCCACATCGATCGCATCATGGGCATCCCCGTCGTCCGCGCTTCCCAAGCCAACGTGTAGTTGTAGCTCAGGAGTTGGTAGCGCAGTTCGGCGTACTTCTTGGCAATTGGTTCGATCTTAGGATTGTTCAGTTCCGAGTCGAGCGGGGGAGTGCCACTCTCTTTTGGGCCCATCTTTGAAAGGCCCCAGCCCCAAGGCAGTCGCATCTGCCAGG
>JAPKDJ010000031.1 GCA_026421245.1 Akkermansiaceae bacterium | reverse complement strand
AAGTGCGGTTCGTCTCCGAGCCGCTCCACGAACTTCCTGAGCGCGCCGATTTCATGATGGCGGCCCAGGCATTTGCATACTCACCAACCGCCTCCTTGTCGGTGAAATCCGTCGGTGATGGCGACACGACCTGCCGCCAGTAGAAACTTCACAAGTCGGGACCGCCGACCTGGTTGGTCATGTAACCATTTGCGACGAGCAAGTCCTGCCAACCGTCGTTGTTGAGATCCGCGAATTGCGAACTCCATGCCCAAAGGCCGACATTGACCCCGGCAGACTCGCTCGCGTCGTTGAATTTACCGTTATCGTTTCCAAGGAAGAGGGTGTTGCCGCGTGCCATCCGCTGGAAATCGGCGGTCGCGCCCGGATTGCCCTTGCCGAACTGTCGCTGGAAAGCAACGCGCCCACCGGCGGACGAGAACATATTACTGACGTAGACATCCATTCTCCCATCGCGGTTGGCGTCGCCCCACGCCACCGACATCCCGGAGGAAATGTCCTCCACGCTGGCAGCTCCAGCGACATCCGTGAATTGACCGGCGTCATTGCGGAACAGGTTGTTGCGGCCGAAGTCGTTGGCAACGTAGAGATCCTGGTCGCCGTCGTTGTCGTAGTCCTCCCATGAGGCAGCGAAGCTCCAGCGGTCGCCACCCGCAGCGATCCCGGCGGCGCTGGTGGCATCAGAAAATTGCAAATTCCCACCGTTTTTCAGGAGCGCATTGCGACCACCATTTTCGGCATCGTTAAACGGCAGTGGTGGTCCGGCCGTTGATCCACGCAGACCGCCGGCAGATGAATCGGCGCCATAGTTGCAGACGAATAGATCGAGATCGCCATCGCCGTCGTAGTCAGCCGCGGACAAAGACTGCGGGTTCGACATGCCGGGAATTCCACCGCGCAGCGAGAAGGTTGCCTTACCATCGTTTTCCAATACGAGCAGCAGGGCGACTGTCGCGACGACTAGATCCTGATCGCCATCATTGTCGAGATCGAGGAACAGCGCCGACTTGGAAGACTCGAGCCAGTCGACGCCAGCCTGCGCCGAAACGTCGCGGGTGGTGCCGTCCGGGTTCTGCAAATACAGCCGGTTGGGCAAACCGCCGCCATCACAGACATAGAGATCGTCGAGCCCGTCGCCATTCGCATCGCCGACCGCGATTCCGTGGTGCCCGGTAAAATGCATGTCATCGATCTTGGTCAGCGTTCGCGCCCAATGTGTCACCGGCGAATCGTGCGGACCGATTTCTTCTGGTAGCACGTTGCCAGCAACGTCTTCGAACAACGGTTTCTGTCCGGTGCGTGTGACCTCTTCGTGGGAAAGCAGGGTGAGTTGTTTTAGCCGTGGCGGTTCGCCAGGTTCGAGAGCGGAAAATGCCCAGTCGCAATCCCATACGCTGGTGGTCTGCCGCCATTGCCCGGCCACGGACTCATCGTGGGTGGAGGCGATGACCCGCGTGGAAAAATCGTCCCCGCCCTGGGTAATGCGAATGATCTTTCTAGTGCCATGCTGTTTTGGGAGCGCCTTGAGGAAGGCGATCTTGTCCAAGGTGAGGACTTCGTCAGCAGACTGTCCGCCTTGCAAGCGACGCACTAGGATCCCGTCACTGGAGTAGATCTCAACCAGATCAGGTCTGAGCGGGGTTCCCCGGAAGTCCTCAGTGACCGGCTTGTCGATACCGTCGTTGTCGAAAATCAGAGTGAGTGCGCGGGCGGCAGCGTCGCTTTGCAACTCGGAGTCCCAACCGGCCTTGCCCGGATCGAGGTTCTCCAATTGTACATCGGCGGCCGTCTTTGCTCCAGCGCTGGAGAATGCGATCTTGGTTGAATCTCCGTCCGCTGCGATCTGGGTCGGACGTTGATAGTCCTTCGCACGACGCGTCTTTATCGGGCCGCTCAATACATCTGGAGCAGGACCATCCGGATCTGGCCTGACCATGGTTGTGATCAAAAAAATTGCGCCAGCCAGTCCGGCGAGGCCGATCAATAGAGTTTTGGAGGTGGGTTGCTTCATGGGCTCGCGCTCGCGGAATCTTGTCAGAAATCGCGTACCATTGAAAGTTTTCAAGCTCGCTCACCAGCTTCTACCTGGTTCATCATTTGTAGAACGGTCAGCCTCTGTATTTACTCGGTCAGGGTCACCTGAAGCCTGATGAAAAAGCGCTCTGCGGGCAGCCCCGCGCTCCGGGCTTCATATCGTACTCGCTGCCCCGCCCCGCCGAGATAGATCGGCTCCAGCTCCGAGAAGAGCCCGGAGCCATCCGTCCAAGTTGACAAGTCAGTTGAGACTTGAAACCCGACAAATACGTCGTCTGCAGCCAGGTCACGATTGTACTCGAAACCGTCCGTTGTAAGGATCAGCAGACCATCGCCAATCAAGGCGTGATCGACGAGGTCGGGGACGCCGTTGTTGTCGAGATCAGCATTCGGATCGCCAACGAAGGCCCTTGCGTCTGAAGAGCCCGGGTTACCGCCGGGAGCCGCGCTGGGCCGCCAATTTTCCGGGAGGGCGTGGTCAGGATTCGTGTCGGGCGCGATCAACACCAGACTCGCTCCGACGCCGTCAGAGGCATTTGGCCAAGGGAGTTGGTCGCCGTAGGTGAAGCGACGGATATCGCCTCCCAGGGCATCTTCAATCACAACCTGTTCGCCGCCATTGGCGAGCTTGTTCGTGTCACCGGTCCCGTATTCGCCCGGGAGCAAGAATGCGCTCGCCCCTGGATGGCGTGACTGGAAGGCAGCACGATTGCGGGCAAGAACAACGCGCGCACCGACGGGAATCGTCGCTGCAGGAAACTCGTGGTTGAGACCAGCAGTGAAGCTCACACCGCTCAGATCGATATCGAAGAGACCGATATTAGCCAGCTCGATGAATTCGAAGAGATCCCCATCGGTGAACCCGGCGGTCACTTCGCCCGCTGTCGGGGCGGATGGATGGTACATCAACTCGGAGACGGCGAGATTCAAGGCAGAGGCCGGTTCGACAGTGCCGGTGTTATCGACCGTGATCGTATCGGTGTCGATGAGCACCCCGGAGAAATCATATGCCTCGATCGTGTAGGTGTGTGAGCCGGGAGCCACCGGGATGTTCACCGTCCAGGAACCGCCGTCAGTCCATTCCACCGCCAGCGGATCAGCACCGCCGGTCAGGCGGATCTCCCGCACGTTTACCCACCCTTCGCCAGAGACCGTTGCCGTGCTCGATGCGACCGTCAGTGGCGAGGACGTGGTGAGCGAAAAATCGATGGGGGCGATAGAGTTATTGATCTGGGTGAGCACGTAGTTGCGGCGTTGATCAAAAGAGTTGAGCTTGCCAGCCCAGTTCTGACTCGGGTCGAGCGATGCCAGGTGGGTGGTGAAGTCCGACATGTAAGCGCTGTTCCACGTCGTTGTGACAATGTCGTGGAGGATGCCGAAGTAGATGCGCCGGCGCTGTGCGTTGCCAGGCGTCGAGTTCGAGTTTGCCAGCTTGCGGCATTCGCTGTTGGCAAAGATCGACGCGGTGGGATTTCCCCCGGCAGCACCAAAGTCCATGTCATGCGGGAGGAACATCACGCGGCCGTCGGGGCGCGCGTAGTACATCCCGTTGTGCTGGCTACCCGACCCAGCGTTGTCCCCCGCCCCGCTCAGAACGGCATAGGCCATGCCGCGGAACCAGCTATCGACATCGACGATATTCTCGAGTCCAGCGTCGAAGGAGTCTCCCGATTTACTGAAGTGTTTATTGTAGGCCATAATCGGCGCGAAGTTGTCGGCCTCGCGGTTGTTCTTGTTGAGAAAGAACCAGCGATAAAGTTCTGGATCGTCACTAGCATTCGAGACGCTCGATCCGGTCACACTGTCGGGTTGTGGACGCTTGAAACCGTTGCCATCCTCACTTGTCGGATAATAAATGAGTTCGTATTCGTAAAGCTGTCCGTCTCCGCCGTTTTCAAACTGCGAATCGAGGAAGACGTCACCGTAGCGCGCCATCTGCAAGAGTCCTCCGCCAGTCAGTGATGAATTCGGGGAGAGGACTTTGACGAAGTCATAGTAGCGGCTGATGACGCCGCCGGAATTGGCAATCATGATGTCGAAGAGCAATTCCCGTTGCCCCGGCCTCTGGCTTTCCGATCGGTCTATCGCCACCGAGTCGAGCGCGCCGCGATAGAGCCCATCCGATGGGAAACGCACGCTGTAGCCGACGCGGTTGAGATTGGCGCGTCCACGCTGACTACTTTTCAATCGCACACCGCAGCCGTAGTAGATGTCTCCCTCACGGTCGATGATCGTGGCACCGAGACGGTCATTGCTCATCACTTCGATCGACTTGTGCTGGAAACTGGAGTCCGCCGCAGTCATGATGATGCGGAAATTTTGCCAGCCGTTGGTGGCCGCCCGACCGTCGTCTACTTGAAACATGGCACGCGAGTCCGGCCCCGCTTGAGGAAATGTCTGCATTGCTCCGGTCGAGTCGGCACCAGTCAGGTAAAACTGGACGCGTGCCCCGGCTGACTGCCCGGGAACCTGTCCGCTGTATAATCCACCCGCGCCGCCACCCATTCCAACCGTCTGAAATGCCCCACCGTTGACCGAGTAGAATAAGGTGAGGCTAGAAATGCCGTCCGGGTCGTTTGCCACGACCGAAACAATGGTGGGCTCGCCCACCGAGGGCACCGCCGGAGAGTGCTTCATCCCCGAGTAGGTTGGCCCGATGTTCACCTCAGCACCCGAGTTAGGAGCAGATGGAGTGCCGACATCTTGGGGACGATCGATAAGGTTCACATTGGCACAGCGGTTAAAATAAAGCCGCGTGTGCAGCTGTCGAGACCCCGAAACCCAGCGGGCGCGGAACGAAATTTCATACTCGGTGCCATTTGAGATGCCCGAGGAGAGTTTCGTGAAAATCTGGTTGTGCATGTGCTCGGTCGCGCCCGTGGCAACGATCCGCAAAACCTTATTTCCCGGGGTGTCCGGATCATCGATGATTTCTCCATGTCGATGAGTGCCAACAAGTTTCCAGGCGGCGGCATTGTTGAAGGTCGTGTCGCTCAGCTTCTGCACCGCATTGCCGTCGGGGTTTTCGATCACGCTGATGTCATCGATCAGCATTTCGCCATCGGAAAGCAGTCCCATATTGAACTCGCGCCATTGATTGTCCGGCCCACGACTACTCGCTGCCCTCTCTCGATAAGTGTAAGTCTTCCACTCCGTTCGGCTGGACTCGTCGCTCGCTGCCCACGCCACCGCATCGCCGTTGTCCGCGTTCAAATCGCGCAACTCCAAAGTCGAACCACCGCCATCAGCAGCCTTAGGCCAGCGCCCTCCGTCGAAGTATCTGAGTTCGTCCACCGGGTTGCGGTAGGCATCAATCAGCAGGATAGATTCGCTGGTCCGTGACAGAGAGCCAGAGAATTCACCGAGAAGTCGGGCACCGGGAAACGCGGCGGTAAAGAGAGCCGAATCACGCGCAACGCAAGCGTGTTCCCCCGATGCAAGTATCGTGCCTGCAGGGAAATTGAATGCGATCCCACGGTCGAAGTCCCAGCCACCAAGATCGATGGCACCTGCGCCCCGGTTGGCAATCTCGATCCACTGGTTGTCGGAATTGCGGAACGGAAGCGCCGGAACGCCAGGGGAAATCTGCACGTGCGCGTCGAGCCCGACGCCGAAGACGATGTCACTGCTTCCAGTGCTGCTCTGGTGAACCTCTACCGAGAGCCGGTTTGATCCGAGCACGAGCTGCTCCGATGGAAGTTGTAGGGTGCCGATCCGCGCATTGCCCACGCTCGGGCTGGCGAGCGTTTCTGGACCCACCACCCCAGCGGTCATGTTGAATTCGCCGACACGCACCCCGTTGAGGTAGAACACCGCACCGTCATCAATCTGGTGGGTGAGCTCTAGCGAATCTGCAGAATTGAACACCTGGCTCGAAACCGTGAAATCGGTCTCGAAATAATAGGTCACCGTCGCTGAAGAGTAGCCGCCAAGCACCGTCGACAGTGGCGCTGGCAACGTGCTTCTCTCCATACCAATTGGCCCCACCCTCTCTTGCCAATCGCCACCGGCCGGGTGGATTGCCGTGGCCCAGGTGGCGGGAAGATTAGCATCAGCGTCATTGTAGCGCCAGGTGTCCCCCATGGCTACCAGCGATGTCACATCAAATGTCGGCGGCACTCCCGGGGTACCACCAAGCCCCGGCGGGCTGTAGGCGAGTTCGCTGATCACGATGTCGTCGTTGAATACAAAAGCGTTTGCCGCACCCGCGGTGGCGGCCACTGGGTAGAGCCAGGCGTCCCCTTTACTTTCGGCACGACCACGCAGCCTGCCGGTTACCTGACGACCGTCGAGAACTACCGTCCTAGCGGCATCGTAGAGGAAAAGCTTTTCGCTGTTAGCGGGGCGGAAGCCGAGGGTCGTCTCATCGATCACGAGCAGAGCACCGGGGGCCAGTTGCCCAGCCGGCAACTGATACTCGCGCAACCGATCCGCACCGGCAGAGATAGTGATTCCCTCAAGGTCGATGCTCGTCGGGCAAGCGTTGAGCAACTCCACCCAAAAAATCGCCTCTGTCGCTGCCGGTAATTCATTGAGCACGAGCACGGGTGCCGAACCAGGAGCTACTCCGGCAATCTCCGCGTCCAGTTCCAACCCGAACAGGGTATCGCTGCTACCGAAAGATTCTTGGTGAACCTCGACCGAAATCCGGTTACTTCCCGATACCAGAGAACCGATCGGTAATGTCGTATCGGCAGACAGTTCGTCGACTTCCGCCCCTCTGAGCGCCAGCGTGTTTGCGTCGACCACACCGGCAGGCATGTTCACGCGCAACACCTCGGCGCCATTTAGATAAACCACCGCGCCATCATCAAATCCGTGGCGGAGCTTAAGCGATTCCAATCCCAGCAGTTGCGCCCCGCTGAGGTCGAACTCGCGCTCGTAGTGATAGGTGAGCACGTAGGTGGGGTTGGCGTTCGGGTGATCCAAGGCCGTTCCCAGCGGGATCGTTGCTCCACTCTCGAAACCGATCCCACCTGCCCCAGATTTCCATTCGCCACCAACCGGATGCGCGCTCGCCGCCCAATCCGCCCCCGGATCAGCTGGCGTATCCTTGTATCGCCACACATCGTCGAGGACGAGCAGCCCGACGACCGTCGGCGGAGGTGGCCCACCCGTATTAGGGAAGTTGGTCGTTCCACGCGTGCCGGCGATTTCATTCGAGTTGGTCCATCGATCCGATCGCCCGCTAGCAGTGTATGGCTTGCGCTTTGCGAGTGTCGCCCCTGATCCGTCAGCGGCGGCGGGCCAGCGATCGTCATCGGCGAAATCAAGTTCGTCCATGAGTCGCTCGCCCTGATTGTAGAGTCTCAAACGCTCACCACCATTGTCGATGCCCCCTGTGAACGGACCGAACTCGCCAGCTCCAGGAGTCTTGGCAATCACGACATAGCTACGGGGCTGAACAAGAGTCCCGCTGGGAAAGGTGTAACCGATGCCTTCGATCCGCCACCCTGAGATGTCGGTGATGATCCCCATCTGGTTGAACAACTCGATCCATTCCCCGTCCTCACCAGCCCCTGGAGGATTGTACTGGACCTCGTTGAATACCACGACACCGTCTGGTGACGCCGAAGCAGGAACACTCAAAAAACTGAGACAGCACAGGGCAAGCGCAGCCGAGAGGGGCGAATTTCGGAGAATCATTGTCCTATTATATTACCTCACTATTAGGCAGAGCGATAGCCCAAGGTGCCAGATCTCTAAATCTGCTAGAAATTTACTTTTGAAGTTGAACGGTTGAGGGATCGTTGAGGGGGTAGCTATCGCAAGGGAGACAAGCCCTAGTTTTAAGCAATTCGTCATCAACGATCACATATGAGTTGTTTGTTTTTCTTATTCAAAGAAACCTCGATGAGGATTTTTGAGGCCTCGCACTCGTATGAATCACCTTCCCCCATTGCCTCCCCTTCCGCCTTGTCATTCAGGGGCCTTTTCCTTATCCCCCTTAACACTCCATGAAGATTAAGAAAGCGGTCATCACCGCAGCCGGCCTCCACCAGCAGCACCTCCCCCTTCAGACACTCGTGAGCCCCACGGGCAAAACCAAAACCATCGCAGGCTTTCTGCTCGATGAAATCTTCGCAAACGGGATCGACGCTGCCGCGATCATCATCGCTCCCGGCACCGAAGGTGACTTCTCCTCGGCTGTGGCAGATCACCTCGAAAAGGTCACTTTCATCGAGCAAAGCCAACCTCTTGGGTATGGCCATGCGGTCCTTTGCGCAAAAGAATTTACCGGGAACGACCCCTTCCTTCTCATGATGAATGATCACCTCTATCTCTCCTTTGCCGAGAGATCCTGCCTCGGTCAACTTCTCGCCGTTACCGAACAGGCCGACGGCCCCGTTTCCGCCGTCCAACCCACCCATGAAAGCAAACTCCCCTTTTACGGAACGATTGGTGGTTCTCCGGTTGGAGGCCATCACGGACTCTATGAAGTCTCCAACATCCTCGAAAAACCCACTCCCACGGTCGCGGAACAGGAGCTCATCGTTCCCGGTCTCCGCTCCGGAAATTACCTCTGCCTCTTTGGCATGCACGTCCTCACACCCAGGGTCATGAAACACCTCGAAAAAGCCTTCTCGGGCGATGGCAATCTTCCCCTCACCCCCAGCCTCGCAGCAACCGCCCGCAGCGAAAAATACCTCGCCTGTGAGATCGAAGGCCTTCGTTTCAACATCGAGGAACCCTACGGACTTCTTCGCGCACAACTGGGCATGGCTCTTTCCGGCAAAGGCCGGGACGAAGTGATGGGAGCCATGATCGAACTCATCGCCGCCACCCGTCGATAACCCCCCTCATCCCGATGCTTATCTCCCTGATCACCGCGGATGATTCCGCCACCCGCGACCGCTCCCTCGCGGAAGCCTGCGTCCCCATGGACACGGCCGCTCTCCTTGCAGAATGCGCCGAGCTCGATTCCTTCCGCCGCGAATCCGATAACCTTTATCACCGCGTCCGCGCCATTTTTTTCCTGCAAGCAATCTACCGCTTCCACCTCCCTGGAAAACTCCCAACAGAAGCCACCGGCTCCATTCCCTTTGCAGGCTACGAAGATCTTCTCTGCCGCCACTTCGAGGAGGCCATCGACACCTTCCTTGAGATTCAAAAAAAAGACGGCCCGTGCGACGGTATTGCCTCCGCTCTCGCCGCTGCCTACCATCAACTCGCCTTCCAAACTCTCGCCAATCAGGTTCGTCGCTCGGTGCGCACCGTCCGGGGCAATCAGTGGATGTTTCGCATGGGGCACCCCACCGATCATCCACTTCGTATCCGGCCCGAGCTTCTCCAACAAGACGATCACCTTTACCCGGTCCTCTGCGAACGCACTCCCGTCCGCATGGACCTGACCCACTCAGCTTGGTCAGATATCTTCTTTCTTGGCATGGACTTCCCGCAGGGAGCCCGCGTTGTCAATGTCTCCGTGGATCTCGCCGTTCATGGCCGCGATGACAAACCGAAACCTCCGGTCGAAGCCTACTTCCGTATCATCGATCAGCCCGTCCTTCGACTCACTAGCATTGATCTCAGAGCCAGCGCAAAAATCACCTCGCTCGCCGACGTCTTCGATTTTGGCAAAGATCACCTCGGCCTTCTCAAGGCAGCTGTCATTGCCTCGGGCATCATTCCTCCGGGCATCGAAGGCTCCGGAAAATCCCTCGCCGACCTCCTCGCCCGCCTCGCCGGTCCAGGACGAGGCATCGAGATCATCTCCTCGGTCAACGACATCCCCAAAGGCTCCCGCCTCGCCGTTTCCACCAACCTCCTTGCCGCCCTCATCAGCGCCTGCATGCGTGCCACCGGACAAACGCAATCTCTCACCGGCGAACTCACCGAAAGCGAGAGGCGCATCGTCCTCGCAAGAGCCATTCTCGGAGAATGGATCGGCGGCTCCGGCGGCGGCTGGCAGGACTCCGGCGGCATCTGGCCCGGCATCAAGCTCATCGAAGGAGAAATCGCCGGCGAAGCGGATCCAGAGTATGGTATTTCCAAAGGCCGTCTCATGCCCAAGCACAAGGTTTTCAGTCAGGAGGAAATCCCCGATTCCGCCCGTCAGGCCCTCACCGATTCCCTCATCCTCGTCCACGGCGGCATGGCCCAAAACGTCGGCCCCATCCTCGAGATGGTCACCGAAAAATACCTCCTCCGCTCTAGTGCCGAGTGGAAGGCTCGTCAGGACGCACTCGGACTTCTTGATCAAATCATCGCCGCCCTCAGTAAAGGAGACATTCGCACCCTCGGCCGCCTCACCACCGAAAACTTCCGTGGCCCGCTGCAAACGATCATTCCCTGGGCCACCAACCACTTCACAGAAACTCTCATCGCCCGTGTTTCCGAAAAATTCGGCGACGATTTCTGGGGTTTCTGGATGCTCGGCGGCATGTCCGGAGGCGGCATGGGCTTCATCGTTGATCCCTCTCGCAAACAGGAAGCTTTGAACATCATTCACGAAATCATGCTTCAAACGAAGCGCGAGCTAGAGAATGCCCTCCCCTTCGCCATGGACCCCGTCGTCTATGACTTCGACATCAACCCACATGGCACCTTCGGAGCACTCCATCGTGGTGAAGCCGCCCTTCTCCCACCCTCCTACTACCACCTTTCCCTCGGCGGTTCCCTTCGCACTCCCCCTTCTGACCTCTCGCCCACAGCACGCGCCGAGCTCGATCAATTCGCCCGCGCCTGCCGCACCAACCCCGCCTTCTCTTCCTCGGTTGAAGCTCTCTTCGACAGCCTCATCCCACGCGCCCAGGAAGACAGCGAAGAAATCCGCCCCCTTGGTGAACTCCTGAAAAAGAACGGCTTCGACCGCGCCCAACATGAGGAAATCCACAAGGACCTCGTCGAAGGCCGCATCGGGCTCGCCCAGAACCGCCTCCCCGCCAACACAACCATCAAGGACGTCAATACAGAGGACATCACCGACTTCACCACCACCTCCCCAATTTCAGCAAATCTCGGACTTGGAGAAAAAGCCCTCGCCAACGGCGAAGTCGGCGTCATTTCCCTCGCTGCCGGAGCTGGATCACGTTGGACCCAGGGCGCCGGAGTCTGTAAAGCCCTCCATCCTTTCGTTCGTCTCGGCGGACGGCATCGCACCTTCGTCGAGACCCATCTCGGCAAGTCCCGCAAACGGGGCAATGAAGCCGGAACCACCATCCCACACCTCTTCACCACCTCCTACCTCACCCACCAACCCACGCGCGACTTTCTCGACACCGTCAAAGACTACAACTACCCCGGTCCGCTCCACCTTTCGCCCGGGCGCTCGGTCGGTCTCCGCATGGTCCCGACTGTCCGCGACCTTCGCTTTGCTTGGGAGGAAATGCCACAGCAAGTCCTCGACGAGCAACAACAGAAGATGCGCGACTCCGTCCGCACCGCCCTCATCAGCTGGGCCCGCGGAGCCGGCGAAGCATCCGACTACACCGACAACCTTCCCCTCCAGTGCCTCCACCCCGTGGGCCACTTTTACGAAGTCCCCAATCTCCTCCTCAACGGCACCCTCGCCGACCTCCTCACCGAGCGTCCGCAGCTCAAAACCCTCATGCTCCACAACATCGACACCCTCGGTGCCGATGTCGACCCCGCCCTTCTCGGACATCATCTCGCGAGCAATGCCGGACTGACCTTCGAAGTCATCACTCGCCGCCTCGAAGACAGAGGAGGGGGGCTCGCATCCATTAATGGCCGCCCGCGACTTCTCGAAGGCCTTGCCATGCCCCGCGAAGAGGATGAATTCTCCCTCTCCTACTACAACTCCATGACCACTTGGATCGATGTCGACAAGCTCCTCGATCTCTTTGATCTCACCCGCCACGACATCCTCGCCCGCAATCAGGAAAAGATCACCGAAGCCATCCGCTCCGTCGCTTCCCGCCTCCCCACTTACATCACCCTCAAGGAAGTGAAAAAGCGCTGGGGCCACGGACAGGAAGACGTCTTTCCCGTCCTCCAGTTCGAGAAACTCTGGGGCGACCTCACCACCCTCTCCGAGATCGAATCAAAATTCATTGTCGTCCCAAGATCACGAGGACAACAGCTCAAGGACCCCGCCCAACTCGACGCCTGGCTCCGCGACGGCTCCTCCGATCACATCGAGTCTCTTTGTGAATGGTAGTGCAGGCACCCCACCTGTCATAAATCTTATGCCTGAGAAATGCTCCCAAAGCGCTTATCGAGTCATCGGGGATGGCAAGGTCTATCCCGTTCTCGTCAGTCCGCGCCCCTATCGGAAAAATCACATTGTGGTGGGATATTCCAACCTATCGACGAAAGCTTATTTGACCAGCGAGTTCCCTCCCGAAATCGCCCAATTCTTCGAGTGATGTTCCGTATAGCTTTGCGAAGCCTTCGACAGTAGTCTCCACCCGTGAGCATTTTTCAGGCGACGGGGCGATTGGTCCTGAGCTTTCTCAATTACCTCGGACAACTGGGTCTATTGACGAGGGAGATTTTTGCCTCGCTCACCAAAGGTCAAAAACGGTGGCGGCAGATGTGGGAGCAGGTCGCGGAGATCGGGGCGCGATCACAAGTGGTGGTCTGTGTGACGGGAGCATTCACCGGAGCGGTTTTGGCGGCGCAGACCTTGTTTCAATTCAAGCTCTTCGGTCTCGAGACGGCAGGCGGCGGCCTGGTCTCAGTCGCGATGCTTCGCGAGTTGGGACCAACGATCACAGGACTCATGCTGGCCGGTCGGGTGGGCTCGGCAATGGCGGCTGAAATCGGAACAATGAAAGTGACGGAACAGATCGATGCCCTCCGTTCGATGGCAGTCCACCCCATCGACTACCTTGTCACACCCCGCTTCCTTGCCATGATCATCTCCATCCCTTTGCTGATTGGCGAATCGGCGGCACTGGGCATGATCGCCTCCTACGTGGTGGGAGTTGAGGTTTTCAAGGTTGAATCTGCCTACTGGATCGCCAACATGCAGAATTACGTCGACATCTCGGACGTCACAATCGCAATGGTGAAAGGAACCTCCTTTGGCATCCTCATCGTCCTCATTTCCTGCGACCGCGGACTCAAGGTAACCAATGGCGCCGTAGGCGTGGGTCGGGGAACCACGGAAGCAATGGTTTATTCCTCACTTGCGATTCTAATCGTCAACTTTTTCCTGACTCTACTCATGCAAATTATTTTTCCAGCCACCCTGTTCGCGACCTAACTCCCTCTTCCCCTCTCACGAAAACCGCGCCCCTGTCGAAACAAGGGCGCGGCCACACAAACACACAAAATCAGAGGGGTTATTTCTGACAAGAAACTATACGAAGCCGGTGAACTTCTTTTTCAAAAACTTCCCGCGTTTGGCATAAATTTCGCTGCCCTTTCCCCATCTCTTCTTAGAATTAATCCTTCTGAAGTTCACTCATTTCCTTGTTCCATTCGGCGAGGCCTTTTTCGGACTCCTCACGAGTCATCCCTTCGGGCAGGGACCGGAGGCGGTCACTATCTCCGACAAGGAGATCAAGCTTTCCGTCGCCATCCCAATCCGCGAAATAAGAATCACGGTGATCTCCGATGGAGAGAGGCTTGTCGCCCTGCATCACGCGTTCGCTCTTCCGAGAAAATTTGCCCCACCCTTGACAGGTTTGATGATCAAAAACTCCCCATCCGGTCCTTTAAAAAGATCGGTTTTTCGAATTCAGCCGCAACCGCCGTATGTGGCAGAAGCCCTGACACGGCATACAAATTACTTTATATCAGGGTGAAACCGCATGGAAGTGCGAGTTTTGTCTCCTTTTGGCGAAGTCGAACCGAATTGCATTAGTCTTGCGGCCTTTCACCGGGGCCGCTATGTCGCTTCTCGAAATACTTTCGCCATGGAGACCGCCAGCAGCCCCAACATTTCCCCGCTCGACTTCGCGAGCTCGCCAATCAACAAGGCCCTCTCGTCTGAGCAGAAGCTCGGGTACTACCGCCAGATGGTCCGCATTCGGCGCTTCGAGACAGCCGCAGCCAAAAATTACTCTCAGGGGAACATTGGAGGCTTCCTTCACCTCTATATCGGACAGGAATCGCTCGCCGTTGGTGCCGCCTCCCTCATGGGAGACCACGATCACATGATCACCGCTTACCGCTGCCACGCCCACGCTCTCGCTGTCGGAATGGGAATGGACGAATGCATGGCCGAGCTTTACGGAAAAGCCACCGGCTGTTCGAAAGGCAAAGGCGGTTCGATGCACTTTTTCGCACCGGACAAAAACTTCTGGGGCGGTCACGGCATCGTCGCCGGCCAAACCCCCCTCGGCCTCGGTCTTGGCTACGGTCTCAAATACCAAGGTCTGGCAGGCTCAGCGCTCTGCTTCCTCGGAGACGGAGCGATCAACCAAGGCGCCTTCCACGAATCACTCAACATCGCCGCTCTTTTCGGCATCCCCGTGGTTTATGTCATCGAGAACAATGGCTACTCCATGGGAACCTCGCAAAAGCGCTCCAGCGCTTACAAAGACTGCCTCGCTCAACGCGCCGACTCCTACGATATGGATTGGGATATCGTGAACGGTGAAGACTTTTACGAAGTCCGCGCCAAGACCCACATTGCGATGGAGCGGGCCCGCAAGGAATCCAAGCCCACCGTGCTTGAGATCAATACTTACCGCTACTACGGCCACTCCGTCGCCGATGCGAACCACAAAAAATACCGCTCACCCGAAGAGATCGAGAAGTATAAGAAAAATCACGATCCCATCAACCTTTGGAAGCAACTCCTCCTCGACGAAGGGATTCTCACCGAGGAGTCCGCGAAGGCAATTGACACCGAGGCCAAGCAGGAAGCTGCTTCCGCCACAAAATTCGCCGAGGACTCCCCCGCTCCCACCATTGAGAGTATCACCGAGGATGTTTACTGGGAGACCGACAATAACACCGAGGCCTCCAAGATTGGGCGTCACTTCTTCAACGATTAATTTTCCAACCATTTCTGAATCATGCGCGAAATCGAATACCGAGACGCCCTAAACGAAGCCTTCGACGAAGAGCTTGCCCGCGATGAAAACGTCGTCCTCATGGGCGAGGAAGTTGCCCAATACAACGGTGCCTACAAGGTCACCAAGGGCCTTTGGGACAAGTGGGGCGACAAACGTGTCGTCGACACTCCTATTTCCGAAGCCGGCTTCATTGGCATGGGCATCGGGGCCTCCATGCTGGGCGTCCGCCCTGTCATGGAACTCATGTTCTGGTCCTTCCACTCGGTGGCCTTTGACCAACTTGTCAACAACGCCGCCTGCTGCCGCTACATGTCTGGTGGCTTGATCAATGTCCCCATCGTGATACGTGGACCGGCCAACGGAGGCACCAACGTTGGAGCAACTCACTCCCACACTCCTGAAGGCCTCTTCGCCGCCTTCCCCGGCCTTAAGGTCTGCTCGCCGGCCACGCCGGCCGACGCCAAGGGCCTCATGAAAACAGCCATCCGTGACAACGACCCCGTCTACGTCATGGAAAACACCACTCTCTACGGAATTAAAGGTGACGTTCCCGATCCAGCCGACGGTGACTTTACCATCCCACTTGGAAAAGCTGACATCAAACGCGAAGGCACCGACATCTCCCTCATTACCCACGGAGCCAGCGTCCTTCGCTGTCTCGAAGCTGCTGAGATCCTTCAGAACGAGCACGGCATTAGTGCTGAAGTCGTCGATCTTCGCTCCATCCGACCACTCGATCAGGATGCCATCATTGAGTCCGTCAAAAAGACCAACAAGGCCTGCCTCGTCGACGAATCGAAGCCCTTCTGCGGCGTTTCAGCGCAAATCACGACGCTCATTCAAGAATACGCCTTCGACTACCTGGATGCCCCCATCAAGCGCGTCTGCACCATTGACGCTCCCGCGATTTACTCGCCCCACGTTGAGGCGGAGCAATTGCCAAATGCCGGGCGCATCGTGAAACAGGTCCTGACAATCGCTTGAATTGCTACCGGTGAGGCCAAACTCCTCAAAAGTTTATGAACGAGAAAGTCTTCGAAGAAGTTAAAACCGATCTCGTCGCCAACGAGGACTACCTCCGAAACCACGAACCCCGCTTCCGCACCAGTGCGGAAACGGTGAAAGCGGCCAACGAATCTTCCGGGGAGCAGCCTCGACTTCTTGATATCGGTTGTTGGCCCGGTTACCTCTCACTTTACTTTAAGCGGCAAGGCTGGGATGTCTCTGCCATCGATCTCAAGCCCGACCGAATTCCCGTTATCAGCGATGCCGGGATTGACCTCATCGCTCATAATCTCAACGAAAATCCCGAGCTCCCCTATCCTGAGAACCACTTTGACAGCATTCTCTTCACCGAAGTGTTTGAGCACCTGAATCCGGCCTCGTTCGACCGGCTGTTTGCAGGAATCGAGAAGTGCTTAAAACCAGGCGGTCGGCTCATCCTCACCACTCCAAACCGCTTCGCCCTCAACAAAAACCTCTTCATCCCCAACCGATGGAGCGAACCAGAAGTTGACGAAGAGGGGCATGGACACTGGAAAGAATACCGGCTGAATGAAGTGACCGAGTGCTTTTCGAACACTAATTTAGCCATCATCCGACAGGAAACGGTGTCATTTTATTCGTATTTGGGACGATCAAATGAAACCGGGTATTTCCCACTTTCTGACTGGTGCAATCACCCCAACAAACTCAGAAATCTCTCGAAAATCGTCATCAACCCCATTCGGAACATCGCAATCTTTCGCGACAGCCTCATCGTAGTGGCAGAAAAAAACCGAAAAGACGGATAATCGCAAAGGCTCTCTCGACAAGCCCTCGGAAGATTTGATTCTCCCTCCTCCCGTCATGCTGCGGCCCGGTTCAGGTTGCTGAGGAGAACAGGTCAGCCCGGCTGTCTTGAAACGCGCCACTGCCCAAGGAGGATCCGATCAGCCTCATATTGACACCAGCCCTGCCCTGAAGATCCTCGCTCCGTAATCGGGCGACGACCGAAAATCTCAAACCCATCACCAAGGGCGGTCGCCCCATCGCCTGAATTTTTCAATTGAGAAAGGAAAAATCATCCGCACCACCTTGGGCTAACTTTCAATAGGAGGAGGTGACGGATGACTCATCAGGCAAGACTCGCGCGTTCCACGCGGGACATCTCCTCCGCTTTCTTCACTCCGCCCGGAAGACCAACACGGTCCGGCTGGGAAGGTAAATCTTAAGACGTCCATCAACCGACGGATAAGCAATCCCGGCATCTGCTCGACCATGCCCACCAAACTGGGGGTCATCCGAAGACAAAATTAAGCGGTATTCTCCTTCAGCCGGGACAGGAAACCCGTAGTCCGCAACCGATATCGAAGGACTCAGGTTCACGGCAAAGATGAGATTTCCCCGCTCGAACTGAAAACACTGGTTCGCTTGATCCTGGCTCAGCATTTTTGCGGCAGGCGTCCCGAGGACCACCTTGGCAATTTCCATCATGGCCGTATCGAAAGCTTCCAGCTGGCCATACTTTAATTTGGGATTGTTTGCGAGCGACCATTGGCGCCGGGCGTATTGATAGCTCCAACCATTACCTTCACGTGGAAAGTCAACCCACTCGGGGTGACCAAATTCATTTCCCATGAAGGTCAGGTATCCTTCCCCTCCCAGCGCCAAAGTGATCAGACGAAGGATCTTATGCAAAGCCATCCCGCGAGCAACTCCGGTATGATCATCTTCCCTGGCCATGTGATGATACATGGCAGAATCCATGAGCCTGAACGCGAGAGTTTTGTCGCCGACCAATGCCTGGTCATGGCTTTCCGCGTAGGCGATAGTCTTCTCCCCGTAACGACGATTGGTGAGCGTTTGGCAAATTTCATCGAGATTCCAATGCTCATCCGGAGTGTGCTTCAAGAGCTTGATCCAGTGGTCGGGGATTCCCATGGCGAGACGGTAGTCGAAGCCCATCCCACCTTCCGAAAGCGGGCGGCATAGACCTGGCATTCCACTCATATCCTCCGCGATGCTCAGGGCGTTGGGATTAATCTCGTGAATGAGATGGTTGGCAAGCTGCAGATAAGTGACGGCATCCCACTCCACGCCATCGAGAAAATACTTGTCGTAATTGTCGAAGGTGATGTTGCCATGATGGTGATAGAGCATCGAGGTCACGCCATCAAAGCGGAAGCCATCAAAGCGGAACTCGGTCATCCAATAGGCGACATTCGAAAGGAGAAACCGACAAACTTCACGACGACTATAGTCAAACAGCCGGGAATCCCACTGCGGGTGCTCCCGCTCGTGAAAGTAGAGGCCTTCCTCACCATCGAAGGCCGCCAGACCTTCCGCGAAGTTCTTGACCGAATGAGAGTGAACAATGTCCATGAGGACCGCGAGGCCGAGGCCGTGGGCTTTATCAATGAGATCCTTGAGATCATCGGGCGTGCCACAACGGGAGCTGGGCGCAAAGTAGTTGGCGACGTGGTAGCCAAAAGAGCCGTAGTAAGGGTGCTCCGCAATCGCCATGATCTGAACCACGTTATAACCAAGGCGGGCGATACGAGGGAGTATTTCATCGGCGAACTCCCGATAGGTCCCGACCCGATATTCCTCGGTCGCCATCCCCACGTGCGCTTCGTAAATGCGCGGTGCTTTGACTTCACCCGGAGGGTCATACTGCCATTGAAAGTCAGGCTGATCGACGACTTGGGCGCTAAAGGCCTTGCTCACTTCATCTTGAACAAGAAAGGAAGCATGTGAGGGCATCCGATCATGAGCTCCGTTTGCTCCAACTATATGCACCTTGTAGAGATCTCCGTCCTTAAGCGCAGCGCCCGGCAATCGAACCTCCCAGACGCCAATCTCCCGAGAACGTCGCAAAGGATGAGCCTCTCGCGACCAACCGCAAAAATCTCCGGTGAGGAAAAGCCCCTTGGCCCGGGGAGCCCATTCCCGAAAAACCCATTCGTTGCCATTCCGGTGGAGTCCAAGATCTTTGTGCGAAGTCGCGAACTCCGAAAGCGGACCATATTCCTGCAGTTTTTGTTGATAGCGGGCGGTTCTTTGGTGGATTGCAGCCGAATAGGGCTCCAACCAAGGATCAATCTTGACGAGACCCGGGGCATCGTCTGCAGACTTGCTCACAGAGCAACCTTAGCAAGGTCCGGACCAAAAGAAGTAGGGAAAGCGAGACATTCGCTTTATTTTTCCAAATGATCTAGGTAACTTGATCATCTCGATGGCCAACAAGCGAATATTCAAAAAACTGAACCAGCGCTCCCGTGCCCGACAGGCACGGCGGAAAGGGCTGGCCTCACGTTTATTGAATCTCCACTACAGGGCACGTGAAGAGGTCAATCGGCGGGGACATGGAAGACGGTCCGAAATGACCAGGCAGGCAGCCATCGCAGGCTCTTCCGAGGTCTTTGAGGGAGATTTTTTACCGCTGACCTGGCCCAAGCGTTTTTTGCATTGGGGTCTGGCCTTCATGCTCACCCCCCTTTGCTTCATCACTATCATCACGTTGCTCCAACAAAGCAGCGAGGAGCACATTCTCCACTCCATCTGGTATTCCACCGAACTCCTCTGCTTTCTGGCCGGAGTGGGATCAATGATCAGTTGGTTCGTCGCCGGAATCGCCAACGACCGTCTGTTGTATCTCTATGTCTTGGGTCATGAAATGACTCACGCCATGTTTGTTTACGTCTGCGGAGGACGAATTAGCGACATTCATTTCAGCAGCGAGGGAGGCTATATCATGACGAATAAGTCAAACATCCTGATCGCGCTCTCTCCTTATTTTATCCCTTTTTGGTCGGCCGTTCTAATTTCCGTTCACAGTTTTGCCAGCCTTTGGGCACCCATTCCAGCGGGAGGATTGATTCTGACTGGCCTACTTGGCTTCACCTGGACCTTCCATATCATCTGGACAGTCTGGATGATTCCAAAAGATCAGCCCGACCTGAAAGAGCACGGAACTTTTCTCTCCCTCATGATCATCGTACTGGCCAACCTTCTGTTGATCAGCGTGATGCTTTGCGCAACCTCGCGAGATGTCAAATTGAGCAAATTTATCTTCAACTGGTGGAACAACTGCCTCGATCTTACGGAGGCCGGATTACGGCTACTCCCCGGATTTGGCCTTTTCTAAGACTGCCGCTTTTCTCGCAGCGAGCTGTTTTTCCAAATCCTCTGCGGTGATTTTCACAAAAGCCCCCGGCGCTCCAGAGTACCGAATTTTATGTTCCTCATCGAGAACGTAAACAAAAGGCCAGATCTCGATTCGATAAAGTTTGGATATCGTTTGCGTGGAATCAGAAAAATTCTTCCAGGTCACCGTCCCCTCGGCAATGTGTTCCCGCAGGGTGAGCGGATTGTCTATATTCACCCCAAGAATCACGATGTCTTTGCCCTCAAACTCCTCCCGATACTTGCGGAAAAGAGCAAGGCTATCCTGGAGGTTTGGCATGAGAGAGTGCCAGAAGAAGAGAATTGTCACCTTCCCCTTGTTGTCACTCAGCGATGAAATTTTTTGCGTCACCTCAATCCCCCGAAAATCGGGCGCCACCGTGCTCATATTGAGACGGGTCATTCGGAAAACCTCATCATCGAGGATTGCCAAAGTGGTCGTTTTGCCGACCGTGAGATCGGGAGCCTTGATCGCAATTCGGAGTTTTTCCTGCCGGATTCTCATCCCAAATTTTCCACCTCCAAGCCGGCGATGAAGAATGGCTTGGGCCAAAGCCGCGGCCCCCCGCACGGCATGATCTTTGTTCACCTTCTCGACCATTTCCAAAAGGCGCATGGCCTGGGGGTCCTCGACATGGGTCAACCCGATGCAATAGGACCCTACCTTTGGGCTACGCAAATGATGCTCAAAGACGGCATTGCGGATCAGAGCGGCAGGAGGAGAACCAACCCGCCCATTCACTCGGGCCTTCGGTTTGGCAACGGCAAACTCAGAAACATTAGTCAGGAACCAAGCCGCGTGTTCAAGCATCCATGCATCAGCAAGGTTCCCCCGAATTTCCTCCCAAACAAGCCGTCCTGCTTCAAGGCCATTGGGGCGTCGTAACCAAGCTGCATTCTGCGCATCATTGTCAGGAGCAATCCGGACATCCTCCACCCATTGGGCGTAGGCGGCATCATAGGCCCGTGCATGTTGCCGAGCCCGGTCGGGCGAACCTGCGAGGGCCAGTCCGCAGGATAGACTGATAATCGTTAAAATTGTTTTCATGGTGTGCATGAAGATTGCTCGGAATCAGGAACTTTGCCAAGACTACTTGACCTCGGAAGTTTCTTCCTCCCTCGCCGCCAGACGTTTGGCCAGCTCATCATGGAAGTCCCTTCCAACGATGTAGCCAACGCACTTCTCAGAGTCACACAGGCAGGGATGATCCTCGTAGCACTCAATGTCGAAGCCATAATCAAAGGTAATTTCCTCATCGGCTCCAATATCCCGAAGTGCCTGCAGGCGAATCCTTTTACCATCCTGAATGGCCTCGCTGTTAGGATCGCACGAGTGATTGATCAGGCGGGCAGGATTCCACTCGACGTTCCCATCGAGATCCCATTTTTTAGTCAGATTAAAAATATAGACGGCAGCGGCGCCCGTTTTTTCATGTTTGTCAAACTGATCCCAAGCGCGTTTTTCTCCCTCGTCTTTGCCGATCCGATTACCGACATACTCGATAAAATACTGTTCCACCATGATGGGCTTGATGCAATACACTCCGCGTCCGTGAATTTCGGATCCCCGGACTTCGACGTATTTGCTCTTCCCGCGTTTTGTAAGTTTTTCGATACGGCGGAGTTCCTCGGACTTTGAGAGTTCCCGCTGGCTTTTCCTTTTTTTCTTACCCATGGGTCTTCCTAGAGATTATTATTTCTTGCGCTCCTCCGCCTTGACCACGGGAAACTGGAGTTTCTTGTCCTCCTTGGGAAGGAAGTGGAAAAGCGTGCGAAGCTGAAGCGCATTGACACTCGAGCCATTAATAAAAGTCCAGTTTTCGTTTTTCTTGAGAGAGATGGCGACTTCGAAATCCCACTTTCGAAATTTCCTCAGCTTGTGGGGTTCTGAACTCTTATCCAGATATTGAAAATCTTTCACCGTTGGGACAAAGACCATCCAACTCCGATAGCAGGCAATTTGAACGGGCTTCCCGTCCTTGCCCATGACGACTTGGCCGTCAACCATCTGATTCTCGAAACCATAATCCACCTCGAATGCGGTGTCGGCCGGTTGGGTAATGGCCGCCTCGAAAGTGACGCCATTCTTCCCCATGTCCTCAATCTGTTTCAAAAGCCCGGCCTTGTATTTTTTGGGACCTCCGTATGGACGTGAGAGAACATTAACAAACTTCGGGTTCATCGAATCGAGCGCGGCCTTAAAGTCGCCACGGATGGTTTTGTCCACGACAACCTGCACCGCTTTCTGGGCCCGCTGTTTCACCTCCATTGGAACGATGTTCCTTAGCGGAACTTTGACAAGCGCTCCTTCCCTCTGTTGGGAAGAGGCGGTAAGAGTTGAGATCAGCAAGAGCAGGAGTGTTTTCACGCGAGTGGCATGACTCCAGAAGGGCTCCACGTCAAGACTCCCGACTGCTTCGGTCATTTCGGATGAATTAAGGAAGCAATCAAGTCTTCCCTTTCGCGAATCACTTCGATATTTCCTACCCTGTTATGGCAAAAAACGCGTTGGGCAAAGGACTTGGAGCACTCATCAGAGGGGCGAGCTCCGATTCCATCCCCGACGCCAAGGTGGAACTCCGCCCCGGAGAAAGCGTAACCAAAGCCCCCATCGGAGAACTTGTCCCCTCCCCCCTTCAACCAAGAAAGCACTTCGCCGAAGGCTCACTTGACGAACTCAAGCAATCAATAGCCGAACTCGGTATTATCCAGCCGCTGATCATTCGAAAGGTCAACGGCATCATGGAATTGATCGCCGGCGAACGACGCTGGAGGGCTTCACAAATGCTGGGCCTCGAAACCGTCCCTGTCATCGAGCGACCTTCGAGCGATCAGGAAGTCCTCGAAATGGCACTAATCGAGAACCTGCAACGGCAGGATCTCAACGCCATCGAAGAAGCTGCGGGCTACGTTCGCCTCGCGAAAGACTTCAATCTCAAGCAAGAAGTCATTGCAAGACGCATTGGCAAGTCCCGGGCCAGCGTGGCAAACTCGATGCGCTTGCTCGACTTGCAGGAGCCTATCCAACGCTACCTTGCCGACGGTCACCTCACCGTGGGTCACGCAAAGGCCATCCTTGGAATCAAGGAGCCTAGCGAGCAGATCGCGGTGGCCGACCAAATTCTCCGCCGTAACATGACTGTGCGTGCCGCTGAGAAATTCGTGCAGGACTACAATAAGCCTGGCCAGAAAAAATCCCACAAAAAGTCCGCAGCTGTCGTTGATCCCCACATCACGGAAGTTCAAAATCGCCTCCGCGACCACTTCGCAACTCACACCGTGGTGCGCCACACCGAAAAGAAGGGAACAATCGAGATTGAGTATTACGGCAATGACGACCTCGGGAGGATCTTGAATCTTCTTGGCGTCGATCTAGACTAGGGCTGTGATCAAAACGACTATCGTGGGCATTGCTACTCTTCTGCTCTTCATCGCATGCAGTAAGAAGGAAGAGCCAACTCTCTCGCCTCCCGCGGCAATCACTGGGACCATCCCCCTGGAATCTGTCTCCAAGTTTTCTGGTGAGAAAGCCTTGGCCCACGTCGAAGCTCTAACGGCCTTTGGCCCCCGCCCGCCAGAATCACAAGCCTACGAGAAAAGCCTCTTCTACCTCGAAAAATACCTCGCTGCAGTTGGCTGGAAAACCAAACGCCAATCGTTCAAAGGCATCACTCCCACCGGCCCTCTTAGCTTCACCAATCTCCTGGCCCGCTACTCACCTGACGCGGAGCCGGATTGGAGTGTTTCACCTCCCTACCTCATCTGCTCCCACCTCGACACAAAACGCTACCGTAACTTCCGCTTTGTTGGAGCCAATGATAGCGGATCATCCACCGGAGTTCTCGCCGAGTTGGCGCGTGCCTTATCTGCCCCCAGCAACGGATCAGAAAACATCGAGCTCGTATTTTTCGATGGAGAGGAAGCAATTCTTGAAAACATTCGCGGGCGCGACGGTCTATATGGCAGTCGCTACTATGCCAGCCAGCTTAACAAGCGCTCCGTGAAACCCCGTTTGGGAATCGTTCTCGATATCGTCGGTGATCCCAATATTCCTCTGCTCATTGGCGGAGACTCCGACAAAAATCTCGAGGCCCACACCAGAGCAGCTGCCACCAAGCTTGGCATTCAAGATTGGGTGCAAGTTCACCGCGATTCTATCATCGACGACCACGTCCCTTTGATGTCCCGGGCCAACCTCCCCGTCCTTCATCTCATTGGAGCCTTCATGGAAGCTCCTTATTGGCACAAAAAAAATGACACCCTCGACAAAATCACTCCGAGCGCATTGGAGAATACCGGCAGGTTAACGCTTCAGGTTCTCCATCAACTGACGAAGTGACTGAAACTCAGTCGATTTGGCCCACTTGTGCTGGCGATTCTCATCAGCGCTGGGCACCAAAAAACCGCAACTCAACACAGCGAGTTGCCCCTCCTAACCGGGGCCAGGTCTTAAAGACTCTAACGCCTCGCCTTTTGCCTCTCCCTCACTTTTTCGCGCTGTTTAAAAAGGGGAATCAGCTTCTGCTCCACGTAATCAAATCCCGCCTGGAGACCTTTTCCCTGATATTCGCGACCAATCTCGGCTTCCACCGCAGTAGGATTGCCCACCAATCTTAAGAAATCATTCGAAGTCGCCCGGATGAATGACTCGCCGTCGATTTTCCCCTTTTCTCGCAAGAGCCACTCGCGGACGTAGAGAGCAAGGACGGCATCACCCACCCAGGCCTCCTCACGCTCCTGATCGATCTCTTCAGTTGTTCGTTTCATTGTTCTCAATTTTGTCCTGCGCCGTCGCGCATATCGCGCCGAAGATTGTCCTCGGATTTACGATCCCAATATCCACTATCAAGTTCGATAAACACACTGGAATAAGGAAGAGCCGATTTTGTTTTAAAAACAAGCACCGCATATTTGGCCGCGTCACTATGCGTCAACAAAGTTAGCGAGCGATTATCCATCTGACGGACTTCATGCCCGTGGAGAGATTCTCTGAGGAGTTTGCGGAACTCATCAATTCCCGGTGCTCGATCATTTTTCACAAAGGGCAACTCCCGTGCCGTGCTAAAGGAAGGAGTCACCGTCTCGGACTTCTCAAGTTCATTGACCACGTAATCCACCAGCTCGGGAATCTCGGTATCCACGACAACCGTTCGGACTCCACGACGTGAAACCACCGGGAACGAGGACTCCGCAATCACGATCCAGTTCCCACTTCCGAGTGCATTTACCTCCCGCGAAACCACGCCACCCCAGGGCGGTGGTACTTTCTGATTACTGGAGGCGCATCCAACCAGCAGCAGGAGAGGTAAAAGCAGGAGGGGGAGCCCTTTCATAACGGAGAAACGTTTAGCACGATTCAGGTATTACATCAACCGCGCACCTGCTTCCGCAAGATCGCTGCGCTCGCCGCGACTGAGAGTCACGTGCGCAGCAAAACTCTGACCTCGCATTCGTTGTCGGGTAAAGACCAGACCGTTGCTTCGACTATCAACGTAGGGATGATCGATCTGGGCGGGATCACCCACCATAACCAGTTTGGAACCCTTTGACATGCGCGTCACCACTGTTTTAGCTTCCTGAGGAGTGAGCTGCTGGGCTTCATCGAGAATAAAGAAGCGATTCGGAATAGAGCGGCCGCGAATGTAAGCCAACGCTTCAACCTCGATCACCCCTTGACTCACCAAATCATCATAAGGCTTTTGATGGGAATTCCCCGCCTCGCCTTTGCTCCGCTTTCGCTTTGGTCCCTGGGAATTCTGAGGACTCATTAAAAGCTCCAGCGCATCGTAGATCGGCTGGAGCCATGGGCGCATTTTCTCTTCGAGAGAACCCGGCAGATATCCCATTTGTTCACCCATTGCGACAACCGGACGACTCACCGTAAGCCCGTTAAATTCGCGTGCAAAAACGCCGTGCAAACCCGCAGCCATCGCAACTAGGGTTTTTCCGGTTCCCGCCTGGCCAAAGCAAGTCACAAGAGAAATTTCGGGATTCAAAAGCGCATCAATGAAACACTTTTGTCCCAAATTAAGTGGTTTAAGATGATTCCCATCGGGAATGCGAAGCACCTCGGGAACAACCAGTCGAACAAGCTTACCACTCGAATCAAGTCGTGCCGGAATGGTCTGCTTTTCCCCCCCTTCGAGAAGCACGTATTGATTGATGTGCAGCTCGGAAATTCGATCCGCTTCGAGCTCGATCTCACCCGAACTTGTAAAACGTTGCAACTCATTTTGGTCAAGGGAAAGCTTCATCATCTCGCTTTTCGCGGAATCCTTAGGCGCGACCTTGTCGTTCAAATAATCCTCACAGGTAATCCCAACCGCCCGCGCCTTGAGTTGCATATTGAGATCTTTCGTCACCAGCACCACCGGCGGTCCGACATGCTCCTGCAGCAATAGCGTGCAGGCCAAAATCCTGTGGTCCACCCGCTCGCGGTCCGGGAAAATGCGATGAAACCGTCTCAATTCTCGGCTACTGCGTTCACACAAACTCGGATCGTAGATCACCAGCCGAATCGTTCCTCCGCCGTCGGTTGGCACTCCCTCCGTGACCTTGGTTTCTGCCCCAAAAATCTCGCTCAACGACCGGTGAACGCGACGCGCATTGGCCCCTCTTTCCGTTTGCTCCGTTTTAAAGCGGTCGAGTTCCGAGAGCACATCGGCGGGAATACAGAGATGATTGTCTTGAAAACGGTTGAGGCACCCCGGCTCGTGGAGGAGCACATTTGTATCGAGCACATAGTGTTTCCCCGGACCGCTGGGGGACTTAAGTCCAAAGTTTTCGAGCTGATCTGAGGTGAGGATAGGATCAATCTTCTCCTCGGAAGATTCGATGCCGTTGAGAGCAGTTTGTTGTTCTGAAGTGGCTTCGGCCATTTTGGATAGAGGGAGAGATAAATCGCTGGACGGGGATCCCAAAAAACCGCACTCGGAGCCGTCGTTCTCCAGAAGCGGTTTGAGAAAGAGAAACTTTCATTTAGATACGTTAAATTTCCCTGAAACCCCTTTCATGGCAACGTTAATCGACATGAAACTTGCTCAATGCCACCCGATCGACCTTTCCGAGCGATGACCGAGGCAATGCTTCAACCTGATGGGATGAGGCCAATCGCGCTGGTCCAGGAAGAGTCGCATTCATGGATTCAACCCGGTCCGTTCCTCCTTCATAAAAAAGATGAAGGACCGCACCACGTCTATGATCCGGTCGAGCCACAATGGCCACGTTGGTTCCCAGCCCTTCACTCCAAAAAGATTCAAGCTCAACCAGATCAACCAACTCTCCGAAAACTTTCACAACCCGGTCCGCCCGACCCAAAATTTTTAGTCCTGTTGGAGTCAACTCCACCCGGTCATTTGTGACAAACCATCCATCCACTTTCGGATCGGAACTCACAAAGCCCGACCCTTCTCGCTGAATCACCGAGGTCAAAAGCCCCCCTCCTCTCAGAGCCAATCGATCACCCTCAATTCGGGCCTCCCATCCCGGCAACAGCGGGAGCCCATCACCGGTAGCCACCTGGGACGAGGTTTCTGTCATCCCGTAACTTGGCACCACCGGCCATCCGAGACCGCGGGCCTGATCACAAAGTTCCTGGTCCAATGCTCCTCCTCCAACAACGATCATCCTGAGACACTTGGCAGCCTGAAAACCTCCCGCCACCAAATCATGCACCTGGGTCGGCACCAGGGAACTGATTGTCACCCCACTCGCCCCGGTCCAATTCGTAAACCCAGTCGCACTCCAGCGATCCCCAAACCGTTCCAATCTTGCTCCGGAAAATCTCGATCTCAAAGCGACTCCATATCCACCCACGTGAACCTCCGGCAAGGCCAACCCCAGCACATCATTGCCCGTAATTTCCAGAGCCTCTATCACCGACCGGGCCGACCATTCCAGAGCGTCATCAGAAAGCGCAATCCACTTCTCAACTCCACTGCTTCCCGATGTTCGGAAAAACTGATGTCCTTCAAAGAGCACGTTTCGCCGTGCCCATTTTAGAAGCTTTTCATCCCCTGCCATTTTCTCGATTCAAAAATGACATCATCGCCCCTAACCTCCACAAAAAAACACTCCGCCGGAAAAACCGACCGAGCGTTTGAATGAATAGGTCGTGTTTAGAAGCGGAAGCCGGCATTGATACCGACAGAATCGCTTTCAATGTCCTCACCAAGGCGAGCCTGATAATTCACACCAACGTTCCAGCTTTGATCTGAAAGAAACGGCACCCCAAGGCCACCGACAAAAAGATCTTAATCGAGTTGTTGCCCGGTTGAAGCTTAGGCGAGAAGCTCGCTTAGCGGAAAGACCGTAAACAGTTTTATTTGTTTCGGTCTTTCATCCAATTATTTTTTATCTGCTCTCGCCGTATAGCAAATGAATGAATCCAAGGATTTAATCCCCCCTTCAGTCACACTAATTTTACCCAGGGGAGTTTCTCAAGTATCTCTCCAAAGCCCAATCCAAAACCATTCGGCACTTGAAGATCGGGTTGCACCGGCCCCAGTTCTTCTGAAAAAATGGTCTTTTCAAAAATGCCGTGGGTTTGAAGCCCCGAGACCTTCCTCACCCCGCCCTGCGCCGCTTCAAATGCCGCAAAAGTCTGACCCAACGGATGGTCCAAATAGCTCGTCACCACGACTCGAGATAAATCATCAGGCATCTGATTCACGGCTGGCTTAACCACGATGACTTCAGAATCACCAAGATCATTTTCCATGTCGTGATCATTTGCCAAAGCCAGACCTGTTGCCTCACGCACCTTCGACCAGCTTCCGCCACGATACGGCACTGGATCTTCCAGAAAATCAACCGCTCCCTTTTCTTCAACCGACCAATCCTTAAAAAGTCGGATCAATTCCCCCGCCTCTCCCGTTTCATTAAAATCAAGCCTCCAACAAAGTTCCGGCCCTCGACAGATCAATCTCCGAACCTCCGCCAACTCCTTGGGAAGATCCCGCCCACACTTCACCTTCACGTGAGTAAACCCCCGGCTCACTGCTTCTTCAATCGCCTCTTCATCAAAGAATGGCAAGGTGGCATGGCTCGGCGGAACCTTCAGCCCTTGAAAAAGAGACCTCCCTTCTTCTCTGGCCCGTCCATCCACAGACACACAATCAAGGGTTCGCTGCACGATCCTCATGCAGCGCCCTTCTCCTAAATCCTTGAGACAGTCATTCAAGGTTGGATCTCCGAGCTCTGGCCAAGGATGCAAGCAACCGAAGCCTGAACCGCTGCGCACCAATGCTCCCTCATAGACTCTCCGTCCCGTCCGGGCATTCAGGGACCCCCTCGATTCCAGAGCGTATCTCCAAATCCAGAGAGCCTCCACTAGTTCCAAAGATAGGATTGCTTCTTTGCCACGAGATCTTTCCCGTCGTAGAGTCTGACTCTCCACGCCAGAACCCGACCATTTTTCAAATACTCTTCCCCCCCAATCGCAATCTGACAGTCACTCAACTTCAATGCCGGGATCATCTTTTCCAATCTCTTGACAGTCGCGCCAGTCCTGACTTGGCGGTATTCAAAGACAAGTCTCACCGGCTTCGCCCCGCTCAACCCGTGCCACCGGATGTGGTAGTAGTTTCCTCGCCGCAGATTCCGCTCCGCCGCCGTGACCGCACCATGAAGACGTTTATTCATTTCTGCCCGGATGAATAAGTCGCCACTCGCCGCCTCGGTATCACGCAAATGAAACTGCCGCACACGCAAGGTATCCGGCACGCCACAGGATACGATAAGAAGAGCTAAGCCCGCTAAAAAAACCTTCACGGCGTAATCTTCGATATTCGGGATTCAACATTCAACCTAAAATCCCTAGAGTCTTTCCACAATGGACGCCGAAATTCGTGAACGACTGGATGAATTCATCCGAAAAAAGGGACTGAGACAGACCTCTCAGCGAGACGAAATCCTTGAAGTCATCTTCGCCTCCGATGAGCACTTCACGCCTGACGAGCTTTTTGAGCGCCTCCGCTCCGCGGGTTCAAAGGCTTCCCGGGCCACCGTTTATCGGACCTTGTCACTCCTGGTGGGCGCCAATCTTATTCATGAAATCGAACTTGGTGACGGACAAACAACCTACGATCCCAATTTCATCGACCACCCCAATCACAACCACCTCATCTGTATCGATTGTGGAAAAGTGGTGGAATTCGAGGATAGCCATCTCGATCTCCTCAACGACTGCGTCACACGCCGACTCGGCTACCGCCCCGTCCATCAAAGCCTCCGCATCGAAGCCGCCTGCGAGCGCCTCCGTAATGAAGGCAACTGCCCTGAACTCATTCAAGCCCGTATTAAAGGGAAGCGTTTGCCGAATCGCAAAAAATAGAATCCCCCCTGTTTCTTTGCCTTCTAATCACCCCGGCGCTCTCTACGGCGCAAATACGTATCACCCCAAAGGTGAGATTGCGATCCAGCTCAATTGCTAGGCCCGCTACTACGCCCAGTTTATTTACCAGTTCACTCACGGACTCGGCCGTGTGCCCGCCAACCTCAAGCCCGTCAAATACGAGAACAAATGGAGGCCATCTTCCTGAATGAGGAGCACAAATCCCCTTCCCATCCTGTCCGACATCTGAAAATCTCCCTCCCATGGCCATCGCTCCCATCGAAAACACTTCCGGTGTCAAACTCGGCATCCTCGGCACCCACCTCGGCTTCCTTGAAGCCCTCGTCCCCGATGAAAACGGACGACTTCCACGCAATTCTGATGGCGAATTCGTTATTGCCGCCGGAGCACGCGAAATCCTCGAACTCTCCCCCGTCAAAGTTGATCTCATCCAAATCTCTTCCTTTGGCACCACCCTTCCTGAAGAAAAAGATGCCCTCATCGCCGCCGTCAGAGAGCTTGGGCTCGAGCCCCAACTCGTCATGATGGTCGGCGGAGTCAACCCCATGAACCCCGCTGATGAAGACGAAGCCCTCGTCCAACTCCTCGTCAACCTGAATGCCGCTCTTCGCAACAACATCACTCAGGTCAACTCGACCTCTGTGGAAACCTGGATGGAAGGCGCTCCGCCCGCCAACGATGAAGAATTCAAGGCCCGTGTCGCCCAAAACATCAAACTCCACTACCGCGCCTACCAAGAAGCCGGACTCGCAGGTTCCTGTATCAAAAACTGGAACATCGAATTCCTCCGCCCCGGTGAATTCCAAAACTTCACTTCCCTTTCCAAAATCCGCCCCATCCTCACCGGCCTCAACGAAAAGATTGGTCACCCCTACTTCAAGGCCCTCATCGACGCCGCTCACTGCGGTGACTCCGGCCTCAACATTCCTGAAAACGAAGCCCTCATCGCGGCCCTTGGCGAAGCGGACGAAGTCGGCCCCTTCCACTGCTCCGTCCCCACAACCCGCGGGTGCCTCTCATCGGACGACGGCTGGGTTGGCGCCCTCCTCACCGCCAACGCAAAGACGGGAAAACTCCCCAGCGCTTTTGTCGAACTCTTCCGCCACGACGACCCCGTTCTGGAACCACTGAGAAAACTCGATCCCGGCCACGGCATTGATACCACCCTCGGCCGCACTTACACCGAAGTCATGGTCGATGGACTCATCGAGACCGTCCGCCGCCTCAACAACTTAAGAAACCGGGGAATGCTCTAGGCCGTCGGAACCTCGGAAGATCTCAACGAGACTCGCAGCATCACGCCTCCATGGCTGCGGAAGAGTTGCCTGACTCCCGGACAACAGATCTTGAGAGTTTCGCATGATTCCGCTTTGCCCATGATACCTTCATTCCCAACATGCAGACTGGACGCTCCTCATCGTTCATTCAGACTCCATTCGTGACGATAACTCCACGTGGTGCCGCTTTCCTCGGGGCTGCGTTTGCCCTGACGGTGGCTGGGCTTTTAATGATTGATGGCGTTCTGATTTCCATGGGAGTTGCGGGCTTTCTCCTGATCGGTATCGTCTTGCTCTTTGGCCGCTGGAATCTGAATCACATTCGCTTCCAGCTTTCCTCTCCAAAACGCGTTTTTGCAGACACCCCGTTTGATCTCAGACTCACTCAGCACAATCAACGCAACCTCTTTGACTCCTGCGGAATGGACATTGAACTCCGTTTGTCAAAAACGGCCAAGATCCACACTCACGCCCCTTGGACCGCGGCCCGCTCCTCATCGACAAGTAAGCTTCGGGGTTCCATTCCAAGGAGGGGCGCCGTTTCCCAGCATCCGTGTTCGCTCGCCTCGTCATTCCCCCTCGATCTCTTCCGCTTCCAAAAAAAGACAACTGTCAGTCAGGAAATTTTAGTTTTTCCCAAGCCTCTTGTGCCACGGGAGTTTTTTGCCACCGGAGAATTTGACGACGCTTGGAACGGCGAGGGGCATCAACCGGGAGATGCTCCCGGAGAACCCCGTGGACTTCGCCCCTACCAACCCGGTGACCGAGCCAAACAAATTCACTGGCCGTCCACCATCCGTTCGATAGCCCGTGGCAGAAGCCCGCGCGTCCGCGAGTATGACCCACCCGGGCTAAGGCCAAGACAGGCCACCCTAATTTTTCATAGCTTTGGCACAGACAACACCCTGATCCGAACAGACCTCTATGAGCGGGCCCTCTCTCTGGTTTGCGGTACCTTGCGCCACCTTCGGGGAATCGGAGTCCCCACCACCCTGCGGGCAGATTTTCTCTCATGGAAACCACAACCCACTTTCCAAGCCGCCGCCTGGAGCGAAACTCTCACCCTGCTCGCAAGAGCCGAACGGGCAGACGACACCGAAGCCCACGATGTCATTGAAGAGATCAAATCCCTTCCCCGTGAGCAAGCCCTCGTCATCATCTCCGATATGCCGCCGGAAGCCTGGAAACACATTCTCCCGAGTCGCAAGGCGCTCGTCATTGACATCCAGCAACATCGATTTAGTCGGAAAGGAATGAGCTTCATTCCCAAACGAAAGACTCCGGTCAGGAAAACCAGTTAACCGAATCCGAAACGTGCTTCCGGAAGACCGTCCCGCCCTTTTCTTGGCTCCCATGCAGGACGTCACTGATCTGCCCTTTCTTCGAACCATGGCTGCCCTTGGAGGCGCCGATGTCTATGTCACCGAGTATTTCCGCGTCCATATTCACTCACGACTCGATCCCTATATTTTAAGGTCGATCACAGAAAACCCCACCGGACGCCCTCTCGTCGCCCAAATGATTGGGCAAGATGCCGATGAATTAGTCCGAACCGTGAGCGACTTAAAACAATATCCCATCGCCGGAATCGATCTCAACCTTGGCTGCCCTGCTCCTGTGGTTTATCGCAAGAATGCCGGAGGTGGGTTACTTCGAAAACCAGAGAAAGTGAACGAACTTCTTGGAAGATTGAGGGACGCCTCTGATGAAGTTTCCTTCACGGTCAAAACCCGCTTGGGATTTGAATCCGAAGATGAATTTGCACGCCTTCTTGGCGTCTTCAAGAAGCACGCCATCGATCTCCTCACCATCCATGGACGAACGGTAAGAGAAAGATATCAAACACCGGTTCACGACGACTGGGTGCGCCATGCCGTTGACGAAATGCCCTGCCCCGTCATTGCCAATGGCAATGTTGTCAACTGTCAGACTGGGCTCGCTTATCTCCGTGCCACCGGTGCCGCCGGGTTGATGATCGGTCGTGGAGCGATCCGGAATCCATGGCTCTTTGATCAACTGCGTGCTTCATTCACGGGCGCGGAAATCCCGATCGTAACCGCAAAAATGGTGATGGAATACATCGGGCGGCTCTATGACGAAACCGCAAAGGAGATTCCAGAATTCATCGAAAAAAAGCATGTTCAGAAAATGAAAAAATACCTCATTTACATTGTGCAGGGGCATCATGAGGACTTTGAACACCGGATCCGGAGAGTGACCACACGGCCGGAATTTTTCTCCACCTGCGCTGACTTTCTTGATCACGATGAACCTGCGCCGGACCTCCCGCCTGAAAACTCCCGCCTTTTCTGTGGATTCTCACAATTCCTCTGAACAATTTCACGTTGACTTTACGTCAGACAATGTAAAACCTCAAAGCGAAAAGGCCATGAACCAGGAAGACCTACATACCGAAAAAATTATCGCTGATCGCAAAATCTTCTTTCTAGATCTCAAAGAGAACGCCCGTGGACGGGTTGTGAAAATCACTGAAGACGTCAACGGCAATCGCGACACCATCATGGTTCCCGCCGAGATCCTCGGCGACTTCATCGAGGCTCTCACCGACATCAAGGAGACCGCCGACAATCAGGAGGAGGAATAACCTTCCTAAATGCTTTCTCGAGCGACAGCAGAAATGGCGTCGTTTTTGTATGGCGCGTCTCTCTGATCAAACACCTCTCCAAATAATTACGGGGCGGGATTCTTCCCTCTTTTATCTGCGCTCATGATCAAACACGATTTCCTCCCCGAGCACCGCGACGCCCTTCATGAGCTCAAGATGAACAATGCTCTCTTCGCCAAATATCACTAGCCCGATAAAGAAGTCCTCCGTATCGAGGAGAACATCGAAACTCCGGCTGATGACTCCACGAACGAACGTGAGATCAAGCGACTCGCACTAAAGGACGAACTCCTGAAAAGGATTCCCGAGCATTCGCAATCCTAAACTCCTCCTATTCCAAAAACCTTTCTTCAGAAATGATGAGAGGTTTTTTTATGGCGAAACACAGATTGTCATCTCTCTTCCCGTTAACCATTCTCGGTCATGCAAAATCTCTTTCTGGCTCTCACCCTACTCCTGCCCTTGCGCGCCGAGCAGCCCAACATTCTCATGATCCTTGCCGATGACATGGGATATGGTGACCTCGGCTGCTACGGCTCCCTCCAGATCGAAACGCCCGTCCTCGACAAACTCGCCGCCAAGGGCATTCGCTGTACCGACGGCTATGTTTGCGCCAACGTTTGCGCCCCGTCCCGCGCCGGCCTCCTCACGGGACGCCACCCACAGCGCTTCGGTTTCGAACACAACCTGAACAAAGCCTTCCCCACATTACCCGAACGCCTCGGAATTCCCGTTGATCAAAAAACCATCGCCGATCACCTTAAAAAGGCAGGCTACCGGACCTCCCTCATTGGGAAGTGGCACGTTGGCGACTCCGTCCCCGGCATGCTCCCCAACGCCCGTGGCTTCGATTACTTCTTCGGCATGCGCTCCGGCAGCCACAACTACTTTCCCAAGCCGGACAAGAATCACCTTTTTAGGAACAACGAGCCCATTCGAAAGATCGACCACCCTTACCTGACCGATTGGTTTACGCACGAAGCCATCGCGCAGATGACCTCCGGCAAAGATCCCTTCTTCTGTTTTCTCTCCTACAACACGCCACATACCCCGATGCAGGCCAAAGAGGAAGACCTCGCCCGCTTTGCCCACCTCAAAGGAAAGCGTCGCCAAACTTACGCCGCCATGCAGTGGAGCATGGACCAAAACATCGGCAAAATTCTCGACCATCTCCGCGAACACAAACTCCTCGAAAACACCCTCATCGTCTTTTACTCCGACAATGGCGGAAGCGTCACCGCTTCCCACGCATGCAATGCCCCTCTCCGCGGCATGAAAGGCTCCTTCCTCGAAGGCGGCATTCGTGTTCCTTTTATCTTTCATTGGCCCAAAGGACTTCCTTCCGGCACCACCTTCGTTCATCCCTTTACTTCGCTCGATCTTCTTCCCACTTTCGGCGCCGCTGCCGGAAAACAACTTCCACCCCGTATCACCAAGAAAGGGAAAAAGAAAATCGTCAACCATGACGGCCGGAACCTCCTTCCCTTCCTCCGAGGTGAGGTTGAAAAACCGCCTCACGAAGCCCTCTATTGGCGCATGACCATGCGCGGCGCGGCCATCCGCGAGGGAGACTGGAAGCTTCTGATCAACGTCCATACCCCGCCAGCTCTCTACAACCTTGCCGAAGACATCTCAGAAAAGAAAAATCTCTACCATGAGATGCCAGACAAGGTCGCGAACCTTTGGCTCAAACTCAACCAATGGCAGGAAGCCTTGGAAGACACCCCACACTGGCAGGAAGATCCCTATTGGCAGGGCTACAATCGCAAACTCTACACCCACACCTATTGGCTGACCCAACCGAAGAAAGACGAAGAATACAACGGGGTGAAGAAGTAACTCTCCCTTTACTTCAAGGGAGTGAAAAGGGACTACTTCCGCAGCTCGGCATTCATCTCTGAAATGACTTCTTCATCCAAGCGACCATACTCAAGTGGTTTCCCGTTAATGAAGACCCTGAGCTGACGCATCTCGATCTCATCCCCCGGAACGCCAATCACTCTCTTCACAAGCCTCGTCCCCTCATCAGGTGAAAACCAAATCACCCTCACTTTCTCATCACTTCCGCTGGATCCGGATGCGACGATACTCCATCTGACCACGGTCTCCTTCAAGCCCAATGGGGCCGCTTGCCGGAAGCTTAAAGAACGCTTCGAGGACCTCTCCATTGCAAGTGCAGCGAGCGGCTCGCCCTTTCACTTCGATTACGATTTCATTCCACTCACCCGGCTTGTAGTTCTTCAACTCCTTGTAAGGACCGGCCACGAGATAGTCACGGCACTGCAGCTGCGGTCGCCTGATAAAGACCCCGCTATCGGCATTGGCATTGGCCCGGAACTCGAGCTTGAGAGTGAAATCGGTTCCAAATTCCTCGTGTGTCCATAACTGGGTAAAGGCGCGCCCCTCGGGAGGAGTGGTCACAATGAGGCGACCATGCCTGGCAAGGTAACGGTTCTCACTGCTGATAGCCTTCCCATCGAAGCTCTCGGTTTTTTTCAGAGTCTTCTTATTACGGTATCCCCACCCGGTCAGATCCTTCCCATTGAAAAGAAGCTCGAATCCGGGCTCTGGTCGAAAGTCATCTTCGAGAACCTCAACGAGATCATGAGTCTCTAAAACGGGACGAAGGGTCTTGGCCCACATCTCATAACCAGCCTTGTTGGGATGCAAGAGGTCGGGAAATTCAGCCTTGCGGGCATTGTCTTTTTCGTCGGCGAACATGGACCAGGTATCAACCAGGATCACCTGTGGGTCTCCCTTCACCGCAGCGGCATAGAGTGCGTTAATCTTTTTGATTTGCTCCGCCGAACGACGCTTCGATTCGTGGCTTGGGAAGACATTACAAAGGATGATGGGCATCTCTTTGTCCGAAGCCTTAAGCGCTTTGATAATGAGCTTAAGATTCCCGGCGATTTGTTCAGGAGCTGCGCCTTCCTCCAAATCATTGGTTCCCATGAGGAGGACTACGCCCGATGGTTTGAGAGCAAGAACATCCTCCGGCATCCGGTAGAGCATCCCCCGCGTGGTGTCTCCACTAATCCCGCGATTTGCGACCATCGTCTTTCCGAAGGTTCCCTTAAAGTTATCCCCCCAACCTTGGATGATCGAATCTCCTAGGAAAACCAGAGCACCTTTCTTGGCCTCTATCTCTTTTGCCCAAGCCGTGCGCTTGCCCTTCCAAAGATTGGTGAACCAACCATAGCGTCGAACCGGCCCCTCGCCCGCCATCTCGGAATCAGGAGGAATGATAGCAGGGTTGGTCTCACGACCGATCAGAGACGAGACACTGAGACAAACGAACGAGAAGGTTAAAAGAATTCGCATGAATCCCATCTTGAAAGAAATCACAAGCTCTGACGAGTCGGGATTTCCCTACCGTCTCCGTCCACGGAAGCGATCACGGGGGTCTTCTTCCTTTTCCTCTTCATCCTTGTAACGCAGCACGCCGTTCTTTTTCAGGTTTCGAACAAAATCCTTCATATCCGACTTCAGCTCCTGATCAGAAACCAGAGCTCCCAGCGCCCCCTTGTTACGATCCACGTTCTCAATCGCTGCCGTTGCTTTGTTCGCGACCTCTTCAATGGAACTTAAGACACGTGGCATATCCTCGAGGGCCGGATCGACCCGCTCGATTGCCGCTTTGGCCGATTGATTGGTCTCACGCACTTCATTGATTGCCATACGAAAGTCATCAAGCGCAGGTGCAAGTTGCTCTCCGATCCTGGCAAAAGAGGCCGACGCTTTATCCAAGTTTGCCAGCGTTCCACTGAGGTTGTCCACATTCTCATCAGAAAGCACTCGGCCATTCACCCGGTCCACTGTCATCGACAGATTACTTGCGACAAGGCTGACCTCATCCATCGAAGCTTCGATCTTCGTTAAAGTCTGCTTTGCGTCTCTCAAAAGAGCGCGGGCATCCACGGCGATGCCCTCGGCCTCATTCTGAAGATGTTCCAGCCCTCCCGGTCCGCTTCCCACCACCTCGGCTCCCGGACTGAAATACACGTGTGAACTCAGGTTAGGAGGTGTGATAATGATCTCCTTATCGCCCAGCAAACTTGCCTGCCCGATCTGAAAAGCAGATCCTTGATCAATCTGGAAGTGATCATCGATGGCCAGGATAACCTGGATCGTGGAGCCCCCCATCAGAATGGGTTTCTCGGCTACCTCGCCGATTTTCGCCCCCCGGAGACGGACCGTGCTCCCTTTAATAATCCCCGGAGCCTCTATAAAGCTCACTTTGATTTCATAACGACCCTGGAACCAGTCTCCAATATTTCCGAAGAGCAAAATGATGCCTGCCAGGAGAGCGAGACCGATGAAAAGGAAGATCCCCACAAGTCCCTCGGTCTTTTTGGAATTGGTCGTCATACTGTCAATATTGCCATGCTTGCGCTAAATCACAAATCCGAATCTTCAGCCCGTCCTTCAATGAAGTTTACCAAAAACGGATCCTTGCTCGCCTTCAATTCATCGGGTGTTCCTTCCCAATAGACGAGTCCGCCTTTCATGAAAGCGATCCGGTCGGCGATCCGAAACACACTCCGAATCTCGTGCGTGATGACGACATTGGTGATTCCGAGATCTTCTGCCAGGTCTTTGATCAAGTGGTCAATTGAATTTGCGGTGACAGGATCAAGCCCGGCATGCGGTTCATCAAACAGAACGCAGCAAGGCTTCTCCACCACTGCCCGGGCCAATGCCACCCGCTTGCGCATCCCCCCCGAAAGATCAGACGGCATCTTCTCCTCCTCTCCCGGCAGCTTCACAATTTCAAGAGCCTCCCTGACACGCCTTTCAATCTCTTCACGATCCTTGATCCCGGCTTCATGAAGCGGAAACGCGATATTTCCAGCCACCGTCATTGAGTCGAAAAGTGCGCCACTCTGAAACATCATACTGACTTTTCGACGCGCCCAGGCCAAATCACGTTCCGGGAGACCGGAGATGACCTTTCCCTCGAGTGTGACCGTTCCCTGATCAGGTTGCAGAAGTCCGGTCATATGCTTCATGAGGACCGTCTTACCTCCGCCTGATCCTCCGAGCAGAACGAGGGTCTCACCGCGATAGACATCAAGATCCACTCCATTCAGCACCTTGTTGGAGCCGAAGGACTTTTCGACCCCACGCATTTCAAGGAAGACCTCGCCTTTCATGACCTCGTTCTACTCTCCTCGTTCTCCATTGGCGAGACTGATGGGAAAACGATGTTTTCCCGTTGGCTTCTTCTCCCACTCGTGGCCGCCTCCACTTTGGCTACATCACCTGCCCTAAGCGGGCGAGAAAACGTAAATATCACCGTTTGATTGTGTGAACTCCGGGCAAGATCAATTCGTGGTTGAGCCCGTCCCAGCAGAAAACAGGAAAATAATACCCCCTAATTGGGTTTCCCCTTGTCTTTTGTTGTCCGCCGCTTTGTTCAAACTGGGGCAGCCACGTCTTCGATAAGGACGGTGTGAAGATCGGTGTGATCGCAACCCCCGAACATCCCGCCAATGTTTACTTCGGCGGCGACAAGTCCGACACATTCTTCATCACGGCCCGCACTCGGTTCTATGCTGTGAAGACACTCGCCAAAGGGGCCAAGCCGAAGGGTGCCAAGTGGTAATAAGCGAGCGTCACTGGGAGAGCAACCAGGCGAGGAGGTCGTTGAAGTCGGCTTCGGGGAGAAAGGGACGGAGGCGGTCGCGATGGTGGGAAGCGCGGCGAGGACGAGCAGAAGAGAGGGGAAGAGCCCTTGCATCCGAGGTTGATGGACCATCGAGGACTGGGATGTCGAGGGTGCGAGCGGAAGCTTGTCGCTCCGTCTGCCGGGGCGCAGGGGCTCCACGAGTTTCACGTTGCTACACCCGCTCATTGAATCAACCGGTCAAATTCCCAACAACCACTATCCTCCTACGCCAGAATGTCCTTCATGATCTTACTTTATGACACCCGCTTTTATTGGGCGTATCGGCTCATCCTCCTCTGCTCCCTGTTTCCCGTCATACACCGTGCCCATCATCGCTACTCTTATGAAATCGGACCTGACATTCGTACCGTGGGATGCCTTCGCGGAGGGATGCTCTTTCTTCACCGGGAAGGGGTTTTCTTAAAAGACATCCGGGAGCAAAGCGGTTTACCTTCCCCGAGTTTTGACTACTCTGCTTCCTCATGACAATACGAACCGCTCTCCTCGTTCTTGCCGGCCTTTGTCTTTCCTCCGCCCTTCGCAGCGAAGAAAACTCCGTATCGATCAGTGACCTGAACGATGCGACCGCGTTTCTCGCGGGGATGCCCCTGCCTCACCGGATCGATCATCCCCTGACAAACACCTCGGCGTGGGAAAATCACGCCCGCCAGCTCAATCGCGAATTTGAAAGCCATCAGAAGCGAGTGCTCTATCCAATGTCGGCCTGGTCGAATGCGGAGCTCCCGCCTTCTCTCACCAAAGGCAGCACGGTCAAATACCTCTTCAGTGGTCCCGACATTCTCCACGCGTTTCACATGTTCCCCACCGCGGACACCTACATCATGTGTGGCCTCGAACCTGTCGGAGAAATCCCGGTATGGACCGAACTGCACAACGGGAACGCAGGGCGGGCCCTCGGTGAGGTCCGCAACGCCCTCGGAGAAATCATCAACTTCAGCTTCTTCCGCACCAAGGACATGAAGGAAGACCTTCAGTTCGGCACCTCCCATGGCATCACCCCCATCCTGATGATTTTTCTGGCACGGTCAGGACAATATATTAAGAGCGTCGAGTTTCTCGACCTCAACAAAGAGGGGGCTCTCACCAGCAAAGGCACCAATCCCAAGCGGGCTGAGGCAGTTAAAATCGAGTTCTCTCCACGCCGCGTTTCCCAGGCAAAAACCCTCTACTATTTCTCCTCCGACCTTTCCGACGGAGGATTCCCCACCTCCGGCTTCCGAACCTGGCTCGAAGCACAGCCCAAAGGAAATTCCTACCTCAAAGCCGCTTCATTTCTGATGCACCAAAAATGGTTCAAAGCCGTCCGCCAGCATCTACTCGATCACAGCTACCAGATCGTTCAGGACGACTCCGGAATCCCCTTCCGCTACTTCGATGTGAAACTGTGGCACACCGATTTGTTTGGGACCTACAACGGCCCCATCGATCTCTTCTCTGAATTCTATCAGGGCGATCTACGAGCTGCCTACAAAATCAAAAAACGCACGCTCAATTTTGGAACAGGTTACAAATGGCGAAAAGGGGAGTCAAATCTGATGCGATTCGTCCGACAGGATGCCCCCATCGACAAAGCCGACACGGAGGAAGGGGGCCAACCCGCGGAAATCGAAACCAAATCCGCTCCGAATAAAATAGCAGGCGAGAAATCAGAAACCTCATCCGCCGACAGCGAAAAGAAGGAAGTAACTGCCCAAGAACCGGCAACGGCGAACGAATAGCCCCTCTTAGGGAACTTTTGCTTCTTTCCGAAACCCTTAAAGAACTTCGGTAGAATCGGGAGGGTCTCCCGGTGATTCTCCTCCGAAGTCGCCACCTCCGCATCCTTGAAGAGGATACGAAGAAACTTAACACCCTCGCAATATGCCCGGCATACTTTTTGCCGTTGCCCCTGCGGAGCAGACCGTCACTCCTCCAAGTCCTCCAAGTCCTCCAACTCGGAGTCTCCGAATTGACCCTCCTGAAGTTCCCCATGTGCGACCAGGACGCCCTTCAAAACCACCAGCGTGATACTCACTCCAAAGAAGAAGAGTAGCATTCCGGACCCGACCAAGAATTCCAGAGTCATTTCCGAGAGCCCCCCCCGCGGCCGGTGAAAGCGGCAAGCAGCGACACTTTCACTCCCACCCAAAGGGCCAAAATCGAGGGGACCCAGAGCCCGACGAAAAGCCCGGACTCTTTGTCGTAGAGAAACCACAGAGCCACGCTGGCGAGCAAACTCACCCCGGCCGCAATTAAAAAATAGAAATCTGTTTTCTTGAACATGTTGGAAGTCGTATTTTGTTCGCACACTCGGCGAAACTATACTGACACCCATCGTTAGGAATTTGCTTATTGCAAGGAACAATCACTAGAAAATTGTTTTTCGAACCCTGATTTCAGGGCGCCGATGGTCCAGCTGCAATCGCTGGAGGAGATCGAGATCCCTGCGCTTGCGCGTTCTGCGGAT
>JAPKDJ010000178.1 GCA_026421245.1 Akkermansiaceae bacterium | reverse complement strand
ACCCTCTTTGCCGATGGGTTGCTCATGCCGCATTCAGTCATGCCCGTTGCCGACGGCGCCTATGTCTGCAGTGCCACTGAGCTTATCCATCTGATCGATAAAGATGGCGATGACCATGCCGAGAGTAGCCGGGTGGTGTATTCCGGCTTCGGCAATGCTGATGCCAGTCACCTAATCCACGGATTGCGCTGGGCTCCCTGGGGAGAGCTCTACTTTTCCCAGGCGATCTACATCAACAGTTTCGTCGAGACCCCCTGGGGACCCCGGCGTCTTAATGGCGGAGGTGTCTGGCGCTTTCGGCCGGAGACCGAAAAACTGGATATCTATACACGCGGAATGACCAACCCATGGGGTTTCGCTTTTGATTATTGGGGCCAGTCCTTTTCTACCGATGGCGCCGGCTGGCAAGGCCCTCACTATTGCTTCCCTGGCGTAGCCTACGGGATGGCAGCCAACGTCAAGGAGATGCTGGGCGGCCTGATCATGACCGGAAGGCCGAAGAACACCGCCGCTGAATTCGTCTCCGGCAGTCATGCTCCCGACCACTGGCAGGGAAGTTTGCTAGCCAACGATTTTCGGGCCAACCGGACCGTCCGATACGAAATAGAAGAAAAGGATAGCGGCTACACGGCGCAAGAAGTCGAAACCGTCCTGAAGTCAAGCCACCGTGCCTTTCGCCCAGTGGATATCAAGACTGGCCCCGACGGCGCCATTTACGTTCTAGACTTTTACGATGCTATTCAGGGTCACGGCGAGGTGGATTTTTATCACCCGGCTCGCAACAAGGGACAGGGCCGCATCTGGCGTATCAGTGCAAAGAATCGCCCGCTGAACAAACCGCCGGTTATTTTCGGCGCTCCGGTCGCCACGTTACTCAATCATCTCAAGGCCGTAGAACAATACACTCGCCACCAAGCCAAACGTGAACTCGCCGCTCGCGGCGGCGATGCTGTTCTGCCGGAACTGACACGCTGGATCGATGCGCTCGATGCCGCCGACCCAAAATTTGAACACCACCTGCTTGAAGCCCTGTGGCTACGCGGAAGTTTGATGGCACCGGATCCGGACTTGCTGGCGCGAGTCTGCAAGGCAAGTGGTCACCAAACACGCGCGGCCGGAACACGCATGATCTCTCACTGGTTTGACGAGGTTCCGGGTTCCATCGACATGCTCGCTCGAGCCGTCGTTGATCCGCATCCGCGCGTTCGTTTGGAAGCGGTCAACGCCTTGCGTGAGGTTGGCACGCTCGAGGCATTCATCGTGGCCATGCGTGCCGTTGATCATCCCAGCGACACAAACCTTGCTTACGCTCTACGCCTGACGGCCCGGGAGCTGCAAGAACTATGGCTGCCCGCATTGCAGGCCGGTAAGGATGTGTTTGAGGGGCAAGGCCCCCGCATGACACTGGCGTTCAGTATTGCCACCGACCGGCGTGCCCTGGCCCCGCTTGTGGCACTCATTCGCGAGGGCAAAGTGGCCAATCAAGCGAACGCCTGTCGCATCGTCGCGAGCTTGGGCGGTCAAGACGAAATGACGATGGTCTTCTCCCTCGCTGCCAAGGATTCGGACCTCGAACTCCTGCAGGTCTTGGCCGACGTGTCGCGCAGCAACAAGGCGGTGCCGAAAGACACCGCTGCCCTGGCAAAACTGCTGCAGCACGGTGACGAAAAAGTCCGCATGCTGGCCGCTGAACTGGCGGGACGCTGGAAGTCCATGGCGCATCAGCAAGTCCTGGTGGAGCGCGCCGCTCGCGCCAAGACCTCTGCGACAGAGCGTCTTGTTGCAGGCCGGGCACTATTGGGGATGGGGCAGCTTGAGGCATTGCAACAGATCGCGGAAGGCGGCAGCGAGCCGGCGGTTCGCGTCACGGCGACGGCGGCCTGGGCTGAAGTTCACCCGGACGCGGCAGCAAAGACCGCCGTATCCCTGCTGAGCAAGCTGACCAAGGGCTCGGATGCCGAGGCCATTTTCATCAGTTATTTCAGCCGTAAAGATGGCCCAGCCACGCTGACCAAAGCACTCTCCGACGCGAAACTGGAAGCGGATATTGCCGCTGCCGGTATCCGTATCGCGCAGGCCACAGGCTTGGATCTCACCGCGACGATCACGGCATTGATCGGTGCCGGCTCGCTACAAGCGGTCAACGTCGACCTGTCCAAAGAGGAACGCACCGCCCTCTTGAGCGATGCCGAAAAGTTGGGCAATTTCAAGCGCGGCGCGGCACTCTATAACAGTCCGGCACTCGCCTGTGTTTCCTGTCACGCCATCAAGGGAAAAGGCGGACAGCTTGGCCCTGAACTCGGGGGTCTGGCCACGCATATGGTGCCGGAAGGCATCTTGGAATCTCTGCTAAAACCCAGTAAACAGATGAAGCAAGGCTACGAAAGCGTCGTCATTACCCTGAAGAATAAAGAAGTACGCGTCGGCACGTTACATCGCAAAACAAAAAGCGCTGTCCTGCTACGTGATGCGTCGGGAAAGATTACCAGCGTCCCCGGCAATCAGATCGCCAACCTTGATTCGAGTGGCGTGTCGATCATGCCGCCGGGCCTGACCAACGGCCTGCGCCGCGACGAACTCCTTGATCTGCTCCACTACTTGATGCACCTCAAGTAGTCACTTGAAAAAGCGGCCCAGACCGCTCTGAATGTCGCTTCCAGACAGGGATTGTCACAGTCTGGCGACTCTGAAACTTTGGTGGAGGTGGCGGGAATCG
>JAPKDJ010000030.1 GCA_026421245.1 Akkermansiaceae bacterium | reverse complement strand
CACAACACCATTAGCCTCCGCTTTCTGCTCGCCATCATTGACACCTGGGATGGCAACAACGACGACCTCGTGGTGACTCTCGATGGGACCGAGATTTTCAACCAAAACTTTAATAGCAATGGAGGCCAAACCTTCCCCTACCACGCTGGATCGCTGATCTTCCGGAACGAACATGCCGCCTTCGGCGATAGCGCCAACAACTTTCGCGATGGTGGCTATGACATGACTCGTGTTCCGGCATTTCGTGATATTCCGCACACCGCTTCCACCGCAACCATCAACTGGTTTGCCTCGGGAAACAACTGGGATGGCGGTGACGAGGAATCCTGGGCCATTGATAATCTGGAGATACGCGTTTCCGCTGCCCCAGTCGAATCCCTTTTGGCTGCCGGAGCTACCTGGTCTTACCTCGACAACGGATCTGATCAGGGAACAACTTGGAGATCGACAGGCTTTGAAGACGACTCGTGGAACACCGGCCCGGCACAACTCGGCTACGGCGATGGAGACGAAACAACTGAAGTCGAATTCGGTGGAGACGATGGTAACAAACACATCACCACCTACTTCCGACACACCTTTACCCTGACCGATGCCGATCAATTTGCTGACCTCGTCTTGGGGTTCATCCGTGATGACGGAGGAGCGGTGTATCTCAATGGAACCCTCATCGCTATTGATAACCTCGACCAAAATGCATCGTCCGCTGCCCAGGCCAATAACAATTCCGGCCTCACGGCCGAGAACACATGGAATGAGTTCGAAGTTCCCGAAGGCCTGCTAATTGAGGGAATCAATGTCCTCGCCGTCGAGATCCACCAGGATTCCCCGAGCAGCAGCGACATCAGCATGGACGCCTACCTCCTTGGGAAACGCGTCGCCCACGGCGGCGTTCTCGCCAATGACACCGACCCGGAAGACGATCTCCTCACTGCCGAACTCCTCACCAATCCTCTAAATGGATCTCTCGAGTTTAATCCCGACGGAACCTTCCTTTACACCCCTAACGTCAACTACGAGGGAACAGACTCCTTCACCTACCGCATCAGTGATGACGAGTTTCAATCCGACCCGGCAACTGTGAGTCTCACAATGACCAGCGGCCCTAGTGACTTCCCGGTCACAACTCCTGACAGCTATCCTGCCACCGAAGACACCCCGCTCACCATCACCTCGGCAGCCGGGGTCCTTCAAAATGACACCGATCCCGATAGTCCCAATCTCACCGCCATCCTCGAAAACGGCCCAACCTACGGAGCTCTTTCTCTGACTCTCGGTGGAGGTTTTACTTATAGCCCTGTCCTAAATTATTCAGGAACCGACACCTTCACCTATCGTGCCAACGACGGTGTTAACTCCAGTCAGCTCCAAACAGTAACAATCAATGTCGCTCCCGTTAATGATCCTCCTCTTGCTTATCCAGAGGATTATCTGATCGCTCCCGGACAGCCCCTGACTGTCTCTGTCTCAACCGGGGTACTGGCCAACGACAGCGATTTTGACACCTCCAGCCTCACCGCTGTTCTTATTTCGAACGTAAATTCCGGCTCACTCAATCTCGCTCCAGACGGCTCTTTCACTTACACTTCTGACGCCGAATTCTCTGGGAATGATTCCTTCACGTATGAAGCGAGCGATGGTTTCCTCACCTCTCAAGAAGTGACTGTTTCGATCCAAGTCAACGCCCCGCCACTCGCAAACAATGACTCCTATGTCACGGCCGAGGATTCTCCCATCATCAAGACGATTGAAGAAGGCCTTCTCGCCAATGACGAGGACCTCAACATTCTCACAATCGCCCTCATCAGTGAGCCAAGCTATGGAACTCTCAGTCTCAGTCTCGAGGGCGCCTTTATTTATATCCCCAATGGAAACTTTGATGGCACTGATAGCTTCACTTACCGTGCCCACGATTCTTTCCAAGGTTCCAATCTCGCGACCGTGACCATCACCGTCACAGCGGTCAATGATGGGCCTGGTACCAGGGATGACTCCTACGAAACTGGATTGGATCAAATCCTGATGGTGAACTCTGGAGGGGGAGTTCTTTCCAATGACATCGACGTAGATAGCCCAAGTATCACGGCGGCCCTCATCAATGACGTCTCTGGAGGATCTCTCACTTTCTCTCCTGATGGTTCCTTCACCTACGAACCTAATCCTGACTTTACTGGCACCGATTCCTTCACCTACCGAGCCAGCGATGGTCAGGAAACTTCCAGCGAAACCACCGTGACGATTGATGTCCGCTCAACCTCAAGCAACATCGTCATCAACGAAATCATGTTCCACCCCATAAGCGGGAACGACCTTGATGAATTTATCGAACTCACCAACATTGGAACCACCGCGGTATCCCTGAACGGATGGCAATTCACCAATAGCATCGAATTCACCTTCCCCGACGTCTCGATTCCTCCCGGTGGATTTCTTGTCATCACGGCCGACACAGCCACCTTTGAAGTCACCTACGGGATCCTTCCAAACGTCATCGGCAACTGGGCCGGCAAGCTCAGCAACAGTGGCGAAAAAATCGTCCTCACTGACGCAACCGGAGAGGACGTAGATGAAGTTCGTTACCAAGACCAAGGCGATTGGGCGATCCGTCAAAGGGTCAATGTCGGCAATGAAGATGGCTGGTCCTGGTCTTCCGCAGCCGATGCCGAAGGAAGCTCACTCGAACTAGTTAATCCAAAACTCACCAACAAGCAGGGACAAAACTGGGCCTCAAGCGTTGGAAATACTCCCACCCCATCCACACAAAACTCAACCGCTTTGGATAACACTGCCCCCTTGATTCTCGATGTTGCCCACTTCCCTCCTGTCCCGACCTCAACCGAGCCCATCGGAATCGTGGCCGAGCTGAAGGACGAAAAAAACGAAGTCGTTCAAGGAATCCTTCACTATCGCGTGAGTGACCAGAACTCGGCACCTTTCCAGACAGCAACTATGCTCGACGATGGATACAACTGCGACACCGAAGCAGGCGATGGCATCTTCGGCTTCATCCTTCCACCCCAGCCAACTGGCACCGTCATCGAGTTCTACATCGAATCAAGCGACGGCACCGATACCCGAACCTGGCCGGCCCCAGCCAGCAACGGACAAACTGCAAATGCCCTCATTCAGATCGATGATGAGATTAATGATGATGATCACGCCTTTTACCGGATCATCATGCCGGTTCCCGAGCTCAATCAATGGCGCGGCATCAACCGTCAAAGCAATGCCATGATGAATGCTACCGTCATTCTGAATGACGGTTCCGGCCCAAAGATCCGCTATCTTGCCGGCATGCGTGTCCGGGGTGCCGGCAGCAGAAATCACACTCCGGTCCCCATGCTCGTTACTCTTCCAAGGGACAACGAGTGGAACAACATGACCCGGATGAGCCTCAACACCAAGTTCACCTACCTGCAATTTCTTGGAATGAAACTCTTCCAAGCCTCCGACATGCTGGCCCCCGACACCTATCGCGTCCAGGTCAGAATCAATGGAGAAAACATCGCCCGGGGTGATGGCTTCGATTACGGCTCCATGGTCCACGTCCAACCACTCTCCGGTGAATTCATCGACGACAAATTCGCAACCGACGACGGCGGAAACCTCTACAAAAAAACCCGCCCAGATGTCGAGTTCCGCTGGCGGGATGGAAACATCGGACGCTACCAAGGCGACGGCTGGAGCAAAAAAACCAATAGCAGTCAAAATGATTGGACCGATCTCGATGAGATGCTCCGTGTCATGAATAATGCCTCCGAAGCCCCCGACTACCTCGCTCAGGTTGAGGCCGTTGCCGATGTCGATCAATGGATGAAGTGGTTCGCCGCCATGGCCATCCTCGCAAATGGCGAGACCAACGTCAGCAATGGTGCGGACGATGACTACTCCATGTATCGCGGGGCCAACGATCCCCGCTTCGTCTTCATCCCACACGATCTTGACACCATCCTCAGTATTGGAGATTTCAGCAGAAATGAGAGCCCTCAACATACTCTCTTCGACATGATCGAAGATGGTGATGTTCTCAATCCCTTCGTCCCCTTCTTCACTCATCCGGATGTCATTGACCGTTTCTATCTGGCCCTTCGGCAACTCCTGCAAACCACCTTCTCAAAACAGGAGTTTGACGAGCTGCTCGACAACAATCTCACCGGCTGGGTTCCCACCGCCCAGATCGAACAGATGCGCGACTTCATGGATGCGCGTCGGATCTTCATCGAAGGCGAAATTACACCAGTAATCGGGCCACCTGACGCCCTCCCACTCGCCACCAGCAATGGCACTTTTGATTCTCCACACAGAAACCTCTACATCAGCGAAGTGCTGGCAATCAATAGCAGCACCCAAAACGTCGATGGCTCCTACCCTGACGCCATCGAGCTCCACAACGACGGTCCAAACCTCCTCAACCTCGAAGGCATGAGTTTTTCCGATGATCCCCTCGTCCCCAATCGCTTCGTCTTCCCGGCTGGAAGCGAGATTCCAGCTGGAGGATACCTCGTCATCTGGGGTGGCAGTTCCCAGCCCACTCCGGGCATCTACACCGGCTTCAATCTGGATGGTCAGGGTGAAACGCTCACCTTATCCGATTCTACGGCAAACGGAGGAGGGATCATTGACTCCATCACCTTTGGAATTCAGGCCACCGATTACTCCATCGGTCGTGCCGGAGCTGGCAATACCACATGGCAACTCTGCCAACCAACATTGGGAGGACCAAATCAAAACGTCTCCCTCGGCGATCCCTCCCAACTCCGAATCAACGAATGGCTTTCACAAGATAAAACCGTCTTTGAAGAGGAATTCGTCGAACTTTACAACCTCGCTGACCAACCCATCGCACTTGGATCTCTTTTGATCAGCGACGAACCGGTCAACTCCCCAGACAAACACACAATTAAGGAACTGAGCTTCATTGCTCCGGGAGGCTTCGTCCTTCTCACTCCTGCCGGAGGATCCGCTAACCCAGTCCGCGCAAACGAACTCCCCTTCCGCCTCGCTTCTGAAAACGAATGGGTCTCCCTGCGTGGCGCCAACGGCGTCGTGATCGATCAAATCCACTTCGTCAACCAACTTGCCGATATCTCTCGGGGACGGAAGCCTGATGGCCGCGAAAGCTATCACGACTTTATCGTTCCCACTCCCGGCTATTCCAATTCAGCTCCTCTTCTTAATGAGGAACTCCTTCTTCAAAACCTCCGCATCAGCGAAATCATGTATGACCCGCTGGGAGGATCTGACTTCGAATTCATCGAACTGGAGAACATCGGCAGCAAACCGATCAACCTCGCAGGGGCCCGCTTCACCGAAGGCATTCGCTTCGACTTCCCCAACATCATCCTCCAACCGGGGGAATTCATCATTCTCGTTCAGAACCTTGATCAATTCGAAGCTCGTTATGGGAACGGGCTCAATGTCGCCGGTGAATATGATGGCAAACTCAGCAATGGTGGAGAACGCCTCCGCCTAGAGGTTTTTAGGATCACCGCAGGCATTCATGACTTCGAATACGACGATTGGTTCCCCGCAGCCGATGGTTCTGGATTCTCACTCGATTTCACTGACACCACCCGGCCCGCCTCCGCATGGACCGATAAACAAAATTGGGACGCCAGCCTTGCCCTCAATGGAACACCCGGAAGTTCCGGATCGTTCTTAATTCGCCCCTTCGAGGCTGAACACCTCTCTCTCTCAGATCAACTCACCATCATTCCGCAAATCTCCTATGGCGCTCTCAGCCCGGCCTCCGTCTCCTTCCAATGGTCGTCCCTTGAGGGCCCCGCTCCTGTCATGTTCTCGGACCCTGGAGAACCGAACACCTCAATCTCGTTCGAAAGTCCTGGAGTTTACATCGTTCGTCTCGAAGCCTCGGCATTCGGCGCCAACTATCTTCAGGAAATGACGATCACCATCTACGATTCCTACCCCATTTGGGTCACCCGCAACTTTGGCTCCAAAATCCAAGGACAAACCGGCAAGGAAGACGATCCTGACGGAGATGGCATCACGAACCTCTTTGAGTTCGCTCTCAGAATGGATCCCACCGTCGCTGACTCCGAACTCTTCCCCATTCCGGCCTATGACCGTGTAGAAGATGCACTTGCCGTCACCTTCACCAAAAACTTCTTCGACCCCACAAAAATCGGCCTCGTCGTTGACGTCTCCTCTGACCTAAAGAACTGGACCTCCAGCCCTTCAGTTGTCACCGAATCGGTGCTCGCCAACGACAATAGCATTCAAACCCTTCGCTATGTCGATCAGACTGCCGCCTCCGCTACCAGAACCCGCTTCATGCGTCTCCGGATGATTTACCACAACGGCATTGTTTCAAATAACACCCCCCAAATCCTCAGTATCGCCAACGCGCCGGGCCTTCCATCCATCACCTTCATCAGCCAATTCGGGCAGAGCTATCAACTCGAATACACAACGGATCCAAGAAACGGCTGGATCGCCATCGGTGATCCAATCATCGCCACCCAAGAACAATCTGTCTTAATCGACACCAGCGGCACCACCGACCGACTCCGACTCTACCGCATCCTCCGCCTGCCCCTGAATTAGACGAAAAAGAGCCAAAGGAGAATTCCGGCTGGACGATGTCACATCACTCACCTCCAGCAGCAAGGACGTCGCGCGCTGGAAAAAGCTCTGGCAGTCAAACATTCACGTCAGGTTAAGTCTAACGCGTTGCCAGAAAGTGAAATGAAGCAAACGGAATCCGATTCCCATCCTTGACTTGGAGAGTTAGCCAGCAGGATTGGAGTCTACCACAACTTCTCCTTTCCCCTCTTATTAATTACTGAAGCCGGGCAGACAAATTGTGCGTATGACAATCCGCCCGCCGCCCTCGGCTAATCTCCAAGGCAAAAGCCCGCGATAGGCAATGCCGCATTCTAATAGTCATCTCCCAGTGATTCCCGCTCAGACACGGCCACTGAGAACACACCCCCTAAAACCCCTACAACAGCCGCCACTTTCATTGCTCATTTCCCCACCTCATCTCCCGCAAATCCTACCTCCAATCCCCAGCCGTCATTCCCCTTGCTCTTGCCTCCCTGTCCATTACCCTTCCCGTTTTCCTGTTATGCACCGTCTTTTCGTCGAAAAAACAGCCTCCTTTACCAACGAGTCCTCCCACCTCATCGCCGATCTCCGTAGCAACTTGGCTATTGAGACCATCGCCTCGGCCCGCATCGTCCAGCGATACGATCTCGACGGCCTCACTGACGCGGAATTCTCCAAGGCTTCTCACCTCATTCTCTCGGAGCCCCAAGTCGAAACCTCCTCCACCGAACTCTCACTTTTCCTCGATGAAACCGCCTTCGCTGTCGAATTTCTACCCGGTCAATTCGACCAACGTGCCGACTCCGCCGCCCAGTGTGTCCAGATCCTCACCGGAAAAGACCGCCCCTTCGTCTCCTCCGCCCGCATCATCATTCTCAAGGGCCCTCTTTCCAGCGATGAACTCGCCGCGATTAAGAAATACCTCATCAACCCGGTCGACTCCCACGAGGTCTCCGTCACCGACGACTACCAGCGCACCTCATCACCCGAGCCCAAAGACATCGCCATTCTCGAAGGGTTTAACAGCAAGTCAGCGGCCGACTTCGACACCGACCGCAGCGAACTCGGCCTCGCCATGTCGACTGCCGACCTTCTCCACACTCAGAAGTATTTCCTGAGTGAGGGCCGCGAACCGACGATCACCGAGCTCCGCATGCTCGACACCTATTGGTCGGACCACTGCCGCCACACGACTTTCATGTCGAAGATCGCCAAGGTGACCTTCGACGAAGGCACCGACGTCATCGAGGACACTTACAAGACCTACCTCCAGACCCGCGACGAAGTTTACGGAGCCGACACCGACCGTCCCATCAGCCTTATGGACATCGCCCTCATGGGCATGAAGGAACTCCGCAAATCCGGCGAGCTCGACAACGTCGAAGTCTCCAACGAAATCAACGCCGCCTCTATCGTGGTTCCCGCCGACGACGGACAGGAATGGCTTGTTCAGTTTAAAAACGAAACTCACAACCACCCCACCGAGATCGAGCCCTTCGGCGGAGCAGCGACCTGCCTCGGCGGCTGCATTCGCGACCCTCTTTCCGGCCGTTCTTACGTCTACCAGGCCATGCGTCTCTCCGGTGCTGCCGAGCCTCGCACTCCCTACGACGAAACCATCCCGGGCAAACTCCCCCAGCGCAAAATCTGCCAGGAGTCTGCTCACGGCTACTCATCCTACGGAAACCAAATCGGCCTCGCCACCGGAAAGGTCTCCGAAGTTTATCACCCCAATTACGCCGCCAAGCGCATGGAAATCGGAGCCGTGGTTGCAGCCTCTCCCCGCAAGAACGTCTTCCGCGGTGGTCCCGCAACTGGCGACTTCATCCTTCTCATCGGCGGACGCACTGGACGCGATGGGGTCGGTGGCGCCACTGGTTCTTCCAAGGAACACACCGATGACGCCCTCGACAACTCAGCGGAAGTCCAAAAAGGTGACGCCCCCACCGAGCGAAAAATCCAAAGACTCTTCCGCAACCCGGAACTCGCACCCAAGATCAAAATCTGCAACGACTTCGGCGCAGGTGGCGTCTCGGTCGCTATCGGAGAAATCGCCGACAGCCTCGATCTCGACCTCGACGCCGTCCCCAAAAAATACGACGGACTTGATGGCACCGAACTCGCCATCTCCGAGTCCCAAGAACGCATGGCGATCTGCGTTGACCCTTCGGAAATCGATTACTTTATCGCCGAGTCCGGTAAGGAAAACCTCGAATGCGTCCACGTCGCCACCGTCACCGACACCGGCCGCCTCCGCATGAATTGGCGCGGTAAAACTATCGTCGATCTCTCCCGCGAATTCCTCGACACTAACGGCGTCCAGCAAGAAGCCATCATCCACGTTGAAAACGTTGGATCAGAAAGCCCCCTAGGCGGCACTGCTTTCGAAAGTTTCGAGGAAGGCCTTGCCGACCTCAACATCGCCTCTCAAAAGGGCCTCGGCGAAATGTTCGACTCCTCAGTCGGCGCGGGCACCGTTCTCGCTCCCTTCGGTGGGAAACATCAACGCACCCCGGTCGATGCCATGGTGGCCACCCTGCCCTTCCTCGAAGGTCACAGCGAAGTCTGCACCCACATGTCATGGGGCTTCAATCCCAACATCGCCACCTGGTCTCCTTACCACGGAGCCGCCTACGCTGTCACCGAATCCGTCTGCCGTGCCATCGCTTCCGGAGCCAAGCTCTCCGATATCCGTCTCACCTTTCAGGAATACTTCCCCAAACTGGGCCAAGATCCCTCACGCTGGGGCCTCCCCTTTGCCGCCCTACTCGGTGCTTTTAAAGCCCAACACGAACTCCGCCTCGGCGCCATCGGAGGAAAGGACTCGATGTCAGGTACTTTCAACGACATCGACGTCCCGCCCACCCTCGTCTCCTTCGCACTCGCGCCCGGAAGCACGAAACACATCGTGTCTCCCGAATTCAAAAAAACCAACTCTCTCATTTCCTTCATCGAAGTCCCGCGCGACGAGAACCAACTCCCCGACTTTGCAAAGCTTAAGAAAATCGCCGACATCCTCCACCAATCCGGGATCCTCGCCGCCCACACCCTCGATCATGGCGGCATCGCCACCGGCTTGAGCAAGATGGCTTTCGGAAACGAGATCGGTGCCATCATTAACACTGACCTCGACCTCCATCAGGAACGCTTCATCTGCTTCCTCATCGAATCTGACACTAAAATTCCGGGAGCCACCGTCATCGGGAAAACCCAAACCGAACCTGCCATCCAGATCGGAGAGCAAAAACTCCCCCTCAGAGATCTCCTCGACGCCTGGACCGAGCCACTCGCCGATGTCTACCCCGAAGCCGCAGCCCCCTCCACCAGCGAAGCCGAAACTTTCACTTCAACGTTAAGCGTTGGACGTTCAACATCGAACGTTCCAAAACCAAAGGTTTTGATCCCCAGTTTCCCCGGCACCAACTCGGAATACGACTCCGCCAAATCCTTCACCGAAGCCGGAGGCTTAGCCGAAATTCAGGTCTTCCGAAACCTCACTCCACAAGCCGTTGAGGAGTCCCTCACCAATCTCGCCAAGAGTATCCGAAATTCTCAGATTTTCATGCTGCCCGGCGGATTCTCCGCCGGTGACGAACCCGCCGGCTCCGGAAAGTTCATCGCCACCATCCTCCGCAGTCCTGAAGTCGCTGACGCCGTGATGGACCTCCTTAAAAACCGTGATGGTCTTATTCTGGGAATCTGCAACGGCTTCCAGGCTCTCGTCAAAACCGGTCTCGTCCCATATGGCGCAATCCGAGATCCACAACCTGGAGCTCCGACTCTCACCCACAACGATATTGGCCGCCACATCGCCCGTTACGCCACGACACGCATCAGCTCGACCTTGTCCCCTTGGCTCGCTGACACCGAAGTTGGCGACCTTCACAACATTCCCTTCTCCCACGGCGAGGGTAAGTTCTACGCCAGCGAAGAAGACATTCAAAAACTGGCAGACACCGGACAAATTGTCACCCAATACACCGACCTTGAAGGAAACCCCACCATGGATCCCGAATTCAACCCAAATGGATCCATCCATGCCATTGAAGGCATTACTTCTCCATGCGGTCGCGTCCTCGGAAAAATGGGCCACACCGAACGTCGTGGTCCTAACGTTGGGAAAAACATTTCAGGGAATCTCCACCAGCCTCTCTTCAGTGCGGGCGTAAATTATTTCCAATAATCTCAACCCACCTTCTCCCTATCGGCCTTGTTTCCCCTTGGCGACGGTGGAGACTTCCCCAGTTCTCTTTCAAAGTTTTCTACGCCCGCCCCAGTTAGGAAAGTGATCCCAGTCGTCAATCCATGGCTTTCACAGTCCTATGCTCGGATCGTTGGCACCTCAAAACTACCCCGTCAGCAGACTCGCCCGATCGGCTGACCCGTGGGTTTTATTCTCACGATGCTTTACGCCTCCACTTTGGGCGAAGTGTTCGTTTGAATCGCAGTTCAAAAATGGGCCCTCACATTCGCTGGAAGAGGTATTCCTCAGACGAAAGCCGACGACTTCAACAAGGGAGAGAACATCTCTGCCCGAACCGGAATCTGGCGCTTTATCCTAGGAACCCTTTATGTCGGTTTGGGCCACTCGCTTGGCTGCGATCCCTCTTGGAACTGTCGCTGGTCTTTTGGGCCCGTTTTCCCCTGTTCCATTTTACGCCTTCGCCAGTTCCTTGAAACTCAAAAACACTTCCCCATCTGCCTTCGCCCTGCAACCGGAGGACTGCTTGTTGGGTGTCTCGAGCCGGGCGGCTGGTTTCTCACAGGTTTTCTGGGTCACGAAACAAAGGCTCTCTTCAGCGTGGGGCATGAAAGCCCAGAACTCGCATTCGAAGCCAAGCTCGTATTCGAAATTTTGGCATCACCTGAAAAAATGATCGGGGTGTTCACTCTCAACGAGATCTTCCGGCAACAAAACGCATCCGATGGAGCGGTCTAGTCGAGCTTCTTCACCCTGATCTTGCGAAAGGAAATGCGACCTTCATTCTTCTGGAGACCAATCAATCCGGCAGGGCGCGGCTTAGCCACCGTGTGCTTCAAAAGTTTTTGCCCATCGAGAGTGATCGTAATGCTTCCATCCAAAACCTTGAGTTTGTAGCTGCGCCATTCGTCCTTTTCACCCTGACCTTCCACCTTATGATGTTTGACAATGCTTCCGGTAGGGAATGGATTTCCCGGAGGGGCAATATTGATTTCATAGCAATCAACCGCCTCGTTCTTAACCTTGGCTTCGGTATTTAAAAACACTCCGCTGTTTGTTCCGATGGCGGCTTTAAATTCCAACTCGAGTTCGTAGTTCTCATATTTGTCCTTGGTGGTCAGAAGACAAACCTTTCCCGTATCAGCGGTCATCGCTCCACCTTTCACCGACCAATTGGCATCGCCTTGATTCGTCCAACCCTTGAGTGATTTTCCATCAAAAAGGGTCACCCACTCTCCCGCCATGGCAGGGAGAACCAACAAAAACATGAACGCAATCGATTTCACAGTGGCACCTTCAGCAACAAAGAGAGCCGCGACAATTCAGAAATCACGAAGGCTCCTTTTTGACCACGATTCCCATCCCATCCTCGGAAACGATCCGAACCGAATCCCCCTTCAAAATAAAGCCCGCTTCGGTGATCACTTCGATCACTTGGCCACCAACCTCAGCCTTTCCGGAAGGGCGCAGATCTGTTGAAGCGGTTCCGGTCATACCAACACGATCACCAAAGTCTTCATCTGATTCCCAACCAGTTCCGCGACCCAGAGATCCCGGGAGCATGGTGTTCTCAACGAATTTTAACTTCGGAAGATACTTCATGATCACAAAGAGCAATACGAGCGAGCCAAAGATCCCCAACGCCAAATGCGACGCCGGTCCGGACATAGCATCCAGAAGTCCAGAAGAACCGCTACCTCCCCACTGATACTTTTGCCATTCCACCCCATCAACCATTGAGAAAACCAACGCACCCACGACGATAAGAAGCCCCGTAATTCCCGGTAGCCCGAATCCCGGAATCACGAAAACCTCCACTACGATTAGAACCAAACCCAGCGCGAAAATCGAAGCCAACTCGTAGCCAGCCATATTTCCCGCGAGGTAGTTCCCAAAGAAAAAGAGCGAAAAGGCCGCGATGGAAACAATTCCCCCCAAACCAAAACCCGGCGCTTTTAACTCAAAATATCCTCCCGCAAGTCCCACCATGATGAGCAGTCCGGACACGCTGGCAATCCACCACGCCAGTCGCTCAAATCCACTCGGTGTCGCTGTCACGACATCGTCCATACTCCAACCTTCGGCTTTCAATACCTCCTCAAGTGTAGCCAACTCAGCCTTTGCAAGCAAAGGCCCATCGTCGAGGAGTTGTGTCGCTTCGGTCGAGTTTAAGTTCAACAATTCCCCGGGCCCCACGACAACGTCACCGATCTTACGCTCCTCCTCGCTGAGAAACATCATGGCTTCAATCACCTCCAGTCGATGCCCTTTCTTTTCTGCGATATAGCGCACGTGCGAACCAAAAAAGCTCTCAAGCTTTGCTCGCATCACCGGGTCAATCTCCTGACCGGATCCATTGACAATCGCCGATGAACCAATATTTGAGCCCGGCGTCATATAAATCCGATCCGTTGAAATCGCGATAAAAGAGCCCGCGCTACTCGCTTCCGGATTCACAAAGGCAATCGTAGGAATCTCCAGATCCGCAAGCTGACTCATCAACTCCTTGGTTGGGAACGCCAAGCCTCCCGGAGTATCGAGATCAAAAATGAGGGCCTTGGCTCCCTCGTCCTTCGCCCGTTCAAGTGTTCTCTCCCAAAACTTGAAACTCTGGCCAACAGACAAGTCCTCTTCTCCAACCACAATTCTGACAATTTTTCGCTCGTAGCTCTCTTCGTTTGATTTCCCAAAGACTCTATTGTCCTCCCCCAAAAGGACACTAAGGCTGGCTAGGAGATAAAAAATAACCGCTTTCATGGGTGGAAGCTAACCCAAAGCTGGTGAAGTCCAAACTTCCGATTCACAATCCTGAGGTGGGCCGCATTCCTCCAGAAACGATCGAACAAATCCTCGCCTCGACGGATATTGTCGATCTTATAGGCTCTTACTTTCCCCTCAAACGGTCTGGATCGGGATTTAAAATCAACTGCCCCTTCCATGGAGAAAAGACTCCATCGTTCAATATCAACCCTGCCAGACAGTTTTACAAATGCTTTGGCTGCGACGCGAGTGGCAATGCCCTCTCCTTCATCATGGAGTATGAGAACCTTCCTTTCATCGATGCTGTCAAAAAACTGGCCGACCGCGCAGGGATTACCATTATCGAGGAGGCTCACGACCCGGAGTCCGACCGGAAACGGCGAAAGATCTCTCGAATCAAGGAACTCAACAACAAGGCTGCTCGGTTCTTTCATGAGCAACTCCTACGATCTCCTGACGCCGAACACGCCCGAAGCTATCTCAAGTCAAGGGGCTTCAGTAAGGAAACCACTCAAAAATGGCTCATCGGCTGGGCTCCACGAAACTCAAACCTCTTTCTCCAAATAGCCCGCGAAGAAGGTTTCACCGGGCGCGAAATTCTTCAGGCCGGACTAGGTGGGCTGAGAAACAAGGAAGACTCAAGATCGGGACTCTGGGTAAAATTCTACGATCAACTCACCTTCCCGATTAACAATGATTATGGCGATGTGGTTGGATTCAGCGCCCGAATCCTTCGCGCAGACGACAAACGCGGAAAATACATCAACACTTCCGACACTCCCCTCTTCAATAAATCGAAACTCCTCTTCGCCCTCGACAAGGCCCGGCGCTCGATGGGCAAAGAAAAATTTGCCCTTATTTGCGAAGGTCAGGTCGACGCCATTGTTCTCCACGAATGTGGATTCGAAAACACCATCGCCCCCCTTGGCACGGCCTTCACCGAAGAGCATGCCCGCATGATCAACCGCTACACGGATCGCGTGGTTCTATGCTACGATGGCGACAACGCGGGACTAGCAGCCGCTGACAAAGCCTTCAAACAGCTCACCGCAACCGGGCTTCCGGTAAAATTGATGCATCTTCCTGACGGCGATGATCCCGACACCTTCATCAAAACCCACGGCCCCGAAAAGTTTCGGACCCTTCTGGAGTCAGCCAAAGATTACTTCGATGCCAAACTCGAAAAGGAACTTCCCTCCATCAATCTCTCCTCAGCTGGAGAAAGAACCAAATTGCTCAAGGACCTCGGAGAGTCTGTCATGGTCATGAGTGACGATCTTTTGAGGGATGCCACCATTCAAAACCTAGCCATCCGAATGAGAGTGGGCGTCGATGACTTCCGCCAGGTCGTGGCCAACGCCAAAAAAGAAAAATCGCGATTTCGCGACAATCCAAGGGCCGCTGATGACACCAAGATCGTCGTCACACCAGCTCCTATCGATCACGTTGTTGCCTACCTCTGCCACCTCGCACTCAACTCGGAAGCTGCCGCTGAATATCTGATCGAACAACTTGAGTCCCTCAACGAGTGTTTGGAGGAAGCCTTGGGGGGGCACATTCTTCTCGATATTCTTTCAAAACGCCCAAACCCTGAGAATACCGCTTCTAGGCAAGCCTACTTGATGACCATTCCTTCCGAGGACCGCCTTGCTCTTGAAAAAACCTTCACCGATAGCGTCCCGGACGACCCCGTGGCCTCCGCCAGCGACACCGTGGCCATGCTTTCGGCACGGTTTTATCAAACAAAGGAAAAAGCCCTCCGTTCCCTCCTCAACGACCCCAATCTTAGCTCAGCCGAGATCCTAACTGCCTTTGAGGAAGTCAAAAGGCTACAATCGATCCTCAAGGATCTCGACCAACGTTTTTAGCCCAGGGAGAAATGACCACCGACCAAGGAAGCATTTAAGTTCTTTCGCCGTGAACTCTCGATCGGCAAAACACTTCCTCCAGATTCTCTGGCCTCGAATCCTTGCCCCAAAAGCTAATCCGAAAGATCACGAGGTATCGGGTCAAAGTCGTTCACGAGAGCGAGGACGATTCATTATGAATCGGAAGGCCAACTTTTACCGCAATCACGATTTTACGTTAGTCCGTCTTCAAAAGAAAACTTGTCAGACACCGTTCCCGAATTTACTTTGCAGAGGTGAAATATCGACTTCCGCTAATGATTGCCTTCTCCGCCTGTGCGGCATTCCTGCTCTCATCCTGCAATACTTTTGTGGGAATGGGGCGCGATTTCCAACGAATTGGACAAGGCTTCGAAAACGCTGCTTACGGAAAAAAGTTTTAGCCCTTTCCCCAATCAAGATTAAGAAAAAACGGGAGGTTCTTTCGAACCTCCCGTTTTTTGAAATCAAAGATCGGGCGATTCCTTAGGCGAGAGCCTGAAGTTTTTCCGAGATCTGGCTCTGGGTTACGTTGGCTCCCACAATCTGATCCTTCACTTCCCCATCCTTGAAGAAAAGGAGAGTTGGGATCGACTTAATGCCATACTTCGCGGCAAGAGCTTGCCCATCGTCGAGATTGACCTTGCCCACCTTGGCAGTGCCTTCGACCTCGGAGGCAACAGCATCCACCATGGGCGCGATCATTTTGCAGGGTCCACACCACTCTGCCCAAAAATCCACGAGGACGGGCTGGTCGGAGTTAATCACTTCGGCTTCGAAGTTGTCTTCTGTAATTGTTAGAGCCATGTCGGCAATATGGACGCAAAAAGGATGGCGTCAAGAGCCACCCTTTGAGGAGTTTTCCGAGCAAATATCGCCGGGATTTTTCGAGATTTTCAATTTTCCGGACTTAGCCGCCAACTCCCATATTGAGGAAGTTAAGGACAGCGACGCCAGCGGCGATGAGGAAAATGATAAGAGGAAGTGCCATAATTTTTTCTGGGAGTTGAAAGTTTAGCTAAAAATGTCACCAATCGGTTTTTCATCAAGCATCCATTGCATTAGCGCCAAAACAAGAACAGCGAGGCTCAGCACAAAAGCAAGAATGGAAAGAACAGTCGGGATGGTGTCACTTGGCTCATCGTCATCATCATCCGTGGAGATGGTTCCGATGGTTGCCATCGTTGGAGCAGTCGGGGCACCAAGTTTCTGGGTGCTCTGAAGCTGGACGGTCGCCTGAGGAAGAGCTGACGCAGGAGCTCCAGGAGCCGGTGAAGTTTTGAGCGGAATCGTTGCTGGACCAGTTGGCGAAGGCGCTTGGGTCTTCAATGGTATCGTGGGTGCCGGCGCAGGTGGCCTCGGAGCACCGCCGATCGGAACCGGAGCAGAAGGAGCTGATTTAAGAGGAATGGTAGGAGCCGGAGCAGGTGGAGCTGGAGCAGCAGGTGCAGGTGGATCAGCTTTGAGCGTCACGCGGACAGTCTCTTTTTTGAGAGGCACTGCCGATGTTTTCTTCATCGGAGTGGGCGGCTTGGGTGGTTGATTGTCGTCGGCCATAATGAATCGTGGTGTTTGTGAATGAGATGTTGTTGCGATGCTTTACCACCGCTTTCGATAATTAAACTAAATTCAGACCGAACCTGTCAAACCACGAAGTTTAGAAAATTTCGGAAAATCCTGTTTTAGGGTCCCAATAAGGACTTTAAAATACCGGCGACCTCTCGGAACGCCTGTTTTGAGAGAGCTTTGCAGGAATCTAAGCGGAAGGGCCGCGACCTTTAAAAGTCATCTCGGCGATGCCCGACTTATCAAGATCACCCAAGCCCACCTTTACCATTTTGTCATACTGAGCCTTGGTGGCATCGTTGACTGGAAGACTGATTCCGGCAACAGCGGCCAGATCACCAGCGATCCCGGAGTCCTTGGCGGCATGCTCCGCGGAGAACCAGCACTCATGATCGCGGTCGATCATGTCTTCCGAATCAGTCTCGAGAACGCGGCTGTTTGCTCCAGTTTGGGAAAAGATATCGCAGACCATCTTAAGATCCAGCCCGAGGGCATCGGCGAGGCCAAGACCTTCGGCGAGGCCAGCCGTGTTGATGTTCATGACCATATTGACGAGGGCCTTCACTTCAGCGGCCTTACCAATCTCACCGCAAAGGCGGAGGTTCACGGAAAGTTGATCGAGGATCTCTTTGTGTTGATCAAATACTTCCTGATCACCTCCGATCATGAGGAAAAGAGAACCGTCACGGGCCTGGGAGATCGAAGAAGCCATCGCACCTTCGAGGACATGGGCCCCTGTTCCCTTCCCTGCTTGGTAGACTTCCTTGTGGATGCCAGGGGAAAGAGTGGCACAGTTGATAAAAGTCTTCCCGGAAGATCCCATGAGGAGATTGTCACCATCCTGAAGGAAGATCGCACGCATGGCAGCATCATTGGTGACAACCGTGAAGATAATTTCGGCGGCTTCAGTGACCTCCGCGAGAGTGGCGCAGTCTGCGGCTCCAAGTTCTCCGGCAATCTCCGCAGATGCCTCTTTGTTCACATCATAGACAGCGGTGATGTTGTGTCCGCAGTCAAGTTGAAGATGACGGGCCATATTGGCGCCCATGCGGCCAACGCCGACGAATGCTACTTTGCTCATAATATTAGGCAGTGGTTAATTTGATGATTTGAATTCGGGAAAGAAAGGATTGTGGGCTTTTTCCTCGCCCACTGAAGTCATGGGGCCGTGGCCCGGACAGATGATTGTTTGGTCTTCCAGAGTGAAGATCTCCGAGCGGTTGGTAGCAAGAGCGTCTTTAAAAGAAATCACTCCCCCACCCATTGATTGGGCAAAAATGGCATCGCCCACGACGGCCACTGGGCGGCTGAGACCATTCACGACGTAGGTAGTGCCGGCCGGTGAGTGCCCCCAGGTCAGGCGGGTTGTGACCCGCAGGGTGCCGATAGAAAAAGTATCCCCTGCCGCAAAACGCTCGGCGCCTGCCACAGGCTCCTTCCCGTTCACAAGAACGCGAACCCCGGGATGAGCTGCCACAACTTTCTCCCGGTCGATGATGTGATCGATGTGCGAGTGAGTGATGAAGAGGGTTTTCAACTCAAGCCCAAGCTCTTTCACTGCTGTAAGCGCGGTATCCGCATCGGCCCCGGTATCAAAGAGGGCCGCTTCCTTAGTCTGGGTATCCCAGATAAGGTAGGAATTCACCGTCATCATATCATCCGGATCAGGATCGAAGACGGTATTGAACTGCCGAAGCCCCTCGAGCTCAACCAGGTCGGGACGCCAGGATCGATTGGCGAGTTCAACGAGTGTGTCGGCATCCAGTCCAAGGGAAGGAGCAATCGCACGAACGGCTGCTTCATCAAATTCTCCGTCCTTCAGCTTGGCGATGGTGTCGGTTTCAACGTTGGTTAGAAACGACAGGACTCCATCAGCCATCCCCGTCCCACGGAGAGTTTTTCCGATAACGTCTTCAAAAAAATCTTCAAGTTCGATCATGGTTTTGAGAAGTCGTTATTTTTTGGGGTAGAGCGCGATGAGACGGCCGACTTGGGAATACTCAGTCACATAAATCTGACCCTGCGGCCCCCACTTGATGCCGTGGGGAGCGGAGAAGGCATTGTCATGAAGTTGTTCGGCAGGCACCCCGTTGGTAGCCCACTGTTTCTGATTGGGATTGTCGCAAAGCGACGAGACGACCTTGCCTTCCTTATCCATGAGAATGACGCGTCCTTCGATCTCAGCAACCGCGGCATAATCGCCCTGTATGTCAACATCAGCCGGGCGGCGCATCGGAGTTTTTCCGTAAATTCCAATCCAAGTGAGATCCATGGTGAGATGCATCATGCGGCGGCCATCACGGTCGCAGACCAAAATACGCGGTTCATCGTATCGGAGATCAATCGCGGCACCGTGACAGGAGGTGAATTGATCTTTTCCGGTTCCCTTGCCGCCATAGGTTTTCACCAAGGTTCCGTCGGGCTTGAGCTTATGAATTTTCTTGGACCCATAGCCCATGAAGAAAAAGATGTGGCCGTCGGGTGCAACCAAAAGCTCGGTCAGACCACCCATTCCCCCTTCCAGCTCTCCCGTTTTTTCGTTCGGAAGTGTCGCGAGAACATTGCCCTCAAGGTCAAATTTCACGGCTCGTTTCTGCTGCACCTGGGAACCCCAGATAAATTGTTGCTCTCCTTCGGTCACCGTGGTGAGAGAATGCATTCCAGCCAAGCCCTTCTTGAGGGACTTGGTGTAGTTCCCAAATCGGTCAAAAACCACAATTCCGGGGCCACCATTGGTTGCGGCATAAACATTGCCGGCCTTGTCGAGCGCGAGGTCTCCGTGAAGAGAGCCTATGTTTTTGCCGTTGGAAGGAACTCCCCAGCCCGGAGCCGTGACATACTTGAGGCCTTCGGATCCCGTGACAGTCGCAGTGGTGATGATGGCGCCCACACCCTCGGTGTGATCGTGGCCTTCATGAGCAAACAAAGGAACGATTAAGAGCATGACCGCTGAAGGGAGAATTGGAAGTTTCATTTCGCTCTCATGCTGTCTGACAGGCGGCTAGCGAAAAGAAAAAAAAGCCCGTCATTTGAGCAAAAACACCCGAAAAGGTGTGGTATGGGTATTGCGTGCAAAGAAAGATATTACTCTTGGTTACCGGTATCGCAGTCGGACTGACCTGCCTGTATGGAGAAAACGAGCCTCCAGCCGGTTCAACACCAGTTCCTTTCAAAACACCAAAAGGATTTCCAAAACCACCGCTACCGGCCGACAACGCGCTCAGCAAGGAACGAATCGCGCTTGGTGATACGCTCTTCCACGACACCATACTCTCCATTGATGGCACCGTTTCCTGCGCGGCCTGCCACGTGATCGAATTTGCCTTCAGTGATGATGTCGATCTCTCCCGTGGATTCGAGGGACGACTTGGAAAACGGAACTCGATGCCTCTCTTCAATCTGGCCTGGAAAGATCGCTTCTTCTGGGACGGACGGGCCAAGACACTTCGGGAACAAGTTCTTGAACCCATTCAGGACCATCTCGAAATGGCAGCCAACCTTGATCGTGTCATTTACCGGTTGAATCAACGAGAATCCTACCGGCAAGATTTCAAAAAGGCCTACGGCCCCGGTCCGATCACCAAAGAAAAACTGGGTCTCGCACTCGAGAACTTTCTCCTCACCATCGTCAGCCATGATTCAAAATACGACCGAGTCGTCGCTCAGAAGGCCACTCCCACCAAGCATGAAAAACGAGGGCGCTCTCTGTTTTTCACTCCCCATCAAAAAGGTGGAGCAGGGTGCTTTGAATGTCACGGCGGCCCCCATTTCAGCGACTTTGAGTTCCGGAACAACGGGCTCTCACTTGTCGATGATCTGAATGACTTCGGAGTCTTCAAAGTGACCGGTAAGGAGAAAGATAAATTAAAGTTTGTCACTCCAAGCCTGCGCAATATCGCCATCACCGAACCCTACATGCACGATGGCCGCCTCCCAAAGCTTGAGGATGTGGTGAAGCACTACAATTCACCTCTTTACAAAAGCCCGACTCTCGATCCCAAACTCAAAGCGGGAGGACTTGGCCTTTCGAAAGAGGATCAAGCTGCCCTCGTCGCCTTCCTCAAAACCCTCACCGACCCCAAGTTCAAGCTGGAGTAGCTTTTTTAAATTTCGCGTCAAGGGTCACGCGACGATGCCCAAACATCTCCTCGAGTTGATTCTTCACCACAAGCTGTCGCGCAATTTCCCCAAGAGGGCCAAAGCCCACCGAATAATGAATGAGGTCCTTTACCAAGGTGCCTCCATCCTTCTCCTCAAACGAATGTCGGTGATGCCAGAATTTAAAGGGGCCAGAAATCTGGTCATCGACAAAGCTCTCCCCCTCTTTCAACGCCTTGACTTCCGAAATCCAGGGAATCCACACTCCCGGAAAAACCTTCACCGAATACTCGATGATCTCCCCTTCATAGAGCGACTCCGATGGCAGCGAAACGATCTTGAACCCCATCGAAGACGGCATCATCTCTTCCAGATTACGAGGGCTCGAAAAGAATGCCCACGCTTCCTGAACCGGGATCGGAAGCCACTGTTTATGGTTCAATGAATGCACCTTCATGGAGTTGGCAACATACCGCTACTTTGGGATTGGTCGCCCGAAAAGATCGAAAAGTGTCCCCACTCCTTTTTTGATAGCTCCGGTTCCCTCTTCAATGACCTTCAAAGGATCTTGGATCACTCCCCCCGGATTCACACCGGTCCTGCTTTCGACCACCTTGTTCGCCTGATTAATCAGAGCTTCTCCCACCCCCAAGATGACACCTTGGTTTTCGAGAATCGCTTTGGTTGATTCACCAATGACCTCACCACCATATTTCAGAGCGTAATAACCGGTTTCAGGCACCAGCTCAAACATCCGCTCACCGGCAGCTGCGATGAGCCGATCGCTCAGATCCTCTTGAGGGGAATCAAGAGTCCCGCTGATCTTCAATGGAGACCAAAGCAACCCCAGATCTCCACGCTGAAAAACTATCGTCTCCGCTCCTGGAAGGTGTGCCAGCGTCCCCGGAGTAATACCGACACGGAAGTCCCCCTTTTTGATGACGTCGCCATCAAGACGCATCGAACCCTCAAGTCTCACCAATCCTTCGCTGGCTAGAACAATATTATTCAACTCCAGACTGGAACCGACCTTCTCAAACTCAAGCGTGGCCTCAGACAAAGCCAGACGGCGGAATCGGGCTGTATTCGAATAGGCTGCAATACGATCCAGAATTGGAAGCGCAGTCAAAACTCCATTATTCACCTGGATATCCCCTTTAATTTTAGCGTCGAAGTCCGGGCGCCCCGTCACCTCAAAATCCAGTTCCAGCGGCCCCATGAGACGCTGTTTCCAATCCTCCGCGATGAGTTCCTCCACGCGCGCGCCCCTGACCTCACCGTGGAGATTCCAGGCTCGGCTCTCCAAGCCAAAATCACCTTCCATTGTCACATGCGAGTTTTCCAAAACATCAAACTCCGACGAAAGAAGATAAAAATGATCCCCCGAATACCGGCCTTTTGCCGAACGCAACGAAAGGCGGTCAACCAACGAAAGTGGTGTCGTGAGATCCCCTCCCGTCAACTCAACATCATAAACTTCCTTGGTTGTCCCCGGCCGGATCCTCACCGTCGAATTTTCCCACGTCCAAATCCCATCGTCGGTCATAGCCCTACCATTCACGTTGGCAACATCAACTCCGGTGATTTCTAGGGTATCAGGAAGGAAGCGATTCCAAAAACTGGGTGACCCGTCCGAACCTGCGCTTCCACTGTCGACTGGAATGACGTCTGGCTCATTCACCTCCTCGATAGGCTTCTTCCGGAAATCACCGATCAATGCTACCTCCCGGAGGCGAACCGCCTCGATTCTATAGATTCCTCCCCAAACAGCCCCAACATCAATCTCGGCGTCAATGCCACGCGCATTGAGCTTTCGAAGCCCTTCTTCGCCCTGAAACGAAAACTCATCGGTTGAAACATTCCAGCCATCCCACTCAAACGGAAGAAACTCAGCCTCTCCGTCCAATAAGCCTCCGGCCTGACTCCCCAGCATCACGCGAAAATCATCGCTCCGGAGGTAGCTGCGAACGGCGTTGTAGCCCAAGATCATCCCGACAACAATCAGAACGAAAAAAGCCAGACCTCCAAAAAGAAGCCACTTCAATGGCTTCTTTTTCTGGGTCTGGCGTGCGTTGGCATTACGACGTCTCCGGCTGGACATACCCTTACTTTAGCGCGGCCGCCACCAGAGGCAAACCCTGATAGCGGTGACAAGACGCGACCCCATTAGTCGTTTCTCCCCTTCAATCCCTTCACAATCAGCTCCCAAATCTTGGAAGCCCCTTCATCGAGCCTCTTCCGCTCCAGATCGGTGAGCTTGTTGTCTTCCTTATACTTGGCCTCCTTCTCCTCCAGAGCCATGAGCTTTCTATTGATGGAGGACACCTTGGCCTTGCTGAGTTCTCCTGATTTGGAGCCGTAGATCAATGTCTCGCCAATCATCCACTGGAGCTTATTCAGCGCAGGAGTAAGAGTCTCGGCATTGACCGAGTCCGTGAGTGCTGAATCGACCAAAGTCTCCAGAGCCTTGATCTGTTCCTCAATCGATCCGCCTCCCTGAACCCCACCTTCGGTGATCTTCAGCGCATTCATGAGAAATTTGCGGGCTTCGGTGCCATCAAGTCTATCCTCGACCGTCGCTTTTTCGATCTTCTCAAGGAGCTTCTGGTAGCCCTCGCGGACCTCCTCCTGGTATTTTGAAAATGATTCCGCACCTTCGAGCTTGGCCGTTTTCCATGCTTGGAAGCGATCGGCGGCCTTTCCAAGATCGTGGAGACCACCACCTTGAGGTCGGCCGGGACCACCGGGGGGGCGTCCGCCGCCACCTGGAGGGCCTCCGCCGCCACCTGGAGGGGGGCCACCACCGGGAGGGGGGCCTTGGGCAAGGGCTGAGCAAATTCCTCCAAGAGTCCACACAGCGAATGCTGCACCGGCGAGTAATGTTGCCTTGGCTTTCATCTGATACGAAACGTAGCAGAATTCAACTGAACCAGAGATGAACCGCTAAAAAGAATTAGTAGGCACGATCGTAGCGCTCAATCCCTGCCACGATCGATTTGGCCGCCGCCGCTTGATAGCTTGAGGTCTTACAACGGGAACGCTCATAGGAGTTGCTGATGAAACCGCACTCCACAAGGACGGCAGGACAAGCGGTATAACGAAGAACAGAATAGCGTCGATATTGATATCCGCGGTTCCTCACCTTGAGATTGCTGACCAACTCATTCTGAATCGACTTGGCGAGATAACTTCCCTTTTTACCCACATAGAAGGTTTCCGCTCCACGCACTCCGGTATTCTCTGTGGCGTTAAAGTGAATACTGACATAAATGGCATTCCGATACTTGTTCGCAATCTTCGCCCGCCCGGTAAGGCTCACGAAGACATCACTTCGCCGAATCATGGTAACAGGGTATCCTTTCGCCTTAAGACTGACCTCCACACGCCGGGCCACCCTGAGATTGAGATCCGACTCCCGGACTCCTCCCCAGCTGGCACCCCGGTCACGGCCACCATGTCCGGCATCAACAATGACTCGAAGCGACTTGGGTGCCGGACGATACGTCCGGGTCACCTTGGACGGTACCTTTAACCCCTTTGGGGGGATCGTCAGCTTCTGCCCGACCTTCAATGTCGTTGGGTCTTTGAAGCCGTTGCTCGACATCAAGTTATTGACCGAAACACTGTACATCCGGGAAATTGAATAAAACGTCTCAGAATCCTTCACCTGATGAGTCGCGCCCATCGAGAGCCCGCACGCGAAAACAAAGGCGACTAGACTTGCCACCAAACTCTGGTGTTGAAAAACCCTCATCATCAAACTGAGGGGCTTCTACTTCCATCCTGGGAAAAGGTCAATAAAGTTTTTAAACTAACTTGACTATACGAACTCCTTAACTTTCCACCACCTTGGTCTTCCGCCTAAAGATAGGCAGGACAAGGTAAACCACAAAAATCACGGTTGGCGCATACACTGTGAATTTCACAATTAATCCAAGCACGAGCGCAAATCCCAACAAAGTCCAAACGTTCGCCTTTGTCTTGAGGTCGATTTTTTTAAAACTTGGATACCTGACATTGCTCACCATCAATAGTGAGATTCCCAAAATCATCGCAGCAAGAACGTAAGACCACCATCCAAGTGATCGGCCGTTTTCCGCGAAGTTAATCATGATGAAGGTCAAAGAAGCGACAAATCCCGCAGCCATCGGAATCGGGATCCCACGAAAGTCACCGCTCGTTGAACCGATCCACGCAAGACAATTGAATCGAGCCAATCTGATCCCCCCGCAGAGGAGGTAGATAAAGGCAAAAGCCCAAGTCACGCCCCCTTCCCGTTTCCCGGAAGGGTCAAAAGACTCGGGAAGTTGGAAATCAGAGAGAACGGCGCTGGAGACCAGCATTGCAGGAGCAAGTCCAAACGAAACCATATCGGCAAGCGAATCGAATTCCTGTCCAAACGGCGACTCCTTCCCCCCCAGCCTCGCGAGACGTCCGTCTAGGAGATCAAAAAGGCACGAGCCAAAAATATACAACAAGGCCTGTTGATAATAAGGCTTTGCCGCAAGCAAATCTTCAACTTGCATCCCTTTGAAGATCGTAAGGATCGCAAGAAATCCACAGAGGAGATTCCCTGCCGTCATTAGATTCGGCAGGAGATAGATTTTAGGTTCTTCAGGATCTTGTGACATGGCCTTCGAGGATCGTAAGCCTCTCAAATGACCTTTCGCTTGGAAAGTCCCAACTCCCCTCTTTCCCCGGCTTCAATCTCTGTCATCTTAAGCTCATGCCAGACGAGATCACCGCAGATTTGTCAATGAAGAGCCTTCTCGAGCACTATCCCGGCGCTAGGCGTGCCCTCTTCTCCGCCTTCCACATCGGCGGCTGTCAATCCTGCTCCTATGAACTAGAGGATTCTTTGGAAGACGTTTGTGAAAAGCATGAGATCAATATCAAAGACGCTCTGAAATGTCTCATTGAGAGTCAGGAGCATGACCGCAAAATGCTCATTTCCCCGCCGGAACTCAAAACCCTTATCGAAGGCAATGAGTCATTCACCCTCCTTGATGCCCGCACGCGGGAAGAATACGAATCCGTCGCCTTGCCGGGAGCCCGGTTCATGACACAAGAACTTCAGAATTCTCTCTTTGCGGACAAAAATCAGGAACGGAAAACGATCATCATCGATCATCAGGGCCGCAACGTCCTCGATCAATGCGCCTGGTTCCGAGGACATGGCCTAACCGAAACCTACGGCGTAGAGGGTGGAATCGATCGCTATGCCAAAGAAGTCGATTCTTCCATTCCGCGATATCGACTTGAATTGGAATAAGATTATCAGCTTATCGCATGCCACCCACCCCATTTTTCACTACGCAAAAATTCCTTCTTAGCTCGATTCTCCTACCCCTTCTTCTGGGAGCCCATGGTGCCCCTTTAAAAAGGGGCATCAAGTGAAAGTCCGGCCTTCATATCGAGTCAAGCTTGCCGGCGAAGGCAGACAACGTCGAAGCAGTGAAATTGGTCCCAACCAACTCCTCGTATTTGAAATCGAACTACTCGATGTCATCTCCATCTCTTCTGACAAAGAAGAAAAAAACAGCGCCTCCGAGGAGATGCTGCCTTGCAAATGATTTGGAATCAACGTTCCGAACTTATTCCCCCTTCTTCTTGTTCCTTTGGAAAAGATCTTTGCCGTTAAGCTCAAACTGGAAAGAACTTCCATTGCCCATATCGAGCTTCTCAACCCGCTCGCGATACTCTTCAGGAACAGCAGCTTTGTCGGTGTCGGTATCGTAAGGTCCCTCGAAGAGAAGATTGCCCTGCTTGTCACGAATCTTAAGCTCCCGCTGACCATTCTTCATGCTCATCTCGATGGACCCATCCTCGTCTTGAAGACTCATTTTCCCAATTCCTTGAATGCCCATCTTGAGATCCTCGCCGTTCAACATATCTCCACCGAGGCCGAGACGGAGTTGACGGAATCCCTTGCCCTGTGCTCCAAGAGCTTTTTCAAGACGCTCCATGAGTTCCTTTTGAAGTTCGTCATTTCCAAGCCCGCCGAGCGCGTTCCCAAGCTGCTGGTTGAGGAGACGATTCATCTCCGCTGCCGGATTCGGAACGAGAGCTTGTAGCTGGATTTTCCGGATGGCAGGGGCCTCGCCAAGGGTCACTTTTTGTTCAATGGATTTACCACGACGGATCAACTTCAGAGTCGCTTCACCGCCAGGTTTTTTACCAGCGAGAGCGGCACGAAGTGAATCCTGATCAGTCAGTTTGGTTCCATCAACTGAAACGATAATGTCATTTTTCTGAAGACCGGAAAAACCAGCCGGGCTGGTCGGATCGACAGTAGCAAGAAGCAGGCCGCTCTCGAGTTCGAGATGCATAAGAAGAGCTTCGCTTGAAGCATTTCCACCCACCCCGAGATAGGCGACTTTCTCTTGAGGAGCAATCTGATCCCTGGCTTCAGCCTTTCCAGATTTCTGATCATTCCCAAGAATTCCACCCATCGGCTCGGCGGGGAGTTCTTCCGAAGATTTTTCTCCAGCAAGACGCTCGATCGCGGAGAGACTGACGAAGGTTCCGACGAGGGCGGTGAGACCAATTATTAAGATTTTCATACGAGGATTTTTTATTCGTCCAGTGAGCGACAAGCTTCTAAATTTTTGTTCAATCAACTGGTATGGGCGTGAACCTGACCTCTCTTTTGGGCTGCTCGACGATCAGTTTATCGCCACGCTCATTGACGAACTGGACTTTGTTGTTCACGTGGACTTCCAGACAACGAACTGGCTGCCCACTCTTGGTCCAAATTACCCCGCGATCATTGGCGGAAACGACAGATGCCCGGGCATCCTTCGGGGTGAAGACTGCAGGTGCTGTATTGCCATTTGTCAGATCAGGGATTCTCTGCGATTGAACAATCGAAGACTGGGGTCGACCACTGGTGATGAAGGCAACCCCGACACCAAGAAGTCCAACAGCTGCGACCGATCGAAACCCGAGCCATGACGAAGTTTGACGCTCGGGTTGTGGCGCTATCGAAACAATCTTTTCTTCAACCGGCACCTCTTCGTGCCAACGGGACATCGCCTCGTCCAGACGCGAGATTATATTTTCAGGGGCCCCGTAAGGCACCAATCCGCGGAGACCTTCTTCCAGAGCTGTGAGTTCGGTATCAGAGGAAGCAACAATCACCTTTTCTTCAGGAGTCGCAACTTCATCGGAAGCGGACGCCATGGCGATGTCCAACCGAGTCAAAAGTGATTCGGGCAAGGAAACAGGAATCAGTTTCTTGAGTTGTTTTTCGAGCAGTGTGGATTCGAAGTCCATGGATGTGGGAGTCGGAGAATGTGTGCTTAAAGATCTCCATTCAGCCTCGCTGTCGCGAGCTGTTTACGGAGAGCCTCAATGCCGTAGCGATAGCGTGATGCTGCTGTGTTTAGAGAAATATCAAGAGCTTCACCAATCTCGGCAAAAGTCCTCTCACCCCAAAGTTTCATGCTGATCACTTCAGAAAACTTTTTCGGGAGGATATTCATCCCCTCGATCAAAATACGCCGTGTCTCGTCCTGACTTTCCCCCTCCTCGAATAGGGGCATCTCGATATCGCGACCAAGAGACCGCTCATCACTCACGACGTTTTCCTCACGCTTGCGGCGGCGATCATCCTTTCGTCCGAGATCGATCGCTTCACGCTTAATCTGGGTATAGATAAAAGCAAGCCACGCGCCCTGACCTCCGACGAAGGTCCCCTCTTCCACTTTGCGGGCCAGTTTCACCAAGGCATTCTGAAGAACATCCTCGGCATCAGCCAACGAGCGGGTTTGTTGTCGGGCGAACAAAAGGAGCTTTGACCCGTGCTCTTCCAGCCAGGGTCGAAAGCGCGAAGAGTTTCTTTTCTGCGCAGTTGCCAAATTCACGGTTTTTATGATGCTTTTCATGGAAGCGATTCGAGGCTAGGGATTCGTCTAATATTTAAGAAATATTTAGCCCAATCACGACGACGCGCAAGGACTCTGTCAGAAATAAAAAAGGACCCGGTCGCTCACCCGGGTCCCTTTGAGGGAAATAGAGGGTCCGTCGGGTCTACTGAGAAACCAATTCCGGGGAAAGTTCCCCGCTCAGCGCCTTCATGACATACGAAGACGGACGGAAATCTTCAATCACCACCTCAGTCCGGTCATTCCACTTCATCCTCACTTCTTTCACGTTGAAATTCGGCGTTTTGTGAGGAGCAAACAAGATGTCGTCGTGGGTGCTGTTCTCGTGTTTCTTGAACATTTCCGGAATAATGTCTCCCCCCAGATGATCGTCACGCCCTGTCGCCAGATGACAGGTCCCAAGAACTTTCTCATCTTGAATATCCTGATATGAAACCGGCAAAACTTGGGTCCCAAATCCGAGTTCTCCAAGCGTGCCGGTCATGGGATCATCCGCAAGGCGGGCATTATGCTCATCAATCGTCGATTGCTTCCCCTCGATCAAAGTGGATTTCACAACATCGCGATCGACAACATCCAGCACCCCAAGGGTTCCGTCCTCATACTTCATTGGAAACTTTCCGCGTGCATCTCGTGGCACAAAATAAACCTCTCCCGCCGGCAAATTGGCAATATCGGGTTTCGATCCGCGGCAAAGTCCGTGGGACTTTTGCGCTTCCTGACCACCAAGGCCAAGCCAGGCCGTCAGGATTTGACCATCTTCCAATTCAAAATCGATCTCGACCGCCTCCGCCCCGGTCAACGCCGCCCGCATCTTTTCAGCATCATCGGAAACCTCCTGATAGTTCACGGCAAGGCCCGAGTTCAGAATCACATCGTTCATCCCATGCATCGTAGCCCCGCGAAAACCATACTCCTTGCACTTTACCGTCAGCGGAGCGGTAGCCGACCATGTCGAAATACAGAGGATAATGTCGTAGTTCGAATAAATATCCCGATCGAGGGAAAGTCGCTCGCCATCCGTGTTCCAAACGTCGTCCTTGAGATCAAGATTTGATCCATAGGTATACTTGTAAGCGAACATTTCCCCGCCGGTCATCCCGAGTTCGTTGAGAACTCCATTTCGCAGCCCCTCGTAGAAATATTTGAGGGCGTTTTTCTGCACCTCGAACTGCTCTTCCCCCTTAAAGGCAAAATCCTTAATCCATTGGGCTGGTTCCTCAAAATCAACCAAAATACAAACACGGCATCCTTGCGTGGGAGCGAAGACCGTGTCTAGAAGATGCTTGAGATTAAAGTCCGGAAAGACACGCTTATCCGGATTAAGCAGAATGTCCTCTTGAAGATATGCTGGGTGACTCATCGGGGCCAAATTACCGCTCGTGGAACACCCTGCAAGTGATCTTTTTGGAACGCCGTCACACCCCGAAGCCAGTGGGAGGATCTTCCTGGCTTCGAAGAGCAGCCAGGGCCTCGCTCATATCTTCAAGCTCACTCCAAACTTCGGGCATCACAAAGATGGGAGCATTGTACCGAACTGCCAAGGCAATGCTGTCACTTGGACGTGCATCAAGCTCCACAATCTTCTTCTCCATAATTTCGTTCTCAGCCTTGATGATGAGACGGGCGTAAAAAACTTCCGCTTTGTAGCGAACAATCGTCATATGCAAAACCTCTGCGCCGAAAGCCTCGAGAGTCTGTGCAAACAAATCGTGCGAAAGAGGACGCGGTGGCGTCGCCCCCGCAAGAACCGCATTGATCGAAGCCCCGATCGCCGGGTCGATGTAAAAAACGATGACTTTTTTACCATCGCCCAGAAAAACAGCACAACCCGCCGGGGTTGGCAGCAAGGCCACTGGCTCAACTCGGACAAGATCGCTCACACCAAAATCTTCGTCGCGCTGCTTGGAAAAATCCAGCGCGGACTTCTAATAAACGTCGCGCGCGTAGCGTTTCTCTTTCTTGAGCCCCTTGAAATATTCAATTGCCTTTTCTTTGCTCAGTCCTCCATGAGTCTGCGCAATGGTATGAAGAGCAAGATCAACATCCTTCGCCATCCGTGAAGCATCTCCGCAAACGTAGAAATAGCCACCGCCATCAAGCCACTTCCAGAGCTCCGCCCCGGCCTCAAGCATTTGGTCTTGAACGTAAATCTTCTCGGCCTGATCACGTGAAAAGGCGAGATCGAGCTTGAAAAGAGTTCCATTAGCCACCCAGCCTTCAATCTGTTCTTCATAAATGTAATCCGACGAACGGTGCGGATTACCAAAGAAGAGCCAATTACGCCCTGTCGCCTTGGAAACTTCCCGCTCTTCGAGGAACGCCCGGAAAGGAGCAATCCCTGTTCCGGGACCTACCATAATCACATCTTTGGAAAGATCTTCGGGCAGTCGGAATGCCTTGTTGTTGTGGACAAAGACCCCGGACACCACGCCCCCGGTTCGATCAGACATGTATGTCGAACAGACTCCGCCGCGATCCCGACCATGACTGTTATAGCGAATAATCGCCACCGTCAAATGGACCTCGCCGGGGTGGGCATTGGGACTTGAGGCGATCGAGTAAAGACGCGGCTGTAGTTTCTTCAACACACCCACAAATTCCTCGCCGTCTGCGAAATCTGCCGGATGATCATTGATGAGATCAATCAGCTCTCGTCCCCAGCAAAACTCCTCAATCTCCTCTCGTGAACCGGCCTCGGCCAACGCCCGTAAAAAAGGCGAGCCTGATCGCGCGGACCACGCCTGCAAGAGACGCTTGTTCAAACTACGAATATCGTAGGATTTGATCAACGCCTCGCGCAATGGAGATTCGCCACCGTTGGGCAGTGGCACGTCGTCCTTAATATTGAAAGGGAGGAGAGGCAGCATCTCATCTACGATCTGCTCCGGATTGTGGGAAAGAACCCCAAGAGCATCGCCGGTCTGATATTCCAGCCCGGAACCTTCAAGCGAAAGCTCAAGGTGGTAGGTCTCGCGTTCCGAATCAACTCCATTTAAGTCATAGGAATTGAGAATCGCAGAAGGGAATGGATTCTTTTTACCAAAAGGTTCATGCTCAACCACTTCCTGCGAAGTGTTCGCAGCCTCCATACCACCCATTGCCCCGAGAACGCCCTGCTTCCATTCGGTGAATTCGTCATCATAGTCCACGTCACAGTCGAGGCGCTTAAACATCCGAGTCGCCCCAAAAGCCTCGAGTCGCTGGTCAAATTCGATGCCACACTGACAGTAGTCGGGATATTCGCTGTCTCCAAGGGACAGAATCGAAAAGTTCACGCCCTTCAGGCTCGGCACCGAATTCCCCATTAAATATTGGTGCAAGTCCGCTGCGTTATCGGGCGGCTCACCATCACCGTAGGTGCTCGTGATGATCAATAAGTTCTTCTCACCCGGCAGACGCGACTTGTCATAGCCCGCCATCTCAAAAACCTCCGGCTCATAGTTCCCGGCTTTCAAGGCCTTCATGAGCTTCTTCGCGATTCCTTCGGAATTACCCGTCTGGCTTCCCCAGAGAATCGTAACGGGAATTGCAGGACCGGTCGGCTCGATCGACACTTCCTGGCCGGCCAGGGCCTTGCTCAGAAACTCGCTTAGCCAAACACGCTGTTCGGCATTAAAAGGGGCATTTTTAGGAATGACAATGGGATTACTCATCTCAATAAAATCCGCTTGCGGGAGCGGGGCGGTAAGATGGCGGCCCAAATCCCACCTTACAAGTGCGTTTCGCCACGGAAATGAGCTTCTTTTTTCATGAAACCCATTAACCGGCATCCCGAAAATCCTCCTTTCTCGACAAATTTTCTGGTAGAGGCATCATTTTGAGGACGATGAAACTTCTGGGAATCCTGACTCTCTTCACCCTCGCTCAACCTCTTTGGGCTGAATCCACCGATGTTTCCAAAAATCCCGCGCTAGGTAAAACACACTATCAACAGGACCTCAGCGACGCCTACGAACGAATCGACCCCGCCAAAGACGGCTGGGACACCGAAGTCCAAGGCTCACAGTATGACGACCAACTCAAAGAATTCACCCATTCCCTCCTCCATCATGAAGTCCCGAAATCTCTCGCCCCCGGATTTCTAGGCCACGAAATCCGACCCGCCAAGCTCATCACCAAATTCGAAAACGCCGGCCTCACTGTCAAGCGTGGCCCTTCTTCTCCGAAAAAACTCCCCCTCGAAAAAATCACCCACCAGTGGCCTGCCAAATTGAGCGCCCAAATCAAAATCACCCACATCACGCCCAGCGGATGCGACGCCCTTGTTACCTTTAAATCCCCCCTCCTCCAGATTAACACCCAATGGCGCTGCACTTGGACCAACGCCAACCCTCCTCTCTTGAAAACCCTTGAGGTTCTCGACTACGAGGAAATCGAACAAAAAGGCACCCGCCTCTTCTCCGACATCACCGCCTCCGCTTTTGGAAAGAATCCTTCTTATCAATCCCAACTTCTTCGATCCACCGACCACTGGAGACTCCGCCTCCCCCGCGACTTCGGCCTCGACCCCGCCGCCAACCACGGCCTCGCACTCGGCGACGTCAATGGAGATGGCCTCGAAGACCTCTACCTCTGCCAGCAAGGTGGCCTTCCCAATCTCTTTTTCCTCCAGAATCCCGACGGTACTCTCACTGACTTCTCGGCAGAAAGTAAAACTGACTGGATGGACTTCTGTGCCGCCGCGATCTTTGTCGATCTCGACAACGACGGCGACCAAGACCTCGTCGTTTCCCAGGATTTTAAACTCCTCTTCATGGAAAACATGGATGGCAAAGGCCATTTCGAACTCTCTTTCGGAATCGGAACCAAAGCCCAAACCTTCTCGGTCAGCGCTGCCGACTTCGACCAAGACGGCTTCCTCGATGTCTACATCTGCGGATACAACCCCTCCTACTCGGAAGCCCGTGCCGGCGCTCTAGGCGAGCCCATCCCTTTCCACGATGCCAACAACGGAGGCCCCAACATCATTTGGCGAAACAATGGCGACTGGACCTTCGCTGACGTCACCGCCCAAACCGGACTCGACCAAAACAACACCCGCTTTTCCTTCGCCGCCTCCTGGGAGGATTATGATCAGGACGGCGACCTCGACCTCTACGTCGCCAATGACTTCGGACGCAACTGCCTCTACCAAAACCAAGGGCCACAGGAGGACGGCAAGCTCCCCTTCTTCGTCAATATCGCCCTCCAACTTGGCGTCGAAGATTCCTCTGCCGGCATGTCCACCAACTGGGGCGATTTTAATCGCGACGGCTGGATGGATCTTTACGTCAGCAACATGTTCTCCAGCGCCGGAAACCGCATCACCTACCAAAAACAATTCATACCCGGTGCCAACCCCAAGGCCCTCTCCGCCTTCCAGCGCATGGCCCGTGGCAACACCCTCTTCGCCGCCAATGGCCAGGGTGGATTCAAAGACGTCAGTATGGAAACCCGCACCACCATGGCCCGCTGGTCCTGGGGCTCCACCTTCGCCGATCTCAATAACGACGGTTGGCTCGACATCCTCGCCGCCAACGGTTTCATCACTGCCGAGGATACCGGTGACTTGTGAAGTGTCTACTGGCGACAGGTCGTGTCGCAATCCCCACTCGATTCCCAAAATCTCTCCACCCTCCAGTCCTACCGCCAGGGATGGAAGGCCCTGAACCGCCTCCTCCACGAAAACAAATCCTTCTCCGGACGCGAAACAAACAACGCCTTCCTCAACTGCGGTGACGGGGGACGCTTCGCCGACGTTTCCACCGCCATCGGCTGGGACTTCGCCGACGATGCCCGCGCCATCGGCCTCATCGACTACGACCAGGACGGCGACCTCGACCTCTTCGTCTCAAACCGCACCGCCCCTCGGGTCCGTCTCTTGAAAAACAACCTCGAGTCCGACTCCTCCTTCCTTTCCCTCCACCTCACCGGCACCGCCAAAACAACCCCACGCGATGCCATCGGCGCCCGCGTCGCCATCCACCTCAAAGGCCAAACAGCCCCCCTTCTTCGCACCCTCCACGCCGGCCAATCCTTCCTCTCCCAATCCTCTCGTTGGCTCCACTTCGGCCTAGGAGAAAACGCCTTCATCGAAAAAATTGTCGTTCACTGGCCAGGCGCAAAACCTCAAATCTTCACCGGGATCGAATCCAACCAATTCCTCCACCTCACCCAGGATAGTCCAAAAGCCACGCCACGATCAAAATCACCCGCTCAATCTCTCACCCCCTCCGATCAGGAAGTCGCCCCACCCACCGCCATCGCTCGCATCATCCCACCCGCCGGAAACTCCGTTCCCAAGCTCCTCACTGCCTCCGGCAAAGTCCTCAAACCCTCCGGCACCTCCCTGATCTCCCTCTGGAGCCGCACCTGCCCCCACTGCCAGGAAGAACTCACCGCATGGGCCAAAGAATCCGCCAAATGGCAGGCCTCAGGCGTTAGCGTAATTCTCTTCTCCTCTGATCAGGAACCACGGAATCAATGCGACGCTTTCCTGAAATCCATCGACGCGAAATTCACCGCCGAAATGGCCTCTCCCCTAGCCGTCGAACTCCTCGACGCCCTCCAGGCCTCCATCGTCGACCTCTGGACGCCCCTCCCTGTCCCGTCCAGTTTCCTCGTTTCCGCCGATGGCGAACTCCTCGCCATCTACCGGGGCCCCGTTTCTTCCGATCAAGTCATCGCCGACGCAAATCTCGCTTCTGCCACTCCCCTCGAACGCCGCGCCGCCGCCACTCCCTTTAGCGGCAATTGGGTTGGCGACCCCGCACCCGCCACCCCTCAACGCACCACGAATCAACTTGTCCAGCGATCCCTCCCCGACCTCGCCATCGACTACCTCCGCGACGCCCTCTCCAAACCCTTTGTCAAAGGCACCAAATTCAACCACGCCGACAACCAACTCCTCCTCGGACAACTCCTCGGACAGCAAGGGAACCCCGCCGAAGCCATCGCCCCTCTCCGCGAAGCCCGCAAACTCCTTCCCAACGACATCCGCATCGCCCGCCTCCTCGCTACCGGACTCTCTGAGACCAATCAGCTCCCCGAAGCCCTCGTCATCCTTCACGATGCCATCACCGAACATCCCAAAAATGCCGACCTCCGCGAAGATGCCTATCTCCTGGCCCTCAAAAACCGCGACCCCGATCTCGCCCTCGTCCACCTTGGAAAGGCCGTTTCTCTCAAACCCACCGACCCCGCCCTCCGCTACCGCCTCATCCTCCTTCAACTCGAACAAGGCCAGCCCGCCAAAGCCATCGCCAACTGTAAAACCATTCTCGCAACCTCTCCAAAATTTCTCGACGCCGCCAACCTCCTCGCCCACATCCTCTCCACCCATCCCCGCGAAAAAATCCGTAGTCCCCAGGAGGCCTTCGCCCTCGCCTCGCGCCTCTGCCAAATCTCCAAAAACCGCAACGGCAACCACCTCCTCACCCTCGCCTACACCCAGGCCAACCTCGGCAAATACCAGGAAGCCACCAAAACTCTCAACCTCCTCACCACCGTCGCCCCTCCCGACTCTCCCTTCACCAAAAAAATCAAAGCCACCTTGAAAAGCGTCCAATCCAACCAACCCATCCGCAACAAAGCCTGGCAATAACGTAGCGGCGGATTCCATCCTCCATGCCACCCCCATCCCATGATGTGCCCGCCCCGGTCACAAAGTCCCCCTTCTATACATGAACGCAAAATCAGCGAGAAACTCCTCACCCACCAAATAGCTCTGATCAAAAAAGCCCTTGTTACCTCGCCTCCTCTTCGAAAAGTCTCGGATCGATCCCAACAAAATCCCGCTCCGCCTCCGTCAACTCGCCCAAAGCCTCATCAATCTCTTCCATCATCTCATTCTTCCGTAACTGAACCTACCCGCCTCGAATCTTGCCGAAAAAATAATACTCGTTAAAGTAGCTCCATGAAAGTCACAACAAAGGGGCAGGTGACCATTCCAGTCGAAATCCGAGAACTTCTCGCCATTCAACCGCACGACGATGTCACCTTTGTCGTCTCCGGCGACCACAATCTTCCCTTTGCTAACAACCCCAGATGATCAACGATCCCACTTCCACCATCGCCGCTCAGCTTGCTATCACTATCGATGGCCAGCAAACCACTTTCACCGAGGGCGAAACCATCTATCAGGTTTCCAAACGTCTCCAGAAGGACATTCCCACTCTCTGCTACGATGACCGGCTCGATGCCTTCGGCGGCTGCCGACTCTGCGTCGTCGAGGTTGAGGGCATCCGCAACCCCGTCGCCTCCTGCACCACCAAGGCCAACGATGGCATGGTCGTGAAAACCGCCCCGCCCCACATTGAGAAGATGCGCAAGACGCTCCTTGAAATGGTCGCCAGCGAAAACCGCCAGATCGACGTCGACCCCCTCCGCGGCCTCGCCTCCCAGGAACTCGCCACCCTCGTCAATAAATACGGGGCCCGCGGCGGTCGCTTCGCCGGAGCCAAATCAGGGACCTCCAATCTCCAGGATGCCAACCCCTTCATCCTCCGAGACTACGAGCAATGCATCTCCTGTTACCGCTGCGTCCGCGTCTGTGCCGAGCAGGAAGGCGACTACGCCATCTCCATCGCGAACCGAGGTTTCGAAACCCAGATCACGACCGAGTTCAACAACGACCTCCGCGACTCCGACTGCACCTTCTGCGGCCAGTGCATCCAGACCTGCCCCACCGGAGCCCTCGCCGATAAAAAAGCAATCCGGGCCGAAGCACTCCCCGAGCCCATCAAAAAAACCCGCACGGTCTGTCCCTACTGCGCCGTCGGTTGTTCCATCGATCTCATGACGAAGGGCGACAAAATCGTCGGAGCCCAGCCCGCGATGGACGGCCCCGCCAATAAAGGCGCGCTTTGCATCAAAGGCCAGTTCACCTACGACTTCATCCAGCACGAGGACCGCCTCAAGAAACCTCTCATCAAACAAGCCGACGGCACCTTTAAGGAAGTCGAATGGGACGAAGCCCTCAAAGCCGCCGCGGCCGGATTCGCCAAAGCGAAAGCGAAGTACGGAAGGCATAGTATTTTCGGCATCGCCTCCGGGCGGGCCCCACACGAAGCCGCCTACTCGATGCAGAAATTCATTCGAGCCGGCTTCGGGACCCACCACATCGATAACTGTAGTCGAGCCTGACACGCTCCCACCGTGGCCGGTCTGGCCGCTCAAATCGGAAGAGGCGCAATGTCTAATCCCCTCAAGGACATGGACAAACCCGATACCATCTTCGCCATCGGCACCAACATGACCGAGTGCCATCCTGTCGCCGCCACCGGCCTCAAAAAAGCCCTCACCAAAGGAGCCAAACTCGTCGTCGCCGACCCCCGCAGAACCCGCCTCGCCGAACTTGCCCACCTTCACCTCCCCATCCGCGTCGGCTCCGATGTCGCCCTCCTCCTCGCCATGGCTCACGTCATCGTGCGCGAAGGACTCACCGATAAAGAATTCATCGCCGACCGTTGTGCCGACTACGAAGCTTTCGAAAACCACCTCAAAGAATTTGACCCTGCTTGGGCCTCAAAAATCTGCGAAGTCCCCGCCGCCGACATCGAGCAAGCGGCCCTCTGGTATGGCTCCGCCAAACTCGGAGCGATCTACTACACCCTCGGCATCACCGAGCATATCTGTGGTGTTGATAACGTCCAATCACTCTGCAACCTCGCCCTCCTCACCGGCAACCTCGGCAAAGTAGGAACCGGCATCAACCCAATGCGCGGACAGAACAACATCCAGGGTGCGGGCGACTGCGGGGCCGTGCCCAACAACTACCCCGGCTTCCAACCCGTGATCTCCGAGGAATTTCACGAAAAATTCAAGACCGCCTACCAGCAGCCCGACCTCGACCTTGGCAATTCCATGACCAAGGTCACTGCGCTCAATCTCTGCGGCCTCGAAGAAAATGGCATCCACGCCATGCTCATCGATGGTGAAAACACCATCGTCACCGACCCTGACAAAAACCACTGTGAGAAAGCACTCAAGTCGCTCGACCACCTCGTCGTCATCGACATCTTCATGACCGAGACCGCACAAATGGCCGACATCGTCCTCCCCGCCTCAGCCTGGGGCGAGACCGATGGCGTCCAAGCCAACACCGAGCGCCGGGTCCAGCGCCTCCGCAAAGCCGTTCCATCCCACGGCGAGTCGAAACCCGACTGGTGGATCATTTCCAACATTGCCAAAGAGCTCGGCATCCCCGGCTTCGAATACGAATCCGCCAAAGACGTCTTCAACGAACTCTGCGGGTTGAGTCCCATCTACAAAGGTCTTAACTGGGACAACATCGGCGACGGAGTCTACCAATGGCCCGTCCCCGAAGAAGGCCACCCCGGCACCCCCATTCTCCACGAGGACGAATTCAAAGACGGTAAGCCCGGCCTCTTCAAAATCATCGGCTACCGCGACCCCGCCGAAGTCATCGACGACGACTACCCCGTCTGGCTCACCACCGGCCGACGCCTCCAAGCTTACCACACCCGGACCCAAACCGGACGCGCCAGCGGCATCGACTACCTCCTCTCCGAGGAAACCCTCGAAGTCCACCCGGACGATCTCACTGCTTGGAATATTTCCGATGGTGCTTTTGTCAAAATGGCAAGCCGCCGCGGCGAGATCGAACTCAAAGTAGAAGCCACCACCCGTTCCCCACGCGGCACCGTTTTCACCAGCTTCAGCTTCGCCGAAACCAACGTCAACATCCTCACCGGCTCCGGCTATGACCCCGTTACCCAAACTGCAGAATTAAAAGTCTGCCCCGTCCGAATATGGAGCACTGACTTGTAGTCAGTGCGTCGATTAAACCAAGAGGGCAACAGATAAAACACCTTCCCCGTGTCAAAAATCCCGTGAACCAAAACTACCCTCACGGATCTGAGCATTCATACCCAATCGAGGAAGTCGAGGTCCATGAGTTCGTTCTGCGTAGTCACGGCAGTGCAGAGTTCCAGATTTCGACAGGAGGCGATGCTCTTGCTTTCCACGGAGCCACGCTTCACGGAAGATATTGACCTCCTCACTGGAATCAGCGGGGTCACTTGGGAAGAGGCGTGGAATTCACATTCCACCGTTAGTTTTGATGGCCACGAAGTTTCCCTCATCGGAAAAGGAGCATTGATACGAAATAAGAAAGCCACGGGACGCCCCCAAGATCTTGCAGATGTCGCTCGGCTAACGAAACAATAAAGGAACAAAGCAAGCTCAACCCATCCTGCAACAAGCCCATTTCCCCACCCCATTCTCCGTTTTTCACAACCTTCTTCACAAATGAGGCGAGTAAAACGGCAAGATGATCAAGACGAGCCATACCCTCATTCGGAATGCAATCGGGGCAGCTGGAATTCAAATCGCATTTGCTCCCGCGAAAAAAATGAGCGGATTTGTAACCAATCAAGAATGAGATTCGAACTCTCCCATGAACACCCTCCTATTTCTCGGGGATACCCTTAAAAAAACTCATGAATACAAAACAAATTCTCTACATCGGAGGCGGTAGCGCCTTTGGAGCCGTCGCAGCCGTTCTTCTGATGAAGACTCTTCCTTCGGAAAACGACAATGTCGCTGATCAAGAAGCCTCAGAAAAAACCAAGGTTTCCCAGGTGGCAACAGACCAAGGCCAGGAGAGCGGTAAATCTGAACGTGTCGCAGAAACAAGAACGATCCTGGGGCAATTGGCCGAGGAGAATCCCGAACTCGATCTCGATGAACTCAAGGATCGGCGCGAAGAATTTTCGGATTCAATGAAGGAGCGGCAAATGGAACGTTTAACCAACAAGATGGCCCAATGGAGTGCCGCTCTGGGACTTGATGAAGACCAACAGAAGCAGATGTTGGAAATTGCCGATCAGCAACTTTCCGAACTTGAGGAAATTGCAGTCAGCGCTTCGGAAAGCGGAGATCCTGCTGCCATTTCCGAGTCCGCAAAGCGTGCCATGGCGATCATGAGTGGGCGGGCTCTGGAGGACTCGATAGGAGAACTCCTTACCCCCGAGCAACAGGAAAAACACGAAGAATTTGGTGAACGACAGAACCAAAGCCGCGCCGAAGGGAGAACTCTCCGGCAGCTTGCAAGTCTTCAGGAAGATCTCATGTTAACCCCGGAACAAAGGAATGACGTCTACGGTGTTCTTTACGAAAATTCGGTTGCTTCAGTGCAGGACGACTCTGGTATCAGCTCAATGATTGAATCCTTCGCCTCTCAATCTGGAATGAGCATCGACCCTTCCCTTCAAGGGGTGATTTCGAAAATCGCAAGCGAAGGTCTTGCTGGGCTCGCCTCCGGACAGGGTATGGACCGCGAGTCGCTCACGGAGATGGCCCAAGGTGCCGCCAGCGAGTCCATCGCGAAGCAGGTCGAGCAACTCCGCCCAATCTTGAGCGCCGGACAACTGGACCTTTACCGCAGCCAGTTAGAAAGTCGCGTGGGCAATCTCATGAAGCTCGGTGGCTCCGGCGAGTAGACTGAAGTCGTTGACAACTTCCGGCCCGGGAAAGCTCGATTACTTTCCTTGGCCTTTTACCCTCACCCCCATGAACACCAAAGGCATCGCAATCACTTTTTTGCTGATATTTTTGAGCCTTGTTCCCTGCACCGCAGAGCCCGTTCGACATCAAGATATCAGTTCGACTTCTCCGTGGGCCGCCCATCTTGATCTCACCAAGTTGAGTGATCCGCCTCTCGATGGCTTCCTCCTGCAGGTCGCCGGATTCGATCGTATTCTACAGCTTCAAACAGTTCTCAAGGAGAAGCTTGCGATCGATTGGAAATCAGTTGAAGGGGTGACCCTTTTTGGGGCCGGTGACAAACTGAGTGAAACGGCCATCATTTTACGCGGGGACATGAAAAAGATCGACCTCACCAGTCTCCCAATCGCGAAAAACCTTCCACTCCATCATGGTATCAAGCTCAGACAGGGACCTGATTGGCAGGAATCTTCGCTGATCTTGGCGAGAGCATCGGATAAGGCGTGGATAGCGGGCACCTCTCTTCAGGCCTCAAAAGATTCATTGGATCTATTGGCCGGCCGCAAAGAATCCAGGAGTTCAATGACTCTCCCCGAAGACGCGGCGAACGAACTAAAATCGGCAGCCGCAATGTTTTCGATCGATATGAAGAAGCTCAATGGTGAACTCCAATTCGAGGCCGACTTTACTAGGGCGATTCGGCAAGCCTGGTTCCTGATCGGGTCTCGAGATGATCTTGTTGAAGCAACGGTCATGATTGATAGCACTGATGGCGAAGGTTTGCTCTTTCTTCAGAAGAATTTCAAACTACTGACCGCTCTCTTAATGTCGCAACCGGAGACCCCGGCGACTTGGTTGGAGCTAGCCGGAGCCATCGAAATCGAGACCCAAGGCAATTGGATGACCTTGAAAGTTGCTGCTTCACCGGAAAAGGCGGCGGTATTCCTCAAGACCCTCGGACCACTTTTTGTCAAAGCCTCGGATTCATCCAAACAGGCAAATTGAACTCCATCATAGAAGCGATGGATGAATCAGATGAAGAACTCGTGGCCCTATGCCAAGAAGGATCTACCCGCGCCTTTGAATCTCTCCTCCATCGCTATCAACCTCGAGTTCTTCGCTTCGTCGAACGGAAAATTGGAAACCTTGAAGATGCCCGAGACGTCACCCAACGAACCTTTCTCCAGGT
>JAPKDJ010000086.1 GCA_026421245.1 Akkermansiaceae bacterium | reverse complement strand
TCGTATCCGATGCCAGTGGTGCCGGAAGACCAGGTGGAGTCGTCGAAGCCCGGTTGATTCCAGTCTGTCACTGGTTCACTTGGGACAAGCCACTTGGCATTTGCACCCGGATTGAGCAGAGTGATTTGGGCGGCGGTTTCAAATCCTGTGCCGTAGGCGATGTCTTGCAGTTGGGCCGGGTAGTTGTTAAACTCGCCAGCGATTGTGGTGCCGTCAGGTTTGACCAGCGCCAAGTAGCCCCCCGCCGTGGCATCGAGCCTGAAATTGGCGTGGGCCTCGCCCGGCACGGCGCTGCGATCCTTGCCGGAGGCAAATACGAGAAGGTATTCACCACTGCCGAGTTGCGCGGCAGGCAGTGCCCATTTGGTGAGCATAGCAGGGTCATCGGTCAAATACCACCCGCCGAGGTCACCGCCAACACCGGAAGAGTTCCAGATCTCGATCCAATCTGAACGGTCGCCATCTTCATCCTGGATCCCGTCCTGATTGCTTGCGAGAAACTCGGTGATGCGGGCGTCAGTGAGGGTCGCTGCTCTGAGGCCAATCAGACTGGTGAGCGCAGCGGAAAGTAACAATCCCAAAAGTAGACGTAGCGGCATGTTCCATGCGTAATCCAGATTACCCTCGGAATGCAATTGCGATTGTTGAGAGTTTACCCCGAAACAACTAGTCAGGCTACGGCGTCCCAATCCTTTCTCGAGCGCGAACCATCGACTCCGAGCTGAAGTCTCCGGCTCAATAATAGGCACTTAGCAAACCCGTCATCTCTAAACAAGGTTTCCGCAGTTCTGAATCACCTATAAAACCACACCTCTTTCTCGCTCTCGCCGCATCGGCCGTCCCCGTCGCGAGACGATCTCGCGGTCGTGGAAGGGGGACCGACCAAGCAAGGTCCTGCTGACCAAAAAGAAGGAAGCATCATCGCAAACTTGATCAACGTCTTCGGCGAGATTCCGATCTCCACCCGGCCGCGGGTGTTCAGCGCTCCCTTGGCAGTGAAACCACCCAACTTATCATTCCTCCCTGACTTGATCGCCCTGAAGATCTCTCGCAAAATGCCTCCTTGTCGCACGCCTCGGCAACCGGCATGCTTAACCCTGCCCTACTCATGAGAACTTCCTTCTTCATCTTTCTGTCGGCTTTCTCTCTGAGCCACGCCCAGGTCATTCTTCCAAGCATCGAATCAAGCCAGCTGGCACCCGAATTGAAAGGCCGAGTTCTCATTGAAGAACTCAACTGCGTGGCCTGCCACCAAGCCGACGACACCCTCGCTTCTGCCTCTCGAAAATCACCTCGCCTATCCGCTGTCGGGTCTCGCGTGAATCCTGACTATCTTAGAAAATTCATCGCCTCCCCACACAAGACCAAACCCGGCACCACGATGCCGGGCCTCTCCGATTCCCTGAGCCAGCAGGACAAGGAATCGATCGCGAACGAGATCACCCACTTCCTCGTCTCTCTCAATAAAGCACACGTCTTCAAACAAGAGGCACCCGATTCCGTTGCGGCTGCCAAAGGGAATGAACTCTTCCACACTGTCGGCTGTGTCGCCTGCCACTCACCGCGCGATCCCGATGGAAAGGAACTCCTTCTCAGCTCCTCTGTCCCGCTCGGAAATCTCTCGGAAAAATACTCACACAAAAGTCTCCGAGAGTTTCTCCAGCGCCCTCACTCCGTCCGTCCGTCTGGTCGCATGCCCGATCTCCGCATTCCCGGCCAGGACCTCGATCGCATCACACACTATCTCTTAAAAAACACCCGCATTCCCGGACACCTCGCCTACACCACTTGGCGCGGCAAAGTCTGGGAGGGACTCAAGGGCGACGTCCAACCGGAAAAAGCCGGACAAACTAACGACCTCTCTCTCACCACTTTCCAGGGAGGGAATGGTAAAGTTCCTCAACACACCGCCATCCGCTTCAACGGATTTCTCAGAATCAACACCCCCGGCACCTATACCTTCCACCTCGAGATGAACGGCGGCTCCCTCCTCCTCAACGAAAAGGAAATCCTCAACGAAGCTCCCAGCGATCGTCGCGGAGTTAAAAAACTCACGGGCACCGCAAATCTCAAACAAGGATGGAATCCCATCGAGTTTACTTATTTCCAAACCGGAAGGAACGCCAATCTCAAGTTCGAAATGGAAGGCCCCGGTTTCAAACGACAAACCATTCCCCCCTCCCTTTTCGCGACTTCGGATCAACCCATTCCCGTCGTAAAGCCTCTCAAGGTTGATCAAGCTCTTGCCGCAAAAGGCAAAGCTCACTTCGTCAACTTCGGCTGTGTGAAATGCCACGACGATATTAAGGCCACCTCGAGCGACTATCCTGAACTTTCAGCCCTCAAGAGCGACAAAGGCTGTCTCTCTCACGGTTCGTCTTCGCCCCATTTCGATCTCACTCCCGAGCAAGGAAAACTCATCGCCCTCGCCCTGCCGAAAGCCAGTTCCGTTACTTTTACCGATCACCAACTGGTCAACAAAACCCTCACCACCTTCAACTGCATCGCTTGTCACGATCGCGAAGGCCTCGGCGGAATTTCTCCCGAGCGTAATCCCTACTTCACCGGCACCTCGGAAGCCCTCGGTGACCAAGGCCGTCTTCCGCCGCCCCTCACTCACGTCGGCGCCAAGCTCACCAAATCCTGGCTCAAGGAAATCCTCGTTCACGGCGGCCGCCAACGCGAATACCTCAACACCCGCATGCCCCTTTTTAGTGAGGCCAACGTGGGTCATCTTGTCGAGGGATTCGGGAAGGTCGATTCTCTGGAGGAAGCGACCCTTCCCAAAGTTGTCAATATCCGTGAGTCCAAAAACGCCGGTTACGAAATGACCGGAGCCGGTGGTCTCAGTTGCATCGCCTGCCACGATTTCAACGGTCAAAAATCCGGTGGAGCGGGAGCCCTCGACCTCATTCACACTACCGAACGACTTCAGAAAAATTGGTTCCACCTTTACATGCGCCAACCGTCCCGCTTCCACCCCACCGTCATCATGCCCAGCTACTGGCCCGGCGGTCAGGCCATCCGAAAGGAAGTTCTCAACGGCGACACCGATCAACAAATCGAAGCCCTTTGGACCTACCTTTCCGATGGCCAGCGCGCCAAGAATCCCAAGGGCCTCTCCCGCCAATCCCGTGAACTTCGCGTCGCCGATGAAACAGTGATGTGCCGCGGTCGTGGCCCTGCCAGCTACCGTGGCATCGGGGTGGGATACCCCGAACGCATCAGTCTCGTCTTCGACTCCCGTGAAATGAATCTCCGCCACCTTTGGAAAGGTGAGTTCGCCAGTGTCAATCATGGCAGCTTCCAACTCCGTGGCGACAATCGCATCACCTTCCCCGAAGGCATTCCTTTTTACCGTCTCACCGACATGGATGCCTCCTGGCCATACAAAGGAAAGACCAACCACACCTTCCCCCACGATCACGGGTACCAGTACCGCGGCTATCGTCTCAACAAAGAGAAACGCCCGACCTTCCTCTACCACTATGGTGACATCTCAGTTGAGGACTACTTCGAGGATCATCTCGATGAAAACGGCAAGGCCTACTTCAATCGGACGATGACTTTCAACACCACCGGCCCGCAGAAAAAATTCTACTTCCGCGTCGCCTCCGGCAAAAAGATCACCTCCGGAAAAGACGGTTGGCAAATCGACTCTCTCAACCTCCGCGTCGTCGGAAAGATCAGCGGAAAAATCCGCGACGGCGATTCAAAGGAACTTCTCGTCCCAATCACCCTCCCCCCCGGAAAAACAACTCTTCACCTCGAATACCGATGGTAAACACAATCCTAAAACCCCTAACCTTAGGCCTCCTCGGCCTGCCTACAATTTCCCTCGCCGAAGACCTCGGGGCGATGTGGGGCACCGCCGAAGCGGAGGCAGAATATTACCCCCTCGTCGAGATCCCCATCCCTCCTGAGGTGCCCATGCACCCCGGCAGTTTTGAAATCCTTCCCGACCAAAAATTGGCCGTCGGGACCCGGCGCGGTGACATCTATGTCCTCTCCGGAGTTTTTGAAACTCCACCCAATCCCACCTACGAACTCTTCGCCAGCGGGCAGGATGAAATCTTCGGCCTTTCGTGGAAAGACGGCGCCCTCACCGCCACGCAGTTCGGTGAAGTCACCCGCATCAAAGACACCAATGGTGATGGTTCCGCTGACCAATTCAATGCCCTCACCAATAACTGGGGCTACGCCGAAGGACACGAATTCGCCTTCGGATCCAAGCACGATCCCGATGGCAACATCTGGGTCGCCCTCGGCCTCAGCGGCTCCTACAAATCACACAATCTTTTCCGCGGTTGGGCCGTCAAAGTCACCCCCGATGGCAAGATGATCCCGGTCTGCAGTGGACTGCGCAGCCCCGGAGGTGTCGCCGCCAATGCCGAGGGCGTCATGTTTACCATCGAAAGCCAGGGCCCTTGGAACGGGTCCTGTTCGCTCAAGCACCTCAAGCAGGATCACTTCCTCGGACACCCCGCCAGCTACAATTGGTATCCATTCGTCGAGGGCCTCGACGCTCCCGCTCTCGAGCCCGAATCCAACTCGCGCCTGCAGGTCGAAAAGAAGCGCGTCAAGGAACTCGTCCCGCCCGCCATCCTCTTTCCCTACATCAAAATGGGACGCTCCATCTCCGGCTTCCAACTCGATGAGACCAAAGGAAAATTCGGGCCCTTCGAGAATCAACTCTTCTTCGGTGACTACACCCTCAGCCTCATCATGCGAGCCACCACCGAAGAGATTAACGGTGTGTGGCAGGGTGCCTGCTATCCCTTCCGCGAAGGTCTCGACACCGGCATCATGAATGTCCAATTCACCCCCAAAGGCCAGCTGATTGCCGGAGGATTCACCACCAACCGACAATGGCCTGTTCGTGGAGAAAAGCCTTTCGCCATTCAACGCCTCGACTGGACCGGGAAGACGCCCTTTGAGATCAAAGAGATCAACATCCGCCCTGATGGTTTCATCTTTAATTTCACCCTCCCCGTCAACTCCGCAATCGCCACTGATCCGAAAACCTACACCCTCACCACCTACACCCACAACTTCTCTGCCGGCTATGGCAGCCCGGAAGTCGATCACACCGAACCCATTGTCAAACGAGCCGTTGTTTCGGACGATAAATTGAGCGTCCGCCTCTTCATCGAAGGCATTCAAGAAAGTCATATCCACGACTTCGATCTCGCTCCCATGATGAGCGCCGCCAACAAGCCTCTCCTCCACACCAAGGCCTACTACACCGTTAATGAAATTCCGGCGGGCGAATAAAAACGCATCATGCCTATGTTATTCGGGCACCATTCTTCGTGATCTTGGCTTTCGGCGAGGCCATCGCGACGTTGTTCGGAGGTCCTAGGGTGTGAAAAATCCTAGCAATCAATTGGCGGGAGATGGCTTTGGGCGGCTCATCGATTCAAGCCTCTGGCTTCACCGGAGGTCCCTAACTTGCATTCACGCCGCCTTCATTTGCGATACGCAGCGACCGCTGTCTGGTCGGGCGATTCCTGGAATCGCCAAAATGGCATGACGGAGGTTGTTACGACTACTGAAACTCGCTAAGGTGAAACTCGCTAAACTGAAACCTTGCCCCTCCAATATCCCATGTCTGCACCCACCCCCATTTTTTTGCGGCCGATTACCGTAGTAATCGCCCTCGCTTTTTGGTGTTCAGCCCTGCCTGATTCCCGTGCTGCGACCTTGACCGATGCCGAGCTCACCGAGTTCGTCGCCGACAACGGGGATGACATCAGAGATGAGGACGGCGACCGCGAGGATTGGATCGAGATCTGGAACACCTCCGGAGTCGCCGGGAATTTCGGCGGCTGGTATCTGACCGACGACCCGAACAACCTTACCAAGTGGATGCTGCCAGCCATCGAGATGACGAGCGGCGGATACCTCAAGGTGTTTGCCTCCGGCAAGGATCGCGCGACGGCCGATGGCGAGCCACACACCAATTTCCGGCTACAGCGCGAGGCCGGCGGATACCTCGCACTGGTCAAGCCGGACGGTGCGACGATCGCCAGAAAATTCGTCGATTACCCACGACAGTTCACCGACATCGCTTACGGGGTCAGCATCGAGAACGAGATGCCACTGACCTTCGTTTCGGCTGGCGCCGATGCGAGGTGGCACGTGCCAGAAGGGCCGGTGGGCGGCTGGACGGAAGGCGGGTTTGACGACACGGCATGGAGCAGTGGCGCGACCGGCATCGGCTACGACGGCTCGATCAAGTACGACTATTTATTTGGTGGGGGCGGCGATGTCGAAGCGGCGATGCGCGGCATCAACGGCTCGGTTTACATCCGCATCGCGTTCGAGGTGCCCGACCCCACCGGGATCGGCAGCCTGAAGCTACGCATGAAATGGGAGGACGGTTTCATCGCGCACCTCAACGGCATCAAAGTCCACGCGGAATCCGCCCCGGCGAATTCCGCATGGAACTCAGTGGCCACCGGCCGGCGCTCCGACGAAGACGCCGCGCAGACCTTCTTCGACTATCCACTCAACCGCGGCGGGCTGGTAGCCGGCACCAACGTGCTCGCCATCCAAGGTCTCAACGAGAGCACCCGCAGCTCGGACGTACTGTTTGTCCCCGAGCTGACCGGCATCTTCCAGGACGTCAACACCTTGGAGGAAGGCTTCTTCGTGGACCTGACCCCGGAAGCTGAGAATGGCAAGCGCTACGATGGCATCGTCAATGATACGCAGTTCAGCCTCGACCGCGGTTTTTACGATGCGCCGATCAATCTCACCATCACGACCAACGTGGAGGACGCCGAGATCCGCTACACGACCGACGGGACGACGCCCAGCGAGACTCGGGGAACCGTCTACACCGGGCCGGTGACAATCGGCGAGACGACAGTACTCCGGGCGATCGGATACAAGCCGGGGTTCCGCTCGACAGACGTCGATACGCAGACCTACATCTTTGCAGCCGACATCTACGGCGCGGATATGGTTGATTCACTGAAGGCGGTTCCGACGATTTCCTTGGTCACCGAACATACGGCGTTTGAAAACGAGGGCAGTGGTAACATCCGGGACGAACATCAGGCCTCGGTCGAGATGATTTTCCCCGATGGCACGCCGGGCTTTCAGGAGGACGGCGGATTGAGCAACTACGGCGGGCGTTACACCAACTTCCGCAAGAAAAGCTTCCGCATCGCCTTCCGCTCCGAATTCGGCGCGACGAAGCTGCGCTATCCGATTTTCGACGGGTTCGAATACAAGCACTTTCCGCCGGCGGAGCAGTTCGATACGATCAACCTGCGCAGCGGATCACACGACATGTCGAACCGCGGCGCTTACATGTCAAACCGTTTCACCGACGATAGCATGTTGGAAATGGGCAACATCGCGCCCCACGGCCGCTTCGTGCATGTCTACCTGAACGGCCGTTACTGGGGTCAATACCATCTGCGCGAGCGCTGGAATGCGGACATGGCCTCGAGCTATTTCGGAGGATCGGAGGATGACTATGAATCGGTTAACGCCAACGACAACTTCCGGGACGACGAAGATGTCTATGACGGCACGGGTGAGTTCTGGAGAGAAACAAAAACACGCGTGTCCGGTCCCGATCCGTTCGTCAACGCCGCCGATCACATCGACATCGCCAACACCATCGATTTTATGTTGTTGTGGCTGAGCGGAAACTCGGAGAGCGAATTTCGCTGTTTTGGTTCGGAAGCTCTCGGCGTGCCATTCAAGTTTATGATCAAGGACGCCGACGGCTTCCTGCGAAATCCCGGACATAGCATTTCCAATACCGGTCTGAGTCCACTCAACATCATGGGCGAGATGCACACCGGCGGGAACGGCGACTACCCCATCTTACTCGCCGATCGGATCCACAAACACTTCTTCAATGATGGAGCCCTGACGGGGCCCAAGATGGTCGCCCGCTTGCGGCGGCGGATGGATGAGGCGAACCTCGGATTCTTTTCCGAAGTGGCGCGTTGGAACTTTCGCACTGCGGCGAGCTGGAAATCTCAAAACAACTCCAACCTCAACTCCCTTTTGCCCAACCTGACACAGAGCATGATCAATCGATTCAAGCAGGCGAATATGTATCCCGACATCATCGCGCCAGTGTACGGCCAGCACGGCGGGTCGATCGCGCTGGGGGCAGGGGTCTCAATGTCCACCAACGCGACGGCAGTCTATTACACGCTCGACGGATTCGACCCGCGCCTCTCTGGCGGCACGATCAACCCGGAGGCGATCAGAGCGACCTTCGCCAATGACGTCCCGACGCCGAAGGACTTCATCATCAGCGGCGATGTCTGGAAATACCTCGACGATGGTTCCGATCAGGGTGCCGCGTGGCGAGCGAGCGGCTTCGACGATAGCACGTGGCAGTCCGGCGCGTCAGAGCTCGGCTACGGCGACCCTCCCGGCGAACACGGGCAGACGACGGTGGTCGATTTTATCGATACCGATCCGGTCGCCAGCGGGCCTCAGCGCAACGCCACGACCTACTTTCGCAAGAAGCTCACGCTTTCCGAACCCGGCGCCTATTCGTTCTTCGAGATCAAGTTGAAATACGACGACGGCGCCGCGGTCTATGTCAACGGCAGCGAGGTGCTACGCACCGACACCTTGCCGGCGAACGCCGCCTTCGATACCTTCACCACCGCGCGAACTCCAAACGAGAGAGAATTTTTCCTGTTTAAGGTATCGAGCAGTGCTTTCGTGGACGGCGAAAACACCTTGGCTGTCGAACTTCACAACGAACGGGCGACGAGCTCGGACATCAGTTTCGATCTGATCCTGCGTGGCGAGATCGATACGACCAACGGCAACAACATTACCGACCCGATCATCTTGAACGCCCCGGCGCTGCTCAACGCGCGGGCCTACAACGTCAGCACCAAAGAATGGAGCGCTCTCAATTCGGCGTTCTTCAGCATCAACTCGGTGCCCGCGGCGCCTGGCAACATCGTCATCTCCGAGTTCAACTACCACCCTGAGGAACCGGTGCGAGTTGAAGAGGCAACGGTGTCGACCGACCGCGACGACTATGAGTTCGTCGAGTTTCTGAACATCGGGGCGCAGCCGATCGAACTGGGCGGGGTCACTTTCACCGATGGCATCACCTACACCTTCCCGGCAAACACGCTCTTGGAAGCGGGCGAGCGGGCAGTGATCGTCAGCAATACGGCCGCCTTCACGGCGCGCTACGGGGAGCTCCCAGAGGGCGTGTTCGTCGGTGATTACTCGGGGCGTCTGAGTAACAGCGGCGAGCGTGTCGCGCTCGGCGGATCGGGCGGGCCGTTGATCGAGTTCACCTACAACGACGAGCCACCGTGGCCGACGCTGCCCGACGGTTTCGGCCACACGATGGTGTTGGTCGATGCGGGATCGAACCCTGATCACAACGACCCTGCGAGTTGGCTTCCTGGCGATACGCTCGACGGCGTGCCCGGGGGGATAGACGGGACGATCGAGTTGGGCTACCTGTCATGGAAATCGGTGAACAACGTCAGTAACGACGACGCCGACAAGGACGGCGACGGCATCACCAGCTTCGGAGAATATGGATTTGGCACGCTACCCAGCGTCCCGGATCCGGGCGCGTTGCCGACGCCCTCGATCATCGAAGTTGGCGGCCAAGACTACCTGGCGATCACCTTCCAGAAGAGTCTACTGGCGACCGATGTCGTATTTCAGGTGCAGTCTACGGAGAGTCTCGTGACGTGGACCGACGGGGCGGCGGTGGTGTTCGTCTCGGAGACCGCCAACCCCGACGGGCAGACCGCCACGGTGGTGTGGCGCAGCGCGACACCGATCGAACCCGGCGGAACGCAGTATCTGCGACTGGTGATGAATTTGATCGGCGGTGGGTAGCGTTAGCCAGCGGGCCTCCGTCGTAGATCCTTCACCGATAAAGGTAGCATCGGTGCGAACGTAAAGAGGCAAGCAGGACAGCGACTGCGAGGATTGGCTCGAGATCTAGAACGCCTCCGGAGTCGCCGGTGATCTCGGTGCCTGGCATCTGACCGAACAACCTCACCAAGTGGATGCTGCCGACCATCGAGATGGCGAGCGGCGGGCACCTCAAGGTGTTTGCCTCCGGCAAGGATCGCGCGACGGGCGATGGCGAGCCACACACCAATTTCCGTCTACAGCGCGAGGCCTTTTTACTTGAGGGTCTTGATCTTCGCTAGGACTTTAGAGATTTCAGTTCCTCCAACACCGGAGCTGATGACTTTGCCATTGGCGTCTGCGACGACCAAGGATGGCAACCCCTTGGCTTCAAATACCTTTGAAAGGTAGTTGGACTCGCGCTCTCCGTTCTTGAGGCCAGGGAAGTTGATCTTACTCTTCACCATATACTTATCCATGCCCTTCTGACTGTCGTCGTAATTCATGAGGATGAATTCAACGTTGTTCCCTTTCTTGCTTTTGTAGGCGTCCACTAACTGTGGCGTCACGGATTTACAAGCTCCTCACCAACTAGCGGAGTAATAAAGCACGTAGTATTTTGGAGCCCCCTTAACACTGTAGTCTTTGACTTTCTTGCCTTCAGCTTTCACGAGTTTCCCCGCGACGGCGCTGGCGACTTTCCCCTTTGCTTTGGTCTCTTCTGCATTTCCGGTGGCGGAAGTCAGGGCCAAAGCGAGGCCGATGATACTTGTGGTGATGAACTTTTTCATAACTGCGTAGGCTGAATGTTGCTATAGCGTGAGACGAAGTCAACGCGTGACTTATTCCGTTGTTTCGCCAAATTCTTTCTCAAGTGATCGATTCGGGCGACTGGATCCTTAGTGTCACCCCCCTTTCACCCCTCTCAGATCTCTTCAACGAAAAAGTAAATTCCTAGCAATCAAATGAAGCGAAAGGCGCAAACCTTTGCCTAAAGCTCCTTAATGAAGACATTGCGCCAGCGGATCTCGCCACCGTGAGTCTGGAGCTGGATTGGGCCGCGCTCGAAGATCGGGTTCTTGCGATCAAAGAAGTTCTCCATCACGGCGGCATCCACCACTTTTTCTCCGTTGAAATGAATAGTCACCTTATTTCCGACCATCAGAATATGAACGCTATTCCACTCACCGAAGGGTTTATCCATGTTCTTGGAAGGATTTTTTCCGGGTGCTCCCTTGCTGTTGTTCCAAAGCCCGCATGATCCTTTATCAGCGCCAAGCTCCCACTTGCCGCCCTCTTTGGTGGTATCCCAAATTTGCACCTGTGGCACACCGCGGAGGTAAATACCGCTGTCTGCTTTGGCCACGGTCTTGTATTCAAGCATTAGCTCGAAATTGCCGTAATCTTTGTTGGTTGTCAGATAGAGGCCCTGTCCGTCGTTGACGAGTTCGCCATTCTCAGCACTCCAGTGTTTGTTGATATCCTTGCGGGTCTCCTTTTTGTGAGCCTCAAGCTCTTCATCGCTCATTTTCCACAGGGTGCGTGGGTCTTTTGTTGCGTGCCCGAACCAGCCAGTGAGGTTTTTGCCATTAAACAAGGAGGCGAATCCCTTTGGAGGTGTCGCCGGCAATTTTTGAGCTCCAACAGCAGGAACTGCAACGGCTAGCTCGGTGATTTTCATACCACGGAATTGAACGGGGTCGCCGTGACCGCAGAAGCAGAGGTGACCGGACCGACGTTTAACTCCGGTATGCTTTGGGTATTTCTTTTGGATTTCGTCGAGGTTGGCTGCGTTGATCACCGTTCCGTTGAGTTCGACGGTGACGTTGGATCCATTGACAGTAACCTTTTCCTTATTCCACTCGCCGACGGGTTTGAGGTGGCCTTTTTTAGCCGCCTTCAGAGTGTAGAGTCCGCCGTGGAACTGGTATTCCTTGAGTTTGGCATATTTTTTGGCGGTGTTGTCGAGGATCTGAACCTCCATACCAGTGTAGGCGGGGTTTCCAGCTCCAGGGTAGTGGATACCGAGACCGTTGTTGCCACCAGGGGGAAGTTTGAATTCAAACTCAAAGGAGTAGTTGCTGTATTGTTTGACGGTGGTCAGGTTCCTACCCTTGGGGGTGCAGGTGATCACACCGTCCTTGACGACGTAGCCTGCGCCTGTCCAACCAGTGAGGTCCTTGCCGTTGAAAAGAGAGACAGGATCTTGCGGGGCAGCCGTGAGGGTAGCGGCCGTGAGAGAGAGTAGTAAAAGAGAGTATTTCATGGTGTGAAATAACAAATACGAAGGAAAAGGTCGTTTCGTTTCACTCAATATCCCCCCCTTTTCTCCCCTCTCCGACCTCTTCAACGAAAAAGAAAACTCCTAGCGGGGGGCATCGAACTGGAACCTTAATGAGAATTTCGAGTGATGGAACACCCTCAAAATCTGGGATGGCTTGCGGTTTTTAGACGGCGACGGAAGAATTCGGCCCTTCACCATGCCAGTCTCCGTGAAACGGTTTCGTCTCATCAGCCTGATCGAGGGGATTTCCTATCTAGGGCTCCTGTATTTCATGATTCATCATAAGCGCTTTCTAGTCCAAGAGGATGCGATCCGGAGACCCGACATGGCCTTCTGCCTTTCGCTCGGACACCCCTGCCTGAACCGGAGCCCTCAACCGTTCAACCTCAAAAGCAAATTCCTAGCAGTAATCGGAATCTTTCGGGTCTGTCTCTTCGGCTAAAAGAGTAATCGATTTTTCACCCTGCAACTCCAAGCGCCAATCCTGAACCCGGGCCCTTTGCCCATCCGCAGCAACACTTTGGCTTTCTGTCCAGCTTGACTGTCATTTGCGACCGGGAAACTGAGCGCAAAAAACCGACTCCTAAGATCCCTTTTTTAATCTCAAAAGAATTCTTATCGACTCTAATTTTTAGAGTCCCAAGAGCACGTTTCGTAACACGAAACGTGACATAAATAAGCACTGCAATGACGAGATGCCTGGCAACTTCGGACCAAACAGGATGATCACCAGCTATTGCCATAATATCAGGAGGTAAGCCCTCACTTCCTCCCCGCCCCCCCAATAGCGCAAACCCCGCCATCGATAGAACAAGCGCCCCGATGGCCAAGGGTAAGATCCGGTGTAGTAGTTTCGTTAGATGTTGAATTTCCACTCGAGTCCCTCCCGCTTGCTCGACAAGCTTAAAGCTATCGGTCGGGGGAGAGCTGGAATCACCCAGAACTCGAGGTTTCGCAACTCCATCTTGATCCAGGTCAAACAGCTGGATGAGCGATTCATGTAACCACTCCGCATCCTCAAGCCCGAGCTCCCCTGTGAGAATCTGAGTCAGAGTCATCATCGTTTGCTCATTTCCCGTCTGACCGATCCAGGCGAAAACAAATCCCATCGGAAAACACCCTGCACAGAGCGCCACGAAAAATCGCTTGAATGACATCTTTGAAATACAGGCAGCACTGGCATCCAGCGTAAAAACGCCACCAGCCAGCCACCTGTTTCACCGCCGAAGAGGCGCTCTCCCTCAGCGATCCCTTTCTCTCCCGCTATAAACAGCACGGCTCGTCTGCCTAGTTTGCGTGACAGCCCGTAGGCGAGCAATCCAGCCCCGACTGAACCAAGAGCGGAAATAAAAAAATGAGGAAGGGTCGTTTCATAATCTCCGGCAGAGTAGAAATCGTCACCGACGAGGCCACTCTGGCAGAGATCTGGGCAGCCAATCTCCTTCTGAAGCAATACCTGGCAGAACACTAATGGCTACGGCTCTACACCAGCGCGGTAGAATCGACTCACGCCACCAGCTGGTGGGGCGGTGTCGGTGTAGGACGTCGTCGTGCCGCCAGAGGGGATGATGACGCCGCCATCGACCGCGAGCCAGCTCCCTGCCTCGAGATCCAGGCTGTATTCGAGACGGTAGTTTTTCCCAGGAACACTCTTCCAGGTGAGCGTCACATCGCCGGTGACGGGTGCTTTGGAAATGCTGGTGATCTTGAATAGTGAAGTCGGGTCGAGCGGATCGGTGCCCGCGATCACCTCGGAGCCGTCATTGGAGCCGTCACCATCGGTGTCGGGCTTGTTCGGGTCGGTGCCGAGGGTGGCCTCCTGGCTATCGCTCAAGCCGTCCCCATCCGCGTCGAAGGACGGGGGCCCTCCCGGCGTGCCGCCGAT
>JAPKDJ010000177.1 GCA_026421245.1 Akkermansiaceae bacterium | reverse complement strand
GCCATCAAATCCGCCCGCGTCTTGCGTGAGGCCGGTCACGTGGTTTATTTCGCCGGCGGCGCCGTTCGGGATCAATTGCTCGGCAAGGAGCCAAAAGACTACGATCTCGCAACTTCGGCCCACCCCGACGAAGTGCAGGCCTTGTTTCAAAAATCCGACGCGATTGGCGAGCACTTTGGAGTCATCATCGTGAAAGGCGGGGGAGAGATGATCGAAGTGGCGACCTTTCGCACCGATGGCTCTTACAAAGATGGCCGGAGACCGGAATCGGTGGAGTTTTCCTCGCCCGAAGAGGATGCGCAAAGACGCGACTTCACCATCAACGGATTATTTCAAGATCCCTTTACGGAGGAAATCATCGACCACGTCGACGGTCGGACTGACCTAGAAGCAGGAGTTTTGCGTGCCATTGGTGAACCGCAGAAACGTTTTGCAGAAGATGCTCTGCGTCTGATGCGTGCCATCCGTTTTGCCGTGGTGACGGGATTTAAGATCGAGGAAAAAACTTGGGCGGCCCTTCAAGAATGCGCGCCCCTTTTGGCTCAAATTTCGCCGGAACGAATCCGCGAGGAATTCTCCCATATCCTTATCGCTGACAACCGGGCGCGCGGACTTGATCTTTTGATCAAATCGGGCTTGATCAAGGAATTCCTCCCCGAAGTGCTCGATTTACAGGGCTGCGAACAACCTCCGCAATGGCATCCCGAGGGAGACGTTTACATCCACACCCGGATCGCTCTCTCCTTGCTCAATTCCCCTCCCCTGAATCTCACCCTCGCCGTTTTACTGCACGACATCGGAAAACCAGCCACCCAAATGTGGGACACCGAAGCAGAGAGGTTTCGCTTCAATGGTCACGACAAGGTGGGAACCGAAATGGCAGAGGAAATCCTGCGCCGCATGCGCTACTCAAATCAGACGATCGCCGAAGTGAGCTTCATGGTCTCCCGTCACATGCATTTCATGCACGTGAAGGATATGAGAACGGCCAAATTGAAACGCTTCATGGCAGCGGAAAGTTTTGAAATGGAAACCGAGCTTCATCGCGTCGACTGCGACAGTAGCAATGGATTTCGTGACAACTACGACTTCGTTCGTGAGAAGAAGAAAGAATTTGCCAAAGAACCTCTCATCCCCAAGCCGTTGATCAACGGACACGATCTCATCCGAGATTTTGACGTGCCTCATGGCCCCGGGATTGGCAGGATCCTCCGTGCCGTCCAAACCGAGCAACTGGAAGGAAGACTTTCTGACAAAGAAACCGCCTATCACTTCGTAAGAGAAACACTTTTAAAATGAGCACCATTCCCACCGAACACGATGATCCCATCAACGCCAAAATTCTCAGCGTCTCCGAAGACCTCATCTCCGGGTTTCAGGAGGATCCTTTTTCCATCATTGCCAAAGAATCCGGCGTCGAGCTTGATCTCGTTCTCGAGCGGATCCGGGCCATGCTGAAAGCAGGTGTCATTCGTCGGGTTCGCCAAACCATGCTGGCAACGAAACTGGCTCACGGAGCCCTCGTGGCCTGGCGTCTGCCGGAGGAAAAGCTCAACGATGCCTTCGAGTTCATGTCGAAGGAAGATCCCTTCTCCGGCCACGTTGTCATTCGCTCCACCGATGGTCAGATTTCAGGTTCGGGCTATCGCCTTTGGACCACTCTCAAGGTTCCCCAGGGGGAGTCTCTCGAGGAACATGGAAACGTGCTCAAACGCCTCGTGGGTGCTGATGAATTCATTCTCATGCCCGCCAACGGAGTCTTTGCTCTCGGTGTCGGTCACGTGCGGCGCAAAGGTCTCGAACCCGGAGCTAAGCTGGATGTTGCCGCTGAAATGATGACCACCACCGTCGTCGATCTCAGTCAGGAAGAATGGGATGTTCTCCTTGCTCTGAAGGAAGAACTCTCTCCCGAAGAGATCATTCCCAACTGCTGGGATGCTCGAGCTGAGATGGCCGGAGTGAGCCTGGAGCGGTTTCATGAAGTCGCCCAAATCCTCGACTCCAAAAAGGTCATCGGACGTTTCTCAACCTTCCTTGAACATGTCAAACCGTCCGACACCGGAAAACGCGTCACTCGTTTCAACGGGCTCTTCCACTGGGCTGTCCCCAAGGGACGCGAAAAGGAAGCAGGAGGAGAAGTTGGGCGTCACCACTGCATGACCCACGCTTATTGGCGTGAAGGCGGCCCGCAGTTCGGCAACGTGAACGTTATGGGAGTGGTCCACGGTACCGAGAAGGACAAGGTTCTCGAACATAAGGCCGCCATTGATAAACACCTCGAATCGGTCGGCATTCCAGTGAGTTACACCAACGTCTTCTGGGGCGGCCGCTCTGAGATCAAACCCTCGGAAATCTCTCCTAAGATCTATCGTGAATGGCACGAGAAATACGCCGGGAAGTAAAACGACCCATGCGATCTTAAAAATCGCGTTCTTGCAAAGATTTTACCACTCCGGCACGATCGCGGGGTGAATTTTCCTGCTCTTATTTTCGCGGGACTACTGCTGGTCGGACTGTCCTTACAAGCTGAGATCGTTCTCAACGAAATCGATCCCTCACTTCTTGTTGAAGGAGAAAACATGATCAAGGCGGAAGTTCACAACTTCACCTTGGAAGACGAAGACCTTATTTTTGATCTCGCGGTCCATGCTCAACGACCTATTCCTCCCAACGGTCGTAAAGACTACACCGTGAGCTATACACGTGACCTCCGCACAGATGACACCACGCTTACTCT
>JAPKDJ010000176.1 GCA_026421245.1 Akkermansiaceae bacterium | reverse complement strand
TGATCGCTTGAGGGCGTATTATTTGCGAATACCTGATCTGACCTGAATACGAAACGCCAACACTTGTGCTGTTTTATGGGGCAGGCAGAAATTCGACATCCATGAATCCTCCCGTCGCGTTCGCGTTGGTGACGAACTGTGGAATCCCATTCATCACGTCAATCGATTGCCGATGAATATGCCCAGCGAAGACACCCAATAAATTCGTCGCGGCGAACACTTCACGATGAAAATCCATGGTCACTGCGGTATGACCGGACCTGGGCCATTTGGGACGCCGTTCCAATTCATGGTTGCGATCGGTCTTGGCGCTCCAGTCTGGATGTCCACAGCCGTAGCCGGTGGGGCGCCCCGGAGCGAAAAGCGGAATATGAACCATCAGCACGATGGGCTTACCGTGGCTCACATGTTCGCGGAAGAAGTCGAGTTGCTCTGGCAGGATTTGGTAGTGCGAGTTGTCGATGGCGAGAAAAGTGATGCCCTTGACTTCATACGCCGCCATCAGCGGATGATTGCCTTGGTAGAGCGATTTAAGCCGTTTTTCAATCCATGTGTTCCGGAGTGTTTCGAGCGATCCTTTCATTCCCTCATAGTGCCAGTCGTGGTTTCCGGCGGTGTAGAGGTAAGGCAGCCCAGCCTGCTTGAGCTGTCCGCTCACCCAATCGATCGCGGCCTCAGATGGGAAGCTGAAGATGTCTCCGACGAGCGCCAACAGATCCACTTCAGACTCCTTGCCATGCTTCAGCGCCTCCGCAAAACTCTCTTCCGGAGTCGTCGCTGCACCTGATTGGAAATGAACCGTCCGATTGTAGGCCTTCGCCATCCGCCCGCTGAACTGCTGAAACGGTTCACCACGATCGTCATCCTTGAAAAGGTGCGTGTCAGCGACAACTAACACCTTAATAGATTCCTTCACCGCAGGAGAGTAAAACCTCACGCGGTTCGCATCCACCGCGAAAGAGCCGCGGCTCGATAGGTTTTCAGAGGGGGTGTCTGCGGCCTTAGCCCCAGTGATCGCGCAGCCGAGCGGTACTGACAACGAGGCCGTTGAGGTTGACTGGATGAAGTTACGTCGTTTCATGATTCAATTATCTACCGTAAATTACCAGTCACCGCCTCATTGGTAACCCCAGAGGTGGCCTTCCCCGAACGTTGTTCGACCGCGAGACAGTGAAACCCCATTCCCACCAAGCGCGGCGCGACTTCCAGACCATCGGCAGCCGGGAAGGTGATTTTTTCCGCCTGCGCGCTGAAGATCGTGCCAATTATGACAAGGCTCCACTGGAGAAAGCTGAGGCATGAATTTTTCATCTCTCTGAGAGTAGACTCAGATTGGCTTTATTCCCAACCCGTGATTTCTGTTTTTTTGTGGGTCAGAAAATCGGTGGCCTTCGTGTTCCTATGCCCGAGATATTTTTGCTTTTTTTTTAATCGCTCGCCCCTCCTTTCATTTCCCCGGTTATACTATCAGGAATACCTGCGGCCTTTTCAGGCAGCTAACAACATCCGATTTTAATCGATGAAAGGGGCAGCCAGAAAATTTCGTATAGCGCCTCACATGATCAATCGCCGTAGTTACCTCAAAGGCCTTTCTCTCACCGCAGCAGCAGCAGCACTTCAGCCCTATTCGGCCTTTGCGGCCGAGCCGAGGAAGTTCCGCATCGCGGCAGTCGGGATCGGTGGACGTGGAGGTGCTGACCTGGGACAATTGCGCAGCCACCCGCTCTATGAATTAACCGCCGTTTGCGATGTTGATTCACGATTTTTCAAAGGTAAAAACAACAAGGATCGTTACCCCGGCGCAGCCCAGTTCCAAGACTACCAGGAAATGTTCGCCAAGATGGCCGACAAATTCGATGGGGTGCTGATTGCCACTCCCGACCACATGCATGCTCCGATCGCGCTTCTGGCACTGCATCACAACAAACATGTTTACCTGCAAAAACCCCTTGCTCAAGACATTGGCGAGTGCCGCCTTCTCGCTCAAGCAGCCGCGAAGAAACCGCACCTCGCAACCCAGATGGGTATCCAAATCCATGGCCATCCCGCCTACCGGAGCGCCGTTCAGTGGATCCGTAACGGTGTCATTGGTAAAGTTGAGAAAGTTCATTCCTGGTCAGGTAAGGGATGGGGCGGTGAGTATAAGCCCAAGGATGTGAGCGCGATCCCTGATGCCTTGGACTGGGATCTCTACTGTGGTGTTACCGGTAAAGTCCCATTTGTCGACGGCTGGTATCACCGGGGTAATTGGCGCAAATGGTTCTCTTTTGGCTCAGGCACCCAAGGCGACATGGGATGTCACATCGTCGATCCCGTCTTTGGAGCACTCGATTTCAAAGAGCCTCTTTCCGTCATCTCTCGAGGCCCTAAACCATTTTCCCGGAACTTTGCTCTGATTAGTAAGGTTGAGTATGAATTTAAAGGAACTCCATTCACGATTGGTAAACCTGAGTTTACCTGGTACAATGGATCACTGAGTCCAAAAACTCTCGAGGGATTACCAAAATCTATGAAACTACCGAGCCAAGGTTCGGTCTTCATTGGTGAGAAAGGCACGCTTGTTCTCCCTCATATTGGCGTTCCTCAAGTGTATCAACCCGACGGCACCCCGCTTGCGGTTCTACCGGCAGAAGAGAAAGCGGTGAACCACTTCCATGAATGGATTGACGCGGCCACCGGACGCAAGGAAGCGACGAGCACTCCCTTCAGTTTCAGTGGACCACTCACCGAGGCTGTTCTATTGGGCATCG
>JAPKDJ010000085.1 GCA_026421245.1 Akkermansiaceae bacterium | reverse complement strand
GCCACCGCCATCGGCAAGGGGTAGCTACAGGTGCAGCCATCGTAAAAGTAAGGGAGGTTCAGCAGCCCGTTCGCCGGAATGACGCTGTTGGTACAGCCGGAACGTGGCCCACTGATATTGATCGTGCCACTTTCGATCTGCTTGTCGTAGAAGGCCGGCGTTCCTGATCGCATCGTGTAGAGCAACCCGTAGTCCACACCACCGTCACACCCATAGCTCTTCGGAAAAACCCGCGGCTCGGTTTCCAAGGTCATCGGGTTGGTCCGTTCACCCGCCTGGGGCGCTTCCGGTTTCCAGTCATCTTTCTGTCCCGGAGGACGATACTGGCTCGGTTGGACCGTCTCGAGATCAACCTTTGAAAACGAGTCCCTCAACCCGGGAGCCTCTTTCCCAGTCAGGATCCTTCCCGTGTAAACATCTGAAAAAACCGGCGCGAGCAGCCGGTAATCGAACTTTAGCTCACGGGTCGTTTCATCAGTCCAGTCCTTCGGCGTCGAAATCATCACGCCGTTGATAAATTGCGGTTGCGGCGATCGCTTGAAATGGCTCAGGGAATCATCAAACCACAGTACTCCCAGCGGACCGCGGACTCTCTCATCCCGGCTTTCAGACCAGTCCCCCTCGTAGTTGGCCGAACCGGGTAGCGCCCCCTCACGCGTGATCAGCGTCCAACCAGATTCAGTCTCGGACCGCCTCGCACCCTCAAGTTCAACCTCCTCCGGAAGCTGCCCGCCTGATCGCGCCATCAACTTACCACCAAACGGCCGCAACGATTCATACACCCGTCGCAACTCGGAGGGTTTGAGTGTGACCGCCTCACTGAGCACGATCAATTCCGCGAAATACGGTGGAAGCTCGACACCGGCGGGGTCGTCTTCGATGACCACGAGCCGCTCATTCGTCGTGGCATTGATCCACCTCTCGTCCCGCAACGAGCGAACGCTCTCTGCTCGCGAATCTACTGCGATCACACGAAATTCGGTCTCCGACAAGAGCGATTCAATCAGCCCTAAATCATCTCCGCCCCCTAAGAGAAGCGCGTATCCGTGTTTCTGTTCCAGTTTCGCAAACACGCCTGGCTTCAGAGTTTTGGCACGCCTCACCTTTTCTCCCTGATGCTTGGTGGATTCGACCAATCCCGCCCCGAAACAGCTTAATCCCCCCGTCTCGGTCACAACGAACAGCTTCCCATCCGCGACCAACAACGAGTGGACTGGATCCGTCACGCCAGGATATCCATCACTGAACTTCATCTCATGCCCTGCCGCCGTAATCCTGCTCCGAACCCCTTCGACCCCCTTGAAATGCGGTTTGTCCTCGTGAACCCGGTAGTTGACCGCATTGTCGAAAAGTAGGCCTCGACGCTTCAGCTTCTGTCGTTCGAGCTCGGACGGCGTCGAAGCGAACCAGCCACCCGGAAGTCGCCCCGGAGAAGGGAGTTCAAACGCCTTCAGCTCACCCGTTTTCAAATCGAACTCGGCCGGATAAGCCTGACTGCTTGGAACGATCAAATGCCCGCTCTCATCGTCGATCAAAAGGTAGCCCTGCGGAGCCAGCCCTCCGAACGCCCTGGCATTGTGGGGATGGACTCCGTATCGGTAGGACGAGCGGTCGTTCCGCCAGATCGTCTCTCCCGTTGCGGCATCCACACAGAAAACAAAAGTGCCCTCCAACGGCCAAACGCCAGCGGCGAAATAGACCCGGTCACCGTCTAGAACTGCCCCTCCCCGGACCGGCCACACCGAAATCAACCGGCCATTTCCAACCACTTTCCGCTCCGATGGCACCGCGCGCTTTTTCCAGATCAGCGATCCGTCCGACGCTCTCACACAGTAGAGAGATCCGTCGTCGGAACCGAAAATGATTCGGCCGCCCCCCCCGACCGGGGCGAACCTCACCGGACCGTTGGTGAAAAACTTCCAGAGCTGCTCGCCGGTTTCGGTGTCGAAGGCAGTCACGCTATCGTCCAGTGACGATCCTACAAATAACCGTTTCCCAAGCACGATCGGTTCGTAGCCAGCGTCAAACTGCAAGCGGTTGTCGCGGTAGGCCGGCGTCAGACGTGGCAACTGGCGCGACCATCTAAGACTCAAATTCTCCGCAAGCGCCTCGGCCGAATCTGCCGTACGTCCCGTGTCGTGTCGCCACATCGGCCAGTCGGCGGCGGCGGCCACCCCGGAGAAAAACCAAGCCGCAGTCGCGCCAATCAAAAATGTCTTCATTATCATAAAATTTATCCCTTTCTCATCCATCAGTAGTCGTCGCTAGTTTTTCCTCAAAATCAAAATACTCCCAAGGCCCAGCGCCACCAGCACTCCACCACCAACCACCAGCCAGGGCTTTCTGAAGGAAAACCCAGAACCAGACTCAATGGCAGTCGTAGGCCCCTCACGGGTTACACCCCCTTCGATCAAAGCTCCGATTCCTATCAGCGGAGGTAGGGATTTCTCCACCACCACCTCACTCCCCGCGATGGCCGCTTTCCAGTTCGCGGCGATCAGCAGATCGACTCCTGGGTTCTGGTTCTTAATCTCACAAGAACAGGCTCCGCAAAAATAGGACGCATGCTCGAACACGTTTTCGTCATTGATTCCGCGACCGATGAGCGGCTCCAAGGCACGCCCACGACCGAAGACTGGAAAAACCATCGGCTCGTCTGCGAACTCCTCTAGATCGTCCTCCATGTTCAACAACATCTCCCGAAAAATCGACTCCGCCGGATCGCCCCTCGAAATTCGGATGAGAGAGAAATCAATCTTCAGCGGGATTTTGGAACGCAGCACATCGTCCGGGTTACGGCCGACACCTTGCGAAACCTCCGGTGCCTCTTCAACGGTCAGCACACCATCAGGAATTTTCAACACCCCCTCGGCTTTGATAAAGGCTTTCTCGATTTCTGATGCCGCGTAATCATCCTTCCCGTCATCTCCGGATTCAATCAGCACCCAGGTCGCGGATTCCCCGTTGAGAAGCCGCGTAACGATCTCACGCCGCGCAGGAGAATCGACCAGCGCCCTTGCGTTCGCCATGGTTAAGGCTCCAGACCAGATTGCGGGAACATCAGATCCAGCCAATTTGGGGGGGTAAAAAAGCCGCGCTGTCGCTCCAGCGCTCTCGCCAACATTCTCGGGATCGATCTCAACATTTAGGTTCACGGTCACCGAATTCGCATTTCCTTTCGACTGTAAAAACGCCCTGACCTCCTCCTCGGCGGCGGATAGCTCCCCGCGCGCGCCGGGGACAATAACAATCCTATAGGAGTCCGCTTCCCAACGTTCCAACGCGAAGCGGAAAACCGGCACCTGACAAGCCAGCCCGACGGCTACGATCCAAACTAGAATTACGACAATCAAACCCGCACTGCGGAATCCGACTCGCTCTGTCAATTGAATCACAATACGAGTCTGGCATCTGCAGCACCGCTTGCAAAGCTCGCATTAGAACGCTGTTCTCACCTTCCGTCCGTCTGAGAATCAATCACACCCGTCTCCCAATCGTCACCGGTAGAAGTCACTGAATGAGTTATTGGAAGCGACAACATTTTGGCAGGAGGAATTCTGACGCACCCAAAAAAAAATCCTTTCGTGGGTGGTTTGTCATGCGGAAAACACAAAGAGGATTGGATCACGCAATTTCGTCAAATTTATTGAATCAATCTTTGAGTGAAAATATCTGGCATTTCGTGATCTCTTTTTTATCGGAACCTTGCATAGACTAACAGGAGTCGTTTTCTGATCGGTTCTTGAACCACCGTTGACCGCCCATGAAAGAACTCCACTCCCCGGAAACCATCCTGCAGAATGCCCTTGAACTTGCTGATCTGCATTGAAATCCGACAGACTGCTAAACCTTCTCTGTTGGTCTGACAGCTCAAATCATAAATCCTAACGATGCCCACCTCTTCCCGCCTTTTCACGAAAGGCTTTCTCTCGCTCACGCTCTCCCAGTTTTTCGGCGCGGTGAACGACAACCTTCTCAAGGGGGTCCTATCGTTCGCCGTCGCTTCTGGCGGTCTCTGGTCCGGAACGCTCGGCGAAGGCGGCCAAGGTTACGTCGGGCTCTGCCTCACTATCCCGTTCATTCTGTTCTCGGGATTCGCTGGTCAATTGGCTGACCGCACAAGCAAACGTAGCATCACTGTTCAGGTCAAGATCGCGGAAGTTGGGATCTCGCTTGTCGGATTCGCTGGGTTTTTCGCCGGCAATCTTTGGCTTTCGCTGTCTGCCCTCCTCCTGCTCGCGATTCAGAGTTCCTTCTTTGGGCCGGCCAAATACGGCATGATTCCCGAACTGGTCGACACTTCGCAGCTCAGTCAGGCGAACGGTTCGATCAACATGTTCACCAATCTAGCCGTGATCTCTGGAACTCTCGCCGCTGGCCCGGTCTACAGTCTTTATCATCCCGAGCCGGGAAGCAGCGCCTCGCCACTACTTTGGGTCCCCGGTGTCGCCATGCTTGTGACAGCGGCCATCGGCTTGTTTGCCTGCTTACCGATTCCCCGACTCAAAGCCATGAACCCTAACTTGAAGATCAACTGGAATCCCTTCGACCTCTATTTTCAGGCCCTTCGCGACATGGCTGGCAGCCACCTGCTATTCGTCGCCTTTGCTTGGGCCTTCTTCTACATGATCGGCATGCTGGCGATTCTCATTCTCCCCGACTATCGCGAATTGCTCAACGTTAGCCCTACCAAGGCCAGCGTTCTGCTCGGTATCCTGGGAGTCTCCATCGGGATCGGGAGCATCAGTGCAGGTCTCATCTCTGGGAAACACATCGAGCCCAGGCTCATTCCTGTGGGAGCGCTTGGGATGACCCTCTTTTTTACGCTACTTGGTCTCACCCCACTCGATTTTAATCTCGTCGCCTCGTTGCTCTTTGGCGCTGGAATATTCGCCGGCTTTTACATTATCCCTCTTCAATCACTGCTTCAGCACCTCTCTCCCCCCGCTGAAAGAGGTCGCTTTCTCGGCACCGCCAACGCCCTTTCCTTTGTTGCCAGCTCCCTCGGCTCGCTTACCTTTCTCGCTTCTAAAGCCATGTTTCACTTAGCCTCCAACCATATCTTCTTGATTTGTGCTGGCCTCGCTCTCGTCGGTTCTAGCGTCCTCATCTGGCGCCTTCGCCCGCTGATCACCGACCCTTCGCTACGCGGCAGATAACCAGATAGTGCCACACGCTTGATAATGCCATCGGCAAGGAGAGCAGTGTCGGCCTCAAACCCGGCACCCGTCTCCCCTTGATCATCAGCGTGACTTTGGACAACGGCAAGACCTTGGAAAGGCACCTCAAAAGGCAACACCAAGACATCCTTGAGCTTATCGTTAGAACCGGCAGTCAGAAAAAAAACCTGCCGTCTCATCGCCGTGAGGGTTGAGCAAAAGGTGGCCCGTAAAGGTCGTGCTGAGAGCACGTAAAAGAGCAGAAGCAACGAATACCACCTGACCGCCTTCGTCTTAGCAGGGATGATCACCCCCTAACTTTAGGATGAAAGTGGCGCCAGTGATTGGGAAACAAATTGGTCGTTGATCATCCCTCAGCGCCTTAACCTGACGCGAATGCCCTCCTGGCAGGTTCTCGGTGGAGAGCCTCTCACCCTACTCAGATTCCTGGACGTTCGGTTCCGTGGGAGACGAAGCCTCCTCTCCCAAAAATACTTCATTGAGTTCACGACGTTGCTCGAACGAGACACTCGAGGTATCGAGGGCGGAGCGCGCCGAGACCGGATCGGTGGAGCTCCACCGGTGAAGCACTTCCCGCATCAGACCGGTGCTGTGCCCCTCATCACTGAGACTGTTCGCCCATTCGAAGGCGGTGGCGGGATCACTCTGGACGGTGGAACCTACCACGCGCTCGGCCGCTGCATCTCGAACGTTGCCCGGGGGAAGCTGCAGGATCCACTCGCCGGCGGCCATGCTATCGATCCGCAGCCAACGTTCGGCGACGTTTCCGATCGCGGAGCGCTGCACCTGCCCCGATTCTGGTAATCCCATCGCCCAGTCGGCAGCCTCCTGCGGACTGGTCGATGCCCAGACCGAGGCGATCTCCTCGGCCATCCGCCGAGATTCGTGGGCTGTCCGTAACTTCGGTGGGAGGGCTGCGGTCAGCTCCCCATACATCGTGGCGGCACGCCCCGGGTCGTATTCCGCAACCCCGCGCAGGATCGATTCAGTGGCGCGTTGACGATCTGCACCTGATAATCCTTGGGCCCACGCCATCGCTGCCGCGGTGTCCTCACTAGCCCAGCGCCGGGCCGCCACCTCCAGGACACGATCTCGCTCAAAATTGCTTTCGATCGATGAAGCAAAGTCTGCTGCCGCGGCGGGATCAGTGTCGGACCAAGAACTGACCACTCCGCCCATCGCCCGCTCACGTTTCGCAGGATCGGTCTGAGCCGCCCCCCACTCCAGCGCTGCATTCCGGTCGCGTTCCGCCCACCGGCGAGCCATGGCATGCACGAGGTTCAGGTTCTGCTCGGAGGTTGGCAGTTGGCCGACGTATTGGGCGGCGGCAGCGGGGTCTTCTTCCGACCAACCATGTAGGGCGCTCTCCAACGCTCGCCGACGGTCAACTCCTTCCAAGCTGTTGGCCCACTCGGCGGCGGCCTCGCCATCCCGCTCTCCCCAGCGGCTGGCGAGATGTTCGAGGATGCGCCGCCGCTCCCGGCCAGCCGGAGCTAGTTCTAAAAGACGTTTCGCGGTCCCTGCATCCATGTGACCACCCCGCTCCAGCTCTTCCAGGGCCTGCCTTACCGAACCTGGAAAGCCGTCTTCTCCCTCGCCACGTGATTGCTCCGAGTCACTGCGACCGGACTGGGAGACCATCGAGCGACTCCTCGACGAATCGCCAGTTCGCGGACGAGCCGCTCCGTCCCTGGCCGGGACATCCTCCGCGCCGGGTGAAGAGATGATGCGATCCACCGCCATTCCAACCGCAAAGAAAGCCGCTGCGACGAGAAGAAAACTGGTGTTTATTTTCATTAGATCGTCGTAAACTTACTTTACCATGGCTCCAAACGGAACCCTAATTTTCTGATCTTCGCGAGGAACTCAGGGCAATTTCTTAGCGGGTCATTGAAATGCTTAGCGCGAAAGAGTTTTTCTATTTCCACTAAACTTCGGCCCTAGAACAGGCGGGGCATGAAATCCACGCACCTATGTGCTCCTCATGATCGGGTCAGCCAACGCCGCGCACTCATGAAATCGCACTTACCACGAACCTCTCCTCTCCCTCGCTTTGTCGCCCTAACTGACAAAGGCTCTCTGATTGATCGACTCGTCACAATTCTTGTTATAGATTCATACATTCACCCTTGAAAATGACTTCCTTCTGTTTCCGCATCCTCCTTTCGATCACTGCTTTTCCCGTCGGTATTCTTCATGCAGAAGAGCCCGTGGACTTTGCCCGTGAAGTCCTTCCCATCCTTTCCAACAAGTGCTTTACCTGTCATGGACCAGATACAAAGAAAGCCAAGGACCTCCGTCTTGACAGCTATGTCGCCGCCATCAAGGACAGGAAAGGAATTCGAGCCATCGATCCTGATGACCTTGAAGGAAGTGAACTCATCTTCCGGATTCACGACGAGGACGACCCCATGCCTCCGGAGGACGACGGCAAACCACTGACAAACTCCGAAAGGGAGGTCCTTTCCCGCTGGGTCAAGGAAGGTGGGAAATACGCCTCGCATTGGTCATTTGTTCCACCACGCAAAGAAAAAGACGCTCCCAAATCCGAGGTCCTCGATTCCTACATCAGCGCCGGTCACAAGGCTCACACGCCTCCTGTGACCCTCGCTCCCCGAGCGGACCGGGCCACCCTCGCGAGACGCGCGGCCCTCGTCCTCACCGGACTTCCGCCAGAACCTGAAGTCCTCGAAAAATATCTCGCTGACAAAAATCCTGGCGCCTACGGAGACTTCGTGGCAACTCTCCTCGATTCATCTCACTTCGGAGAGCACCAGGCCCGCTACTGGCTCGATGCCATTCGCTATGGCGACACTCATGGCCTTCATCTCGACAATCGCCGCGGCATCTTTCCCTTCCGGGATTGGGTCGTCCGTGCATTCAACGACAATCTCCCTCTCGATGATTTCATCACCTGGCAGCTTGCGGGCGACCTTCTCCCAAACTCGACCATCACTCAAAAAATCGCCACCGGATTCGTGAGAATGAATCCCACCACCGCGGAAGGTGGAGCGATTGCCGCCGAGTTTCAGGCCAAGAACAACTTCGATCGCACCGAAACACTGGGCACGGTGATGCTCGGAATGACTCTGACTTGCGCCCGCTGTCACACTCATAAATACGACCCTATCACTCACGACGAATATTTTAGCCTCCTCGCCTTTTTTAACAGCACCGCCGAGAGTCCACTCGATGGCAACAAATACGACCACGGCCCCGCAATGAAGGCTCCGGCAAATCCCGAGGAGTGGAAGCTTCTGGATGCCTTCGAAAAGAAGATAGAAGGCGCGCCCGACCCGCAAAAGTCCTTCACCACCACCACTCTCGTTGCCAGCGAACTCCCAAAGCCCCGCGTTACCAAAGTTCTCCAACGCGGCGAATATCATAGCCCCTTTGGAGACCCGCTTCAGCCTGACGTCCCGGCCGTCATGGGGAGCTTCCCCGATGATGCCCCCCGCAACCGACTCGGCCTTGCCCGCTGGCTGACATCCTCGGAACACCCCCTCGTTGCACGCGTTCTTATCAATCGCATGTGGCAGCGCGTCTTTGGATATGGACTCGTTCGCACTCCGGAAGACTTTGGCCTTCAGGGAGAACAACCTACCCACCCTGAACTTCTCGATTGGCTGGCGGTCGAATTGCAGGAAAAAAACTGGGACCTCAAGCACGTGCTCCAACTCATGGTCATGAGCAAGACCTTCCAACAGAGTTCAAAAAGACGCGCCGATCTTGATGACCCCGAAAACCGACTCTTTGCGCGCGGACCGGGCTTCCGACTGGATGCTGAAGTCATTCGTGACATCGCCCTTTGGTCCAGCAATCTTCTCGACGACACCATGGGGGGAGAAGGCGTGAAACCCTACCAACCGGTCGGCCTGTGGAAGGCCCTGATGCACCCTGGCAGCAACACCAAAGACTATGTTCAGGATAAAGGGGCCCTGCTCTACCGGCGCAGTCTTTACGTCTATTGGAAGCGCACCAGCCCGCATCCCATGATGACCCTTTTCGACGCGCCGAACCGGGAATCTAGTTGCGTAAAGCGATCGCGCACCAGCACTGCTCTTCAGTCGCTCGCGCTTTTTAATGAAACCCAGCGGACCGAGATGGCCCGAAATCTGGCGGAGAGAATCATCCAGTCTGCAAACGACGACAAGCAACGTCTCGACATTCTCTACAAGCTTCTTGCCTGCCGACCGGCGCAGGAACGTGAACGTCTTACCTGTCTCAAGCTTCTTGCTGCCATGACTGAGAGTTTCACCTCAAAACCTGAAGACGCCAAGGCTCTCCTCTCAACTGGAGAATCCCCCGTCAACGAATCCTTGAACCAAATCGAACTCGCCGCTTGGACCCAGGTGGCAATCACCGTACTCGCCAGCGATGTCGCCCTCTCCCTCTTCTAATCCAACTTTTTAAATCGAATGAATCCTTCTCGCGAAAACGATCTCAACATGACCCGGCGACAGCTTTTTGGTCGCAGCGCACTCGGTCTTGGCACCGCCACCATGGCCCAGCTTCTCGGGTCGGAACTCCTCGCCCAGACTCCGGATTCTCCCGAGGGACTCCACCACCCCGCCAAAGCAAAGCGCGTCATCTATCTCTTTATGAGCGGGGGCCCAAGTCAGCAGGACATGTGGGATTACAAACCCAAGATGAAGGAGATGTTCGGAAAGGATCTGCCCGAGCACATCCGTGATGGCCAGCGCATCACCGGAATGACCGCAGGCCAAAAAACACTCCCCCTCTGCCCTTCGAAGTATGCCTTCACCAAGCAGGACAACAACGACCAGGGAGTGTGGGTCAGCGAACTTCTCCCGCACACCGCAAAAGTTGCCAAAGAACTATGTGTTGTTCACAGCACCTTCACTGAAGCGATCAACCACGACCCGGCGGTCACCTACATTCAAACTGGCAGTCAGATCCCCGGACGGCCCAGTTTCGGATCATGGTTGAGCTATGGATTGGGTCGCATGAATGAAGATCTTCCCGGCTATGTCGTCATGCACGCCAAAACCAACTTCGGTGAGCAGAGCCTCTTCAACCGGCTTTGGGGACCAGGTTTTCTTCCCTCTGAACATCAAGGAGTCCTTCTCCGAAGCCAGGGTGACCCCGTCCTTTACCTCAACAATCCCAAGGGAGTATCGCGCACCGACCGGCGCACCCAACTCGACGCTCTCGCCGCACTCAACGAAACCCAACACGACCAGTTTGGAGACCCCGAAATTCTCGCTCGTATCAAGCAACACGAGATGGCTTACAGGATGCAAACCTCGGTTCCAGAGCTCATGGATCTCTCGGAAGAGAAGGAATCCACCTTTACCCTCTATGGTGAGGAGGCCCGCGAGGCCGGAACTTTCGCCGCCTGTTGTCTCAATGCCCGCCGTCTCGCCGAGCGCGGAGTGCGAAACATTCAGATATTCCACCGCGGTTGGGATGCCCACGGCAATCTCCCTCGCGAGCACGAATCACAGTGCAAGGATATCGACCAGGCCTGCGCCGCCCTGATCACCGACCTCAAACAAAGGGACATGCTCAAGGATACTCTCGTCGTCTGGGGCGGTGAATTTGGCCGCACCGCCTACTGCCAGGGTAAGCTCACCGAAAAGAATTACGGGCGGGACCATCACCCCCGTTGCTTCACAACCTGGATGGCCGGTGGCGGAGTCAAGCCCGGCATCACCTATGGCCGCACCGACGACTACGGCTATAACATCGTCCAGGCCGACGGCACGCCCATCTTCCCGCAACCGACCAAGGATCACTGGACTCCGGGAAGTGTTCATATTCACGACCTTAATGCCACAATCCTTCACTTGCTCGGCATTGACCATCGTAAGCTCACCTACCGCTATCAGGGGCGCGACTTCCGCCTCACCGACATTCACGGCCACGTGATCAAAGAACTCGTACTCTAGCCCGGGCCGTGTTTAGCTTCCCAAGCTGAAATAGCTGATTGAATCTGCTCTTCAAGTTGGGGTCCCGCTTTACCCACGCGTTTCCGGTCGAAGGATTCAAAGCGCTTCTGCACTCTCTTTAACGCCTGGACGACAGGTTTCCCTTCTTCGCCCATCCCAGCCAAAACCTTTGGGATCCCCGGTTGCCAATTGCTTCCAGTGATCAACCAAACACTGTGCTGGTAGTAGGGTTCCCAGAGATCCAGGTATTTCACAAAGTCGTCGACGAGATGCGGGTAGACTTCCGAATTGAAATGTTTAAGAACCATCATGGTTCGATGAGTTGCCTCATGAATTCCAGCGGTCCCATAACCCGGCATGACACCAGGCTGATGGGTTGTTTTCCCCAAAATCCTGACCGCTTTTCTCATGCTCACCTCGTCAATTTGAGCCCGACTACTTTTCAAAATCGCACGAAATCCGGCATCATAGGATGACCGGGCAAAGACATGGCGTGACGCTCCGTAGATTTCCGTGAGTCGGGAAAATTCCTCCCCTGAGATTGAGTCTCTCAGGCCGACAATGGCCCAGAAGGCAGCCTCACGGAGATACCATTCCTCGTGCTTTGCGAACTTCAGAATCAACGGCAGGCTCTTGCGAATGTCCTCTGGTTTTGCACACCCCAACGCAAAAAGAGCTCCATCCAGTTCCCACCATGCAGCGGCGGGATCATTGAGCGTCTTTAAAATGGCAGGGAGAAACTTCTGCGAGACTGTCTCCGGGTCTATCGTCGTCTTAAAAGGACGCCCCCAATTGTCGTATCCGGAAACGGCATCGTAAACAGCCCGACGCACCCGTGGGTCGCCATGACCGACCATCCCTACCAGTGAAGCAACCGCTTCTTCGGACTTCATCTCCTTAAGTCTCTTTGCTGCCCATGTTCGAACCAAAGGACTAAAATGCTGCAAGTGTTCCGCACAAAACTCCACGGTCGCTTTCTTCGTTTCCTTTCCCAACAAACGGTCGTAAACCACATGTGGAGGAGCCTTTTCATCTTTAAAACCTTTGGCATCCTCTGTGGAAAGAAATGCCAAATCTGCTTCCGCTCCCCATGAAAAATCAATCGGCGGAGTCTTCACGCTAAATTCGCCTCGTCGAGCTCCGGTAATGCGGAGGTTTGCCAAGGGCGCGGTGTATGTGAGCCCGATCGAGACTCCCCATCCCCGACCAAAGTAACGTGTGTTTGACGGAGGGGTTGCCAACATTGAAAAACCTCCGTCTGGCATGCGGGCAAGATCATAGTACCAGGCCAGTTTCTTCATTTGACGCTGGTAGTGGTTTTGCCGATTCTTAGGAATGTGGATCGAAGCCATTCCCCGCCACATCACATTAAAACCTCCTCCGGTGTGACCAAATTCCGGTTGATGGTAGGAATCGGCAACCAGCAATGCGAGGTGCTCAGAAGCAGCTTGGAAACGGGGCTCATCCAACAGGGATAAGGCACAAGCGAGCATCGCGTTTCTCCCGTTGGTGTTGGACCACCAAAGCTCGCCTCGATGATCACCGTATGGAACACATCCATGTCCTGCCATTCGATACATAAACTGAATGGCACTCGCGTAGGCTGTTTCATCAAAATTAACCCCGCACTCTCTCGCCAAAATCATCGCGGTAACGATCGGAACCGTGGTGTGGTTCAACAATCCACTTTGCACATAACCAGGACTCGGATTGGCGCCATGCCCCCACCCCCCGGCAGCCTGACCATCGACCGCCCAATCACAGATTTCTTTGAGTCCTTTAAGAACCTTTTCGTTGCCTGTCCGCAGAAAATATTCGGCGAGGAAAATCCCCTGATAGCCAAGTTGCCAGTTAATGTGCCCTCCGGCGTTACGACGCGATTCGGCGGCCTTCGCGAGGATCAGGGCATGCTTCTCCACTGCCGGGAGGTGCCTATCTTCACCGGTAGACAAAAGAAAGAGACTTGCGAGACACGCTTTTAAATCCATGGGCCCAAGCTTGGTCTGTCCGAGCAGGTATGAACCGTCTTCGTGAAGTGCCTCTGCGACATGCCTTGAATTAGCCGCAATCACCGCGCGAGATTTCGGGCACTCATAAGGCCAACTAATTCGATACGCGCCCAGTGGTTTGAGTTGAAGAACCACCTTTTCAGTTTTCCCACCTCGTGCCGCTTCCAGCACAAGCTTGCCATCTTCCGCTTCCGCAAGACCAATCGCCTCACCCAACACGACACGAGGATCAAAAACAGAAAGGGACTTCCCGCCCGCCGAGGTCAATATGTCCCCTGGCTTAAAACCGGCTTCGACAGCAGGCGTCCCAGCATCAACCGATTGGATTATTACCTTCAACCCAGGATCGATTGAAACGTTCAGACCGGTCGGCCCGACCGGGAATGTTGGATATGTCTTGGTCCTACTGATGCTCTGCGCAACCAGAGGTAAGACAAAAAATAAAAAGCCAGCGAAGAAACGAAACAAAATCATAAGCAGAAGGAACGATTCTGTCTGAAATCTAATCCCACATGAACCAAAAACGACGAACGATTTCGGGAGTCCCTGCCAAGGAAACTCTTCCGGCCAATCCCCCTCACAAACAAAACCGACCAGCCAGCTAATCCGGGGATATGGCAGACAGAGTTCCCCCCGTCTGATGCGCTTCGTTTCCCTGTTTCACCGGCGTCTATTCTGAGTTTGGTGGAGGTGTTCCGAAGAATGAAACGGCGGCGCCCGATCCTCGCTGCCAGGCCAGTGACTAATCACAACTGCTCCGACTCTCGAACTGAATTATGTTGGTGCGGAGAGCCTTGGCTCCTTCTACTTGCCATCCGTGCGCCGCCTCTACACCATACTTATATGCCGAATCTGCAAAAGTTTCTCACGCTGACTGTGTTCGTATTCGCAACGGCTGCCTCGCAGGTCTATTCTCAGGCGGATAAGAATTGGTGGTCACTGCAAAAGATCGAGCGCCCGGAACTTCCTGAAATCGTTTCCAAGAAGTGGCCACGTAACGCGATCGACCACTTCATCCTAGAAAAGCTCGAAAAATCTG
>JAPKDJ010000175.1 GCA_026421245.1 Akkermansiaceae bacterium | reverse complement strand
CCCGGTCGCAGGCCGGGCCTTCAATTCCGCCCGTGAACAATCCAGGCTCTGTGACAGGCTCGGCAACAAAGAGAGGGGCCGCGTCCCGGGACAGAACCGAACCAATGGCGAGAAACGAAATGATAAAGAATGATCGGGTCGAGTTCATGATTTTTGAAAGGTAATTTTTCACCGTAGAGATTCCAGGTACGACAACAAGTCGACAGCCTCCTGCTCGGTTAACAAATTCAGCAGCTCTGCAGGCATCAAGGAAATCGGCTGCGGCTTGGTCGAGCCGATTTCGTCGGCTGGAATTTTCATCTCTTGGCCAGTGGCGAGCTTAAGAGCCAAGCCCGCTTCAGTCCTGTCGAGAAGAAAGCCGGAAAAAGCATCGCCGTTTTTGGTCTCCACTATCCAGAGTCGGTACTCGGGAGCGATGGTCTTTGAGGGCTCAGTCAAGCTCTCCAGAAGTTGCTGGCGACTCAAACGCGAGCCAACCTGCGTCAAATCGGGACCGAGCACGCCACCCGCTTTACCGATCTTGTGACAAGCGAGGCAGCTGGCGAGCTGTCCAGTGGAGGAAAGCAGTTTTGCACCGGCTTCGGCATCGCCGGTGAGATTGAGGAGTCGGCCGGGATCCAGCTTTTTCGGTTGGGGCCTCTCATGCGGAAGACGAAATCGCTCGAATAGTGCGCGGACGTTTCCGTTGGGTGAAGACAGGCCCTCTGTTATTGCCTTCGCGCGATCTTTTCCAGTGACGTCACCGATTGCGATCCGGTGGGCAGATTCCATAGCTGCGGTAGTATCACCACCACCCATTGAATCACCGTCTGTACCCTGTTGAGTCGGCATTTTTTTGATCCAGTCCCACAACAACTGAGCCCCATTCGCGTCCACTTCTCTCGGCCCGAGTGGTGGCATATGGCCATTGCCAATCGTGCTGACGCGGTAATTCAAAACTGAACGCGACGGCTGTCCGGGGACGATGACCCGGGCATCACTCAGGCCGAAGTCACCGCGCGTGGGAGCCTGCCAGAGGGTGACGGACTCCGTGAGGGTTCGGTCAAAATTGATTTCTAATGGTGCGCTGCCTCCCCCGTGCCGACGATGGCAGTGGGAGCAATTCGCGTGAAGCCAGGAGCGGGCCCGTTTTTCCAGCGATCCGGATTCCCGGCTGGCGGTGAGTTTTCCCCTAGCTTCATCTTTATGAAAAAATCGCGCATTCGCCAAGCCGAGAGAGGTCGCCACTTCCCGGGCGGGCTGACGAGGAAAATCAGTAAAACCCGCCAGCTGCATTGGCTCGAATGCGGGAGTGAACTTGTTCCACATATTGTGACAACGCATGCATTCGGCACGGCTCGCGATACGGTAGCGTGAACCACCTTTCCAGTCGGTCGAAGGCACTTCGAATTCCTCCCCTTCGGCTTCGATCAAGTTGGCGTCAGTCGAGTCGTCATTCCATCGATAGCTGTATCCATTCCAGGCGTCGCCATCGAAATGAAGCAGCTGCGTTTCCACCGGTTTTTCGCCCAATTGAATCGTCCGGGCAAGCACGGCGTCGCTCGGCCAGGTGGTGGTTGCCCGGTAGGAGCCGTTTTCACGATAGTCGTAGTGTGTGTTGATTCTATGGTCTTCCGGCAGGGCGATGTAGCGGGTCGCTTTGGCGCCGTCTTCCCACATTGGTTCGTGAATCTCAAAAGGATAGACTCCCGCCGCAGGAGTTTGCCTGGCCACATTTGAAAAGAGGCCTGACTGGCTGAGTTTGCGGGGGAAATCGGACTGCTGACCAGCTTTCGGATTGATCGCTAATCGGTAGATCTGCGAATTCTCTCCATAATGAACGTAGTATAGCTCCCCATCGTTACCGAGGCCGAAGGTAGAGATCTTATGCGGGGTATCGGCGATCACAGTGTGCTCGACGACTCCTTTGCCATCGTGACGCAAAGCCCAGATGATTCCCGTTTCGTAATCGCCATAGATATAGGCACCGCGCAGTCCGGGAAGACGGGAGCCAGTATATTCAAATCCCCCGGTAATGGACGCTGCTTCGGTATGAGGGTGAGGCGCGACAGGCGGTGTTATCGGCACCAAAGCACTGGCTGTTTCGGGTTTAACCGGATTATCTCCCTCCATGGCGCTCCAGCCGTAGTTACCGCCTTTCTCGACAAGGTGAATCATTTCCCGGAGTTCCCAACCAACTTCACCCACCCACAGCCGACCTTTCGAATCGAAACTCATCTTCCACGGTTGCCGCAGACCAAACGCCCAAATTTCCGGACGCACGTTTTCTATATCAACAAAAGGATTGTCCTTTGGGATTTCGTATTGATTGCCGACCTTCGGATCATCGATGTCGATCCTTAAAATACAGCAAAGAATATCGGAATTGTCCTGTCCTGTATTGAGGCTGTCGGGCGGATTTGGAGGGGCTGCATCGCCGGTCGAGAGGTAGAGAAAACCGTCATCGGGGCCGAATTGAACATTTCCCCCGTGATGCCCTCCGCTTCGCCATTTCAGAATAATTTCTTCACTGTCGGAATCCAGGACCAGTGCCCCTGAATCAGAAGAACGATATCGAAATCGCGAGAGGCGGTTTCCTCCCTCGACGTTTCGCGCCGTTGCATAGGTCAGAAAGACTTCCTGCTTATTCGGATGAAACGCCATACTAAAAGCCTGTCCTTTGACTTCCTTCAGCTTGAGATCGTGGAATAATTCCAAGACCAGTGTGGGATCCTTTTCCGAAAACGACCAGATTTTTCCGTTTCGCTCCATCACGAAAAGGCGACCCTTGTGCGGGACCATCTCAACGCCATTTTCGATCTTCAGATTCGTAAAAACTG
>JAPKDJ010000029.1 GCA_026421245.1 Akkermansiaceae bacterium | reverse complement strand
CATCGCCGTCGCTGTCGGCCTCTCTGGGGTTGGTGGGATTTTCACCGCCGTTCCATTCCTCGAGATTGGTGAGTCCATCGTCGTCCGGATCCTCCGCAGAGTCATCGAGGGTAGGATCGAGATTGTTCGCAAGCTCCCAACCGTCATCCATACCATCGCCAGCCCCACCGTTCTCATTGTCATCGCCAGTCACGGGAGAAAATGGATTCACGCCATCGGCGAGTGCCTGAATATGGGCATCGGTGAGGATCGAGTCCCAGACGGCGACGTCATCGATCAAACCGTTGTACCAGGCTTCGCCACCTTGGCGGCCGCCGATGATAAGGTTACCGGAGCCGTTCGGGCTCGCCTTTGCGGTGGGCTCGCTGTCGGCCGTGCCGTTCAAGTAGATCGTGCCGAGGTCGGCGGCCCCGTCATAGACGAAGGTCGCGTGCACCCAGTCGGTATCGTTCAGAATTGTGTTGGCGTAGTGGTCGTTGCCCCAGTGCGCCTGGTGGAGACGTCCGTTGTTGCGCAAACCGTTATGGATTCCCTGACTCGATTGCCCGAAAAAGAAGCGGTCACCGGCTAACGAGGCGGCGTCAGGCTTGATCCAGGCCACCATGGTGTAGCTCCCCATATCACCTAATCCCGCGCCGTCGCGGTTGCCCAAGAGCGCCGGGACATCGAAAGTGGTCACGTTGAGGATGCCGTCGGTGAATCGCGCGGCACCCGAGGGAGTAGAGCCCCCCGGGGCACCACTTTCGCCGAAGGTGACGGAGCTGACGACGGTGCCATCGTAGCCTTTGCCAGTGCTGTCGACGGCGACGGTTGCACCGATGGCCTCGTCGAGAGGAAAGTACAAGAGAGGTTCGGGGAGCTGCGGCACGCTTTTATCGTTATTCGGATCGGTCGATGATGCGATTTCCGAACCATCATTGAAGCCGTCATTGTCGGTGTCAGCGAGATTAGGGTTCGTCCCGGGATCGTCCGCATCCACAAAAATGCCGGTGTTGGTTTCAACGAGGTCCAGCAGGCCATCGGAGTCCGTGTCCTCACTCAGAGGATTGGTTCCGGTATCGGTGGCACTGACGTAAATGCCGGTGTTGGTTTCCGCGCCATCCTTGAGGCCATCATCATCGCTGTCGTCATCCTGGGGATCGCTCCCGGCGACATACTCATCAATGTTGCTTAAATCATCCGAGTCGAGGTCGTCTTCGGCATCATTCACCGTCTTGTCGAGTCCGTTGGCGTCTTCATAGCTGTCTGGAATGCCGTCGCCATCGGTGTCCGAGAGTGTCTCCACTTTGACCGAATCAATCTCCCAGTTTGGAATTCCCGCTCCCCGTGCTCCTTCGTCAAAGGCACCCACAAAACGAACCTGAATCGTTGATCCAACAGCAACGCCTCCCACGCTGGCGACACTCGTGATAAAAGTTCCGGCTCCATAGCCAACCGATTCCATACTAAATCCATCAAGACCTTTCAGAACATGGTTTCCGATCAAAGGGAAGTTGTTGGTGTACCCATTCTGCGAAAAATCTGAGGCCGGAACGTTCTTAAATTCTCCTCCATCAATCGAAATTTGCAGGCCGCATCCATCCCAATCGTCGCCCTCAATACTGTATCGATGATCAAAGCTCACCTGAATCCCAGAAGTCGAAGGAACTGTAATGGCAGGACTGGTAATGGTATTGGTTGCTGGTCCGGAGTCATCTCCTTCAATCGACCAGGTCCCACTCCCCGAGTTATAGGTTGCCGGAATCGGCGAGGCTCCGGTTGCTTCTTGAACAAATCCGCCATCGTTGGCGGAAAAATCTTCTACGAGGAGATCAGCAGCCCCTGCGGAAGAGACCAAGGCAATGGCCAAAAACGGGACCACAGTTAATTTATTATTTAGATACTTTGACATAGCGACTCGAAAATTTGAGTTAGCGAAAGTGCTACACTAAGCCCCCCTCTCGAGTCAAATATTTTAATCAAAACTCAATACTACTAAACAATCTTGATGATCGGACCATCGAGATTCGCATTGCCTCCCGCTTCAATCAGAACAACGGTCTGCGCCCGCCATGAGCCGTCAAAAAGAACTCGCCATCAAATCCGCCCGCGTCTTGCGTGAGGCCGGTCACGTGGTTTATTTCGCCGCCGTGCTATTTCGGCTCCTCTTTGAGCAAGAAATACTTGTTCGCGGCAAGATTGTCGTAAACCTGTGTTTTTCCTGACGGCCAACGGACTTCGAGGCGGTCGATCGCGGTGGCGTCCCCGAGTCCGAAAATGATCTCTGCTGGCCCCTGCCCCATGAAACCATTGGGCGCGAACAGGTCGCGGACCAGTTTCCGCGCTCCCACTGTGGCCGTGAGTCGCGCGCCAATCCCGGCACGGTTGCTCTCGGAACCCTCGAGGCGGATGCGGGCGTAGTTGGCCTTCGGGAAACGGTTGAGGAACAGCCGCAAGGAGCCGCCTCCGACCGATCCGACAAGCAGGTCGGTCGCTCCGTCGAGGTTGAAATCTGCCGCGACAACGCTGCGGGAATCGGAGTCAATATCCGCCCCCGAGGCGAAGGAGACATCGATGAAGGAGTTGCCGTCGAGGTTGAGGAAAGTCCGATTACGCTCGAAGGCGCTCAGGTTTTCCCGTGCGGTTGGCATCTCGAAAGGATTCTTGACCCAGAATTCACCCGCTTCCTCATCGATCTCACCGATCGCATCAAGCTGGCTGAGCCGATCATGGGGCTGTGACACGACAGACCTCCATAAGCAAGTTCATCCGTCTGGTTTGCCACGATCGAAGCTGAGAAAGCCGGTCGTCGCGTGGAGGTCGAGCAAGCCATCGTTATCGAGATCTGCGATCGCGGGCGCGTAAGCCCATCCGATGTCGTTAATGCCCCAGGGCTCGCTCCATTCCGTATAACGGCCGCCGCCGGGACCGCGCTTGTAGAGCCGGTTGCCTGCGCAAGCGCCCTTGATCTGCTGGTAAACACCCGGCCCGTAATCGTCCTTGGATACCTGCCCGATAATGCGCCGCCCCATTTTCGAATACATGTTGGCGACATAGATCTCAGGCGAACCATCGTTGTCCAGATCGCCGCTGGCAACGCCCATACTGGTCGCAAAGTCAGCAACACCGCTCGCCTTGGCGATCTCCTCAAAGCTGCCGTCGCCCTTGTTGCGTAGCAGGTTGTTGGAACCGAAATCATTGGCGACGTAAACATCGGGCAAGGCGTCGTCGTCGGCATAGAGCCAGGTTGCGGCGAAGGAATTGCGCTTCCCCGCGCTGGCCTTGCTCTCCGCAGTGACATTCTTGAACCGCCCACCGCCGAGGTTCTTCCACAGCACATTCGGCGCGCCAGAAATCTCATCGCCGACCCAAGGCAGTGGCTCATCCCCGGCACCAGCACCCTGGTAGAGCACGTAGAGGTCGCACAGACCGTCGCCATCGTAGTCCGCAATGCTACAGCCCATCGGCGAGCGCGGGAACTCGAGGCCCGATTCGGCAGTGATTTCTACGAACTTTTTCCCTCCAACGTTCCGATAGACCCGGTCGCCGAGGATCAAGTCAGGGAAACCATCGTTGTCGAAGTCCAACCAACAAGCCAGCGCGCGCTGCGCCGCAGTCGCCATCATCGGAAGCCCGAAGGCCTGGTTCGCGACCGCGAAGCGCTTGCCCCCGAGCGACTTGAGCAGCGCCGTCGGTCCGCGCACCGATGCGATCGCGATGTCGAGGTATCCGTCTCGATCGAAATCCTCGACCGCAAACTGAAAGCTGTAGCGTTGGGCAATCTCCTCTTTGGGCAATTTCCAGTTGTCGGCGAGAGGCAGGCGATGCAGCTGGCTGGCTTCGGTAACCTCCTCCATCAGCTTGTGCGGGGCGTTGCGCCTGCCTTCCGATTGGATTTTCCAAGAGGAAACCACCGCGCCCGCGTGAAAATCCGCTTCTGATTTGATCCGGAAGCCGACGACATGCTCCGAATCGAGCGCCGTCAGCGTCCCTCCGTCACTGAGCCCAGATGCCGTCAGCAAAAGACGCGTCTCCCACTGGCCCTCACCTGCGGCCGCGATCCGCAGAACGCGCAAGCGCAGGGTCTCAATCTCTTCCAGCGATTGCAGCTGGCCCATCAGCGCCGCAACCACATTACCCGCGTTCGCCGGCCGCCCACCCGCGGTGCGCCGAACTTCTTCGATAGCGCCCTTGCTGCGTTTCTCCAACGAAGCCTCATCCGCGATCACCGCGCCCGAGAATTCCTTGTGAAATGCCGCCGCCAGGATCCCCGCATCTCGTTTGCGCAAGCCGTCCAAAAACCACTTCCCAAATCGCTTCTCGATCTTGAAGGTGACATGCTCGGCATCCCAGATCTCCTTCTGGCGCGCTGGATCGAGCACCTCCTTCGTGGCCTTATCCAAATTCTGCGCAGGCGCCGCGACCGTGAATGCAGAGATCGAGATGAGGATGAGAATGAGAATGAGCTTTGGCGCTTTCATACTTTCGCTGAATCAACTTTAATGATGTCTGATCCACCCGGCCAAAACCAGCTCGAATTAGCGACTCCACCCGCCAGCTCAAAGTGAGGGAAGCAACTCCACATTCCCAAAAATCGGTGGAGCCGGATTGTTGATCTGCGTCGCCGGGAAGGAGATCGGCCTCTTTCTCCGATCTCGAGGTCGACTTGGGAGAGCAGAACAACCTTGCCACGCAGTTTCCCGACAAAGTTGCCGAGCTGTCCGCATTGATGCTAAAGATCGAAGTAGACGAGCCTCTGGCCAGGAAAAAGAAGTGATGGAGTGGGGGACCCCGGAGGGCGTTTAGCGATCAGTGCTACTTCGTCGTGAGTTCGTGGCAGCGATGGTGACTGAGCGATTGACGTCGAAAAAACTTTCTCCCCTCAACGCCCTGCGTGAAAAGCAAATTTCTAGCAGTCAGTTACTGGCCGAGCCCGACTCGTCCGAGTCCGAACTCGTCGCTGATGCGCTCGACTTTTCCATCGCGCATCTGGACCTTAATGAACTTGAAGCTAGCGAATTCTTTGCCGTCGGGGATCTTGAGCGAGGCGACTTTCTTTTTGGTTTTCTCGGTCTCTGGATCGAAGCAGCCGAGCGTGCTCTGATGGGTCAAGGAGTAGAGTTTATCGGTCTTGGTGTAGCCGGTGAAACCGCGCAGGGTCTCTTTGAAAATCAGCCTCTCGATGCGTTTCACGAATTTGGGATCTGGCAGATAGGGCTTCCGGCACGGGGCGGGTATGGATTAGACTGAGCTGTCATGACTTTCCTATCACGTCTCCCGATTCTGATTCTGATCTTGTTGGGGGCCCGGTTGCGCGCCGAACCGCTGCGGGTCGAGAAGGGGGACAGCATTGTCATCCTCGGCAACACCTTCGCTGAGCGGATGCAGCTGTTCGGGTATTTCGAAACGTTCCTACACAGTCGTTTTCCTGATCATCAGTTGCGTGTGCGCAATATGGGGTGGTCGGCCGATGAGGTGGACATGCGCATGCGCCCGGGAGGGTTCCCCGAGCTCTTCGCCGAGCTGGAGGAACATCGCGCCGATCTCCTGTTCCTCTGTTTCGGCCTCAACGAATCGTTTCAGGGGGCGGCGGGACTCGATCACTATAAAGCCGGGCTGGGGAAGTTTTTGAAAGAGCTGCAGGGACGAAAGTTCAACGGAGAATCCGCGCCCCGCATCGTGTTGGTCTCGCCGATCCCGTTTGAGGATCTCGGTGGTGGATCGGCAAATGGCGTTGAGGAGAACCGTCGGATCCAACTTTACTCCGAGGCCTCCGAGGCGGTGGCAAGGGAACACGGAGCACGTTTCCTCGATCTTTTCACTCCGGCACTCAAGCGGGCCGCGAATTTTCCGGATCAGAAAATTACGATCAACGGGATCCACCTGACCGAGTACGGCGATTGGTCGGTGAGTCGGTTGATGGCACGTGGACTGGAATTGTGGAGCGATGATCTAACCCTCCCATTGGTGAAGCCGGGCGATGAAAAATTCCGTCGTGCGGTCTACGAGAAGAACCATCATTATTTTGCATGGTGGCATCCGCCCAATGCTTCCTACATTCACGGTGGCCGCAACACGTCGCGCGGGGCGATGCATCTGGTTGCTGAGCGCGAGCAGCGCAAGCTCTTGATCGAGGCCACTGAGCGCGAACTATGGGCCATGGAGAAACCGAAGTTATCTGAAATCTGGGGCGCCGAACCCGTCGAAGGGAAGCCGGTGTGGTTTCCAACTCCGGGCAACCGTAAAATTCCTGGTGTGGCGCAGGGGAAGGAGGCGCAGTGGGAGGTCGAAAGCGACGGACCGTCCGACAAACACCTGCGCACGCCGCAGGAACAGCTCGCCATGTTCAAGGTCGCCGAGGGCTACGAGATCAACCTTTTCGCATCGGAGCAGCGCTTCCCAATCGCGAATCCGTTTGCGATCCGTTTCGATGCGAAGGGTCGCTTGTGGGTCGGGAACTCGCCGACCTGGCCGCATTCGTTGCCGGGGAAGCAACCGATGGATTCGCTCGTGATCCTCGAGGACAAGGATCGCGATGGTGTTGCTGACAAGCACTCCGTCTTCCTCGACAAGATGAAGCTGATCCATGGTTTCGCGCTCGCCGATGGCGGCGGAGCTTTCGTGGCGCAGGTGCCGAACCTGATTCTGGCAAAGGACACCACTGGCGATGGCAAGGCTGATTGGGTGCAGACCGTTTTGCACGGGTTTGGTGCTGAGGACGCCGAGCACGCGATGAACAACTTCCGCTGGAGCCCTGGCGGCTCGCTCTATTTTTCCCAGGGAGTTTTTTACCACACGCAGACCGAAACGCCGCTCGGGCCACGGCGGGTTCGTGATGCAGCCGTCTTTCGCTATACTCCACGCGAGCATGGGCTGGAGATCCCGGTGTCTCACGCGTTCTGGAATCCCTACGGTAAAGTCTTCGATCACTGGGGGCGCGGGATCTTGCTCGATGCCTCGGCCGGGCAGTATTACCCGCTGGATGTGATCTCGACACCGTTCATTTACCCGAAGCAGAAGATTCGCACCGACCACTTGTCGTTCGCTCCGGGCGGCGCCATCGCCTCGGGATGCGAATTCGTCCGCAACCGTCACTTCCCGCAAGAGGTGCAAGGTCGTTTCGTCGTGAATCACTGCGAGGGCGACGTTGGCACGCACTGGTATGATCTCGAGACGAAGGGTTCGGTCTACGAAGCGGTGCGGCATGAACCCCTGGCGACCTGCACGGACAAGAACTTCCGCCCGGTCGCGATGGCGTGGGGGCCGGATGGCGCGCTCTACATCGCCGATTTCTACACGCATATTTTCGAGAACGTGAACTTTTCAAAACGTCACCCCGGTCGCGATCGCGGGCACGGGCGCATCTGGAGGATTTCTCGCAAGGGCGCGGCGTCGCTCGTGGCTCCTGTGATCGAGGGCCGGCCAGTTATTGAGTTGTTAGAGCTGCTGAAAGATTACGAGAATTACACCAGAGATTTGGTGCGCGCCGAACTCCGCGGTCGGGAGAAGGCGCTTGTCATCGCTGCCTTGGAGAAGTGGTCCGGTGATCTCGATGCGACCGATCCGGACTACGAGCACCATCTCGTCGAAGCACTCTGGGTTTACCAAGGTCAAGGTGTCATCAAGAGTGAACTGTTGCTCCGCGTTCTCGGGGCGAAGCAAGCCGAAGCCCGTCTCGCTGCGACGCAAATCTTGCGCTCCTGGCAGCATCGGATTGAGGGATCGATGGAACTGGTCCGCGCTCGGGTCAACGACGAGGACGCACGGGTACGTCTGCACGCGGTGTTGGCGATTGGTGATAGCGATTCGTCACAGGCAAGGGCGGTCGCACTCGAAGTGAAGGCGCATCCGATGGATCCGGGATTGGAATACGCCCTGGACCAGATAGTGCATTATCTCGACAAGTCGGTAGAGGATCAATCGGCGGCAGTTGCGGCACTTTTTGATCAGATCGGAAGAGGGGAAAATCGGGCGGCGGCAACGGCCGCGGTGCGCGCAGCGGATCGGGCGGCGTGGCCTGCCGATCGGATTGGATCCCTCGCCAGAAAAGTGATTGCCTACCTCAATTCTGCGTCCGCCACGGCACGCGGATCTCGCGAGTTCCTGGAGAGCTTCGCCCTCGGGCGCGACCTCGCGGGGATGCTGCCCGGCTCTGGCGGCGCGGATTTTGACAAGGCATTGGACGGCTTGGGCGCGACGACTTTTCTCATCAAAACGGTGCCGGGGCAGCTACGCTACGATCACACGCGTTTGGTGGTCTCCTCCGGAGCGGCGGTTCATCTGATTTTCGAAAACAATGACCTCATGCCGCACAACCTTGTTGTGGTGGAACCGGGAGCGATCGAGGAAATTGGAGCGGCTGCGGATCTGATGGCCGCAGACGCCAAGGCCCGCGAAAAAGGCTACATTCCGGCTTCGAAGAAAGTTCTGTGGTCGACGGAATTGCTCCAGCCGAGGGGGCGCCACGAGCTCAAATTCATGGCGCCGACAGAGCCGGGGGAGTATCCATTCGTCTGCACCTACCCGGGTCACTGGCGCGCGATGCGCGGAAAGTTAATGGTGATCGCCCGGGGAAATTGACGGATCGCCTGCTCGCCTCATTTGACTCCACTCTTCAACCAATTATTTGGCGTGGCGCTCTTGTCATTGCGGTTTTCCATCTCGTGGGGAGCCGCGCCGTGGCGGATCAGGTAGGTGTGCGCCGCCGCAACCATCGTTGAGTTCGGTTGAACTGCATTTGCTCCGCCCATCAAAACACGCATCGCTCGACAGAGACGCGAAGGTTAAATGCTAGGAATTTTTGCTTTTGAGGTTAGGAGCTTGAGGGCGTTGTTGAGGAGATCGGAGAGGGGGAGAAAGAGGGGTGGTCTGTGGCGTTGGAATCTCGTCAAGGAGGTTTCTGGAGACCTTGGAAATCATGCCGGCCAGACCAGGAGGGTCATTTCTCCAAATTCTCCATCCTGCTGAGTTGTGACGGAGCAAGTTGGCATTTATGGGATTTTTCTGTGGGTGAAGCGGAAGTGTTGACTGGTGACACCCGCTGCTGAAGGCCTGGCCTGGAGAAAAATTTAGGAGACCTTGCAAAAAAGGACTTAGCGGCATTTCATGACCTAAATTTCCCACAAATCCGATCATGGCAGAAACCAACGCGCTCCCACCAAATACCTTCTACATCGAAGTGACAGGATCCGGTATTCCTGAGGTCGATGGCCTTTTTGTTCCATCCCTCGCCCCGCCCGCCGAATCCGAGTCCGGGACAGTTTCCAGTTTGGGATATTGGAATGGAAAGATGGCATGGGATCGGGCGGATGGGAAGTCAGCCCGAAGCCCGGCTCTTTCCTACTCCAACAGCTACACGTCGTGGAGAATCTGTCGTCTCGATGGCCATCTTGCTTACGACATTACCTCCGAGGATGACTTTCCACCCACGGACCGCGAATGGCACGTCTACAAGAAGGGAGTGGCTCCGGCTCCGGATGTCGGCCTTTATCATTTTGATCCGAGACAACCCTGCCCCAAGCCCAATGTTGTTTTTGTGTTGGGAGGCCCCGGAGCGGGAAAGGGGACGATGTGTGAACTTGCCGAGTCCCAACTGGGTTGGACGCATTTGTCGATGGGAGAACTTCTGCGTGTTAAGCGGAGAGCGGGTGGACCTGCAGCGGCGACGATCGAGGAGTTTATGACTGGAGGGAAATTGGTTCCCAATGCGATCATGGTGTCGCTTCTCAAGGACACGATGGAGACCGTGACGCGAACCACCGGGAAGAGAAATTTTCTTCTGGATGGGTTCCCTCGCTCCATGGAGAACCTCGAAGGTTGGTGTGAAGTCTTCGGAGGGGAAGCGGACCTGCCCAAGATGTTGTACTTCGAGTGCCCCATCGAAGTGCTGGAAAAGCGAATCCTTGGACGGGCTAAATTCTCCGGCAGAAGTGATGATAATGTCGAAAGCATCAAGAAGAGATTTGATACCTTTAAGGCGGAAACTCTTCCCACCGTGGATTTCTTCAAGAGCAAGAAGAAGTGCCTCGAGGTAGACACGAGTCAGGATCGCCAGGCGGTCTACGATCTTGTGTCGCAGAACCTTGCCGAATACACCGACGAAGAACTTGCGGCCAAGCCGCTCACCGAAAGAGCTGAGATTCTCCTCGGGCTCCGGCCCTATCCCAAGAAGGATGAGTGATGCCGCTGCGTCACCGGAGGCCAATCAAGTCGAACGGCTGGTGGGGATTCCGCTCCAATGGGTGCCTTCAGGCAGCTGCTTACCCGGAGAGGGGATCCAGGGAAGCCCCGATTCCATTTCGGTCTGGTAGAGCACGCCGGCCATGTTCCCGACCGTACAGTGATCATCAATTTTTGGTCTACACGGTCAGCCTATGAGCGATGGAGGTGTCCGGTTCTCTCCCATCTGAGATTTGGGACGGTCCGTCTTGAAGTCTTCGAATTGACACCACTTGGACACTATCGTCTTAAGAGATCGGAAAAATAATACAGTGAACATCGAACTGATGTTCACAATGCTTCCGTGTCCTAACGATTTTCGCCACCTTCACTGGCAATGACTTTCACCTTTTTGAGGTCAGCAAAGTCCTTTAGATCGGTCTCTCCTTTTAAGCTTCTTTTCTTTTGTGAAACCCCTTTCACCGCCTTTGTCTGCCTCTCCTGCTCCAACCCTGACTAGGACGAGGAATCGGATCGCAAGAATCTTCACCAAGCCGAGTTTTTGCTACGAGCAAGGCGTTTCCTCCCGGGCTCTTGGGCACGCCAAGCGGATCAAGCAATCTTCTCCTCGTTACGACAAAGCTCAGGGGTGGATCGAGAGAATTGAAGGCGAAAGCATTGAACCCAGCTTCGTCGAGTAAGGGGCTGTTTCAAAATGACGCGCGGGAAGAAAGTATCGGGTGGAGGGAGTATTCGTGCCAAAGCGAAAGTTATCCGCAAATCAACGAGTGTTTATCGCAAGACTGACCGAGATTGAAACCGTATCAGATTCGATGCGGTGATACTTCTTATTGTCCCGTGGAAATCTCAGAATCCTACAATCCATGAATAATTACAAAGCAATGAAACTATCGGGCTTTCTGGCGGCGATGAGCCTGACCGTCACCGGTGTGGCAAGTGCCGAGAACCAACTGCCCGATCCGGACGGCAAACCAGCCGACATGACGAAGCCGGTTCAGGTTTATATCCTGATGGGCCAATCCAACATGCTCGGCTTCGGCAAGATCGGTGGAGGCGAAGGTTCCCTCGAACACGCAGTCAAAGAAAAGAGCCTCTATCCTTACCTCGTCGATGACGAAGGCAAATGGACCGAGCGCAAGGACGTTCGCAACGTGCGTGTGATGGGAAGCGGCGGCCCGGGTAAAACGAGACTTTTTAACAACGAGTGGATGGCCATCGGGAAGGGGAAAATCGGCCCGGAGTTTGGCATCGGTCATCATGTTGGAAATGCGGTAGAGGCCCCCGTGATGATCCTTAAAAGCTGCATCGGCAACCGTGGCCTTGGGTGGGACTTACTTCCTCCGGGCAGCGAGAGTTTTGAACATACCGATTCCAAAGGCGTCACCTGGGTTCACCCCGGATACAAGGGATCGCCTGAGCGTTGGAAGAAAGGTGAAGAGCCCAAAAAGATCGGCTGGTATGCCGGCCTGCAGTACGATGGTGATGTTGACCGGGTGAAGAAGATCTTGGGCGAACTCGACAAGTATTACCCCGACGCGAAGGAGTATGAAGTTGCCGGTTTTTTGTGGTGGCAGGGTGATCGGGACAGCCGAAGCGAAGCGCTTTCTGGTCGTTACGAAAAGAACCTCGTGAATCTGATCAAACAGCTTCGCAAGGACTTCAACGCACCTAACGCCAAGTTTGTAACAGCCTCACTCGGCCAGACCAAAAAAGGTGCCACTGATGGCGGCGGAAAAATCCTCGATGCCATGCTGGCGGTTGACGGCGCGTCCGGAAAATATCCGGAGTTCAAAGGAAACGTCGCAGCGGTTTACACCCATCCCTTGTCCAAAGGCGGAAGTTCCGGCGGCCACTACAGCGGGAATGCCGAGACCTACATGAACATCGGCGATGCCATGGGCGCCGCGATGGTGAAGCTGCTTAAGAACAAGTGATTTAGTGACTTAAGAGGGGCTGCAGAAAGGCGGAGCTTTGATCAAAAGGCTCTTTCCGGGACCACCCGGTCAGGGCCTCTTTTTTTGGCTTAACTTCCGATCGCCCGGGAATCCCATCGAGCATTACGGAGCCATCGGCCCTGGCCTGGCTCACATGAACCAGAAGGGAGCAATCAAGCAGTTCCTGGTTTGATGGCAGCCAGTGAGCCGTGTCCGGTTCCTACTTGTTTAGAAAGAGGTCGCTCTTCACGACGAGATGAACGAGATCGCGAAGACGATTTTGGTTTGTCCCGAGTTCATTGACGATCCGGTTCACCTTTCCGCGATCGGTTGCCTCGAGCTTCCGCCCGGTGGCGTAAATGAGCATTTTCTCGGTCAGGCAGCGCACGATCAGAGATTCGCGTTCCTTGAGCATTTGTTTGAATTCGATGATATCGGCGAGCTCTCTTCCGTTGGCCATCGCGGCCTTGGTATCGATGGGATCGCGTGAACCCCGGTAGCGGTCCCTCCAACGTCCGACGACGTCAAAGTTCTCGAAGGCAAATCCCATCGGGTCGATCTTCACGTGGCAGTTTTTGCAGGAATCGTTTTTACGGTGGAGTTCCAAACGTTGCCTGAATGTCACGGCTCCCCGCGTGTCGGTTGGGAGGGGCTCGATATCCGGCGGCGGTGGTGATGGCGGCGTTCCTAAAATGTTTTCGAGCACCCAGGTGCCACGAATGACAGGAGAGGTATCAACGCCATTGGCGGTGGCTGTCATGACGCCGGGTTGAGTGAAAATCCCGCCGCGGCGTGGGTCGTTCAATTTAACTTTACGAAGGCGGGCTCCGCGAATGTCCTCGCGCCGGTAGATCCACTTGGCCAGCACTTGATTCATGTAGGTGTAGTCGGAGTCGATAAACTGCTCGATCTTTCCGTTCGATTTGAGGATCTCTTCGAAATAAGTGGTGACTTGTTTTAGCAAGATCGGTTCGACCTTGAGGTTTTTATAAAACTGAAAGTCACCACCGGAAGGGGGCATCTTACCCAGCTTGTCGAGTCGTAGCCAGGCCGAGGTGAAGTGCCTGACAAAGGCGGCCGCTTTGGGATCCTCCAACATACGCTCGATTTGCCGGTCGAGTTCAGCCGGGGGGCTCAATTTCCCCGCCCGGGCCAGCTCGTATAGTTTGGCATCCGGCATCGACGACCAGAGGAAGTAGCTCAGTCGCGCTGCGAGCGCGAAGTCATCGAGTCGTCCGGGTTTTTCTTTGAGGTAAAGAAACTGTGGCGAGCAAAGAATTGCCGCGTATCCGTCCTGCATCGCGCGGATGAGGGGAGGGACCGATCCCTTGTCCTTCTTTTTGGGGTTCGAGCGCAAGCTGTCGACCGAGAGCTTTGCGTGCATGGAGCCGGGCTCGGTCCAGCCGGCCCGCAGCCCGTTGGGCGCGCCGTAGGCAAAGTAATCCACACGAATCGCGTGCTCGCCTTCGTCGAGTTTCACCTTTCCCTTTTTCAATTCCTGCCCGTGCAGACCGTCGTGCCCGACCACCTTGGTGTCATCGATGAGAATTCGTCCCCCATCGTCGGAAGCCATTTCAAAGGTGTATTCTCCGGGATGTGGCACTTGAAGTTTTCCTTCAAAGACCACTCCGTAGTAGTCATTGCGCTTGGCGACGCCAATGTCCAGGTAGCCTGAGGGGAGCTTGCCTGTTGCAACCGGTTTGAGGCTGTCGAAATCGGGCAGGTTGTTCCACTTTCCTTCATAAACTCGGTAGGTCAGATCCTGAATTCCACTGGGCATTTTTCTTACCGGTTCGATTTGTTGCTGCAGGACGAGTTGCACGAAGGGCTCGATTTCAGGTGCCGTGACGGGTCGTCGGAAAGCTCGTTCGGCGAACGTCTTCATCAGTTGTCGGATTTCGACTTCTTCCCCGGACCCACTCCCGTAGAGTGCAGTGTGGCTGCGTGGCGGCCACGTTTCGATGAGGGGTTCGATCGTCAAACTGTGAATGCGCAGGTGCGGGGCCGGGTATCTGCCGTCTTGAAAGAGAGCCTTTGCCATTTGCAGGGGCCAGGTTTCGTGGGCTTCCTTGTTGACCTTCTTGTCCGGGCGTTTGGTCAGGAGTTCGGGGTGGAATTTTTTGAGAATGTTCTCAACGCGGAAAGCGCGATCGTTGGGGCCGTTTTCCCAGCCGATCCATGGAGTCCAGGTTTTGTCCATCCAGACCTCATGAGTGAAGGTGTGTTTCTTTCCGTCACCCGGGAGGGGCCACAAAGCCAGCGGGGTCGAGGTGATTCCGGCAAGGCCGCCGTTTTTGGTATCGGCCATGTTCAGGCAAAGCTGGAACGGGTTCTCTTCCTCAAGCTTCGTTAAGTCACCCCAGGGCATCTGACTGGCGTTGTGAGCGGATGCTTCCACGATGATGCGGTATCGCGCCGAGACTCCGACCCCGCTGCGTAGGTCGGTCGGTGAAAGACGGCCCTGATTCTCGTAACCGGTCGCAATCATATCGTAGCCGGGGTTGATTTCACGCGAGGCGGTTTCGATCAGATGCCCGCCGCGTCCCTTGATCAAGTGCCCGGAAAAACGGCGGGCTTCGACGACTGGTCGGGGCTCGAGATGGGTGGCGTGTGCGAGCGTTTCCTCCACCGCAGCTAAGGTGAGCTTGAGGAGAAAATCAGACATCACCAGTTTGTCCCCAAGATTAAAGAAGCCATCCTCGCTCTCGTCTTCCGGGAAGAAGCGCAAGGGATCGTTGCCCGTCCTTTCCACGCTGCCGTTGCCATTGTTGTCGGTCAACCGCGCGCCTGCGGCATCGGGCCGGTATTCAGCCCCTTTGAGGGAGAGGAGATCACGCCAGGTGTTGCGCAACTCGTGCCTGTTGAGTCGGCGTAGGACTGTTTCACCTCCCGTGCTACGGGCCTTTTCATACTCTTCAGCGAGCGCTTCGGTCAGAGTAGTAATGACCGGCGTGGTCTCGTCTCTCGAAGGCTGCGGTGCCTTCTTTGGGGGCATTTCACCAAGGTTGAGTTGATCGAGAATGTTCTGCCAGGTTTCGAGTGTTTCGATCTTGGTGAGGTCGGTTTCCAGGGTGTCGAAGCGATAGTCTCCTTTTTGTTTTTCGGGACCATGACAGTCGAAGCAGTGGGTCTTCAGGAACGGCTTGAGCGTCGTGAAAGATTCTTCCGCATCAGCCGCGGAGGTTCCCGAGATGACTGCCAGAGCACAAACGATACTGCGTTGGAAAGCTGATAAGTTCACGTGATGTTCTTTGAATGAGAATGCGTCGGGAACCGGTCTTGCCTATGCTTTGAACTCCAGCCCGGTCAGGGTGCCGGTGCTTGATCCGAATCGATCAATCTCTAGCCCGGAATTCTGTAAGATGGAGAGCAACAAATTTGCCGCGGGGACGCGCTGGCCTTCGGGTTCCGCGTAGACCTTGTGCTCGCCGTGTTTGAACCCGCCACCGGCCAAAAGCAGAGGCAGGTTTTTGGTTTGGTGCGTGCCTGCCGCCATCCCGCAACCATAAAGAATCGAGGTGTGGTCAAATAGGGAGCCCCCGTTGATGGGATCCTCCAGCGCTTTTAAACGGTCGATCAAGTGTGCCATCATGGCGATCTGGTGGCCTTCAATCTTCTTCAGGGCAGCGACCTCCTTCGGCCTCTCGCCATGGTGGGAGAACCCGTGATAGCCTCCGTTTAGACCGAAGTCCCCGTTGACGAAACCGGACGCAAGGGTGATGGCGCGCGTTGAGTCTGTTTGCAGCGCGAGAGCGATGATTTCGATGGTCGCCTTGAGTTGCTCCGTCGTGCCGTTGCCGGGGTTTGGTTCGGGGACATCGGTTTTTGGTTTTGGCCGACCGATCCAGGGTTCTTGTTGAGCCAACTTCTTCTCCAGCGTGCGCACCGAATCGAAATATTCCTCGAGCTTCTCCTGATCGTGTTTGCCCAGCTCTTTATTTAGGGTTTTCGCCTGATCCAGAACGACATCGAGGATGCTGTTGTGGCGTTTGAAGTCCTCTGCCGCACTGGCTTTCTTCCCAGCGGAATCTTCAAAGAACATGGCCCGGTAAGCGGCCCGCAGGTCAACCGATGGCACCTGGACTCCGGTCCGGGTGAAGCTGAGGAGGTTACGTTCGCGGCAACCGAGCGTCATCGAAGGAAAGCGTGTTGCGGCCCCGTGATGTTCCGCCAGTTTCTGGTCGAGGCTGATATTTCCTTCCGCATAGTTGTGGGCCAAAACCGGGCGAACTCCGCTGAGCAAGACCGGGACGCCCTGATGGCCCCCAGTGAAACCGTGGTCGAGATTTGAGAAGACCGTAAAATCCTCGCGGTGTTTCTCCAGAGACTTGAGAGTGCCCGGCATGTCATAGTCTTTCCCCGATTGACTGAGATCGGGGAAGAAGGCCTTCTGATAGACTCCGTAATTATTCGAGAGGCAGACGAAGCGCTTCACCGGCCGTGTCGACTTCGTTGCTGCGCGCCCAAGTGGAATCATCGCTTCGAGCATCGGCAGGGCGATCGCAACTCCGGTGCCACGGAGCAAAGCGCGTCGATTCAAGGAGGTTTTCATTTCACGAGTATGTGGCATTTCCGGCCCGCGGTAAATCGAGAAATCGCTCATCAGTCCCACCCATCGCTCTGAGTGTCCATGTGTTTTTCAAAGCGGGAGCCCGTAGTGGCGAGGTGACCAAGGAGCTTTTCGATAAGTAGCCTCGGCGAGCAACGTAGATTGTTTCACCATGAAATTAGAAAAGAGACAAAGAATCATTACCTTTTGCGTGGCCGCGTCACTGACCGGGTTGGCTTTTGCCGAAAAGAAAGTTCCGGAAGCGCAACCCGGGTACGATAAGAGCAGGGATCTGGGAGTGAAGGCTCCCGAGGGAGCAGACGTGCCGTTTGATGGCACGATGAAATCCGTCAGAAAGAATTGGGAGATGTGGCCCAAAAAGGAGATGCCCATCACCTGGGAGGTCGTGAAGAGCCCGACTGATGACAGCAAGGTTTTGATGACGAACGGTGGCAAGAAGTGGGGGACTCACGATCTGGTGACGAAGAAGAAGTATCGTGATTTTGAAGGGCACGTAGAATTTGTCCTGATGGGGGGGCGTGGCGATGGCAAATCCGAAGGCTATGCCAACAGCGGAGTCTACATGCAGAACCGTCACGAGCTTCAGATCGAGTCACCTAAAGGGGGAAATATCGCAGATCCGTATGGCTGGAAGATCGGCCCGCATGGCATCGCCGCGGTTTGTATGGAGCACGTTCCCAAGGGAAATGCCTGGCGCCCGAATGGTGAGTGGCATTCCTTCCATTTCATCTTCAAGGCTGGAAAGTGGGAGGGTGAAAAGCTCTCCGAGCCAGCTCGTCTCACCCTCTGGTGGAACGGAATCAAGGTCCACGACAACGTGCCGGTCAAACATGCCAACGGTGGTGTGAAAAATGCTTCAAGTGCCGAACCTCTCAAGTTACAGGAGCACGGTCAGGATGTCCGCTTTCGGAATATCTGGATCAAGCCACGGGACCCCAAAAAGGGAGAATAGGCCCTCGAAGCATCTCATCGGATCATGAGCACCCGTCGTATCCTTCTTCTCACCGGGTTCTTTTCCGGGAGGCGTTTTGCCAAAACAAAGGATCCCCCGGTTAAGGTCTGCCTCCTCGCCGGTCAACCCAGCATGGTTGGGATTGGCCTGGTGGCGGGAGGGGGATCGCGATGGGGGAATGAGCTCAAGCCCTGAATTTTCTCAGCGTCGATCCTCAGACAAGCAAAGGCGAATAAATTGCGCCCTATCAACACCTAGCCCTCGTAGAGCGCGAAACGGGCGAACCATTCGACCTCACTTCACGGCGGCTGGTCCCCAGACTTCCTTCATGACGGCGAAGGCCTTGGGATCGTGATCCTTCAGCTCGGCGGCGACGAAGGGATAGAAGTCGTTGCGGTAAAGGTAGGCTTCGGTGGCTTCGGCGAAGTATTCCTTATGATTCGTGGCGGCGTAGTGTTTGGCTGTACGACCGGTGAAGAGTTGTACTTTTTCAAGAATCCCTTCTTTGATGGCGGAGTCGTAAGCAGCGATGATTTTCTTGTCGTCAAAGCTCAGAATCTGGTCGTGATAGGCGTGAGCCAATTCGTGGAGAATGACGGCGGGGTGTTTGAGCAATTGATCACGTGAGTATAAGGCGGCGGCGCGGGTGAGATGGACCTTTTTAGCGAGGCGAGGATCGTAGCCGCGATCTTTCAGCCATCCGGCCCCCGGGTGATATTGCATCGCGGACAATTCTGGATGTTGATGCTCGAGCCAGATTTCCATCTTCTTTATTTTCTGCAATGGCTCTTCAGGAAGAAGGATGGAGATTCGTTGAAGATGATTTGCGAGCATCTTGAGGGCTTTCGTGCCTTCGTCGGCATGTTTGCCCCCCGTGAGAAGGGCCGGATCGACATGCACGGTCCATCCTTCGATGTTTTGTTGGACCGGCTCAATCCAACCGACTTTCTCGGGCCTAGGAGTTTCTTTCTTCTCTCCAAAAGCCAGCCAGGCTGTTGAGGTCAGGAGAACAAGTGGCGTTGCGAGCTTCAGGAATCGAAGCGTGGAAGAACGCGGACTGGATTGGGTTTTTGAAAACATGGTGTGATGAACGAGTCGGGATAGCTACGGGCTTATTTCTCCCGGTATTGCATCCTCTTCCTTGAACCTGTTAAATGTTCCTCATGCAACGCCTTACTCTAGTTTTCCTCGCATGTTTGTCTTGTGTAGCCTCTGCCACCGAAAAGCCCAATATCCTTCTTCTCTTTGCAGATGATCTCGGGCGATACGCTTCGGCCTACGCCTCAAAAGAGCAGCCGTCGGCCAACGATATCATTTCCACTCCGACCTTTGACCGCCTCGCTTCCGAGGGGGTTCTTGCCGCCAACGCTTTTGTCTCGGCCCCGTCGTGTTCGCCCTGTCGGGCTTCGCTAATTTCAGGCCGTCATTTCTTTACCAATGGGTCCTGCTCCCAGCTTCATCATCGCTGGCACGGGCCGGATGAAAGTGATCCCTGGAACGATGTCACCGGCTATGCCGAGATTCTTCAGAAAAATGGCTACCACATCGGGCTGACTCACAAGAACCACGTTAAGGGCGAGCGCTTTGGCCCGCAGTTCAACAAGGCCGGACGAAAGGTAAATTCCTTTTCGCAAACTGTCAGCAAATCCAAAGATGTCCCGAAAGGAAAGGAAGCGCTTTACGAGGAATGCCGGGCCAATTTCCGCACCTTCCTTGCCAAGCGGAAGGAAGGCCAGCCCTTCCTTTATCACTTTCATCCTACCAATCCGCATCGTTCCTGGACGAAGGGTTCCGGAAAGAATCTCTGGAAACTTGATCCCGAAAAACTGAAGGGGAAAATGCCACCCTTTCTACCCGACGTTCCAGTGGTTCGCGAAGATCTTACCGATTACCTCGGGGAAGCGATGGCCTTTGATGAATGCTGTCGCGTTCTGCTCGAGGAGCTCAAGGCAATGGGTGAATACGATAACACCTTGATTGTCATTTCCGGTGATCATGGTGCACCCGGTTTCCCGCGTGGGAAAACCAATTGCTACGATTTCGGAGCACGCGTTCTTTTTGCAGCTCGCTGGCCCGAGCACATCAAGCCTGCGCAAACGATCGAGAAGCCGATCTCGTTGATTGACCTCGCTCCCACCTTCCTGGCAGCAGCGGGCGTCGAGAAAGCGGACACCATGCACGGTGAAAACCTCCTCCCCGCGCTCAAGACAGGCGATCATTCCGGTCTTCGTTCCTGGGCCCTGATCGGTCGCGAAGTTCATGTTGAAAGCGCCCGGGATCGCCAGCTTCCCTACTCCATGCGATCCCTTCGCACAGCCGACCATCTTTACATTATCAATTTTACGCCCGACCGTACCCCAATGGGCGATCTCCTCGCGCTGGGAAAAGGCCCCATCCCGTTTAAAGACCTCGCTGGCAAAACCCGGCTAACCTATGCCGACGTTGATGCAGGTCCGACCAAGGCATTTATGATTCTGAATCGTGATAAACCTGAGTTTAAGTTTCACTGGGATCTGGGCTTTGGCGCTCGCCCTGCGGAGGAACTCTACGACCTGAAGAAGGACCTTCATCAGATTAAGAACGTTGCGAAAGATCCTGCGTATCAACGAGCCAGAGATGCCCTCCATGCCCAACTCATGGCTGAATTGAACAAGCACAAGGATCCTAGAATCAATGGGGACCAGTTTGACTTTCCTCCGTATTGTAAGGTGGGGTTGGAGAAGGAGTGAATGGGGGCTGCAAAAATTGGCATTAGTGGACATGTCCAGTATCCTGGCCATGTGAATGCGATCACCTACACTGCCGCTCGGGAGAATCTCGCTTCACCCATGGACAAGGTTTGCCGCGACCATGATCCTATTGTGATCACGAAGTGGCTCAAGCGAGGTATCACTATCAGTGACTCTGAGGCTCCTCGCAAGTCGGGGTCAGAAGCGAAGCAGGATGTCCGGAGATATACCAACTTCCCCCACTCGACTGGTAGAATGGAGGGGCGTGATGGCTTGAGAAAGCAGCGCGTCCCGAGGAAGAAAGAAGCCGGGGGCTTCACGCAATCTCTTCGGTGTTCCTCGGTTACGCGGCCCGCTCCGTTTCCTCGCGACACCCTGCCCTCTCGAAAAATCACTCCGGCACTCGTCGATTTTGATTTGCTATTTGGTTTTAGGAAAGGAGTCGGGAGATTCTCGGGTTTGGGGAACTCTCGATGTCAGACCTAGCCATTTTCGAGATCTTGCGCTCTCATGCTGTTTTCGCCAGTTTGGAAAGCTCGCCGCCATCCTTTTTCTGATTATGAAATCATTTCGTCTTCTTCGTATTGCTTTGCCTCTTCTGCTCGTTTCTTTGATTTGGCTGAATAGGGGCTCGACCAAGTCGGACTCCGGGAGGGAAAAATATTCCGACCGAAGAGTGAAAGTCAGCGGGAATCGGGGGGATGATACTGCGGTGATCTTTTCCAAAGCACCGGAAGAATTTCAGGGCTGGGTGGAGAGCTATCGCGAAGATCCCAAAGCGGCTGATCTTGAAGAAGGAGTGGCGTTGGCTAAGGCGCGACGGACGGTGTTGAAGCGGGCCATCGAGCTTGATCCGGAGAGGGCGATGGAGCTTGCGATTTTGGAAAAGGGCCGATGGGGCTTACCGGAGGAGATTGTAGGACTTCTTGAAACACTGGTGTCGACGGCGGGTGAATTTGAGCGTGTGGTTAGCTGCTATCTCGGTGGGCTAGAGCGTCCGCTTGGCATACCGATCGAGGAGCGGTTTGTGACTTTTGATGAAAAGCGCTACCGGGCCTTTACCTTTGGCCGACGGGTGGAGCTACAGACAAAGGACCGCATTTCACTCTTCGGCATTTCGATTGATGACGCTTTGGCTTTCTCGCCTGATCCGGTGAGAAAGGTTTTGAATGATGACGAATTGTTGGCGGAGGCCTTTGGGGAGGAGAGGAGATTCGCGGATGAGGATGAACTGGATCACTACGTGGCGATGTTGGTGGGGGATGAAAATGCTCCGGGCCCGGGAACGCAGGTTGATTTTGCGGAGAGCCCGTGGACGGAGGGGATCAAGAGAATTCTTTATTTGCGTGTTCGATTTGCGGATCAGGATCCAGCCTACGAGCCGGTGACCTTGGCAACGGCGCAGGGTCATCAGGATGATGTTGCAGAGCACTATCGTATTGCGTCCTATGGGAAGCTCAATGTGACGACGGTCTTTCCAGACATGATCACTTTGACCCAGAACAAGTCGGCGTATGTCGGGAAGGGGTTGAGTGACATGATGAATGAGGCCCGGGCGGCCGCGATTGTGATGGGAGATGCGCAGGGAGAGGATTGGGACTACAATAACTACGATCTCTACACGATTATCTCGGATGGTGGGATTGGTTCCTATGCTGGGGTGGCCCAAGTTGGCGGGAAAAAGAGCCACCATCAAAAAGGCTACACCTCACTCCGGACAGCAGGCCATGAGTTTGGTCACAACTTGGGTTTGTCACATGCTCATTTCAACTACACGAGTGATCTCAATCCACGCGGCTCCACTCCCATTGACGGGCTTGGCCGGGTTGAGTATGGGCACCGTTTCAGTATCATGAGTGGACAGGCAGGAAGCGACATGAGTAATCCTACTCTTCCCCATTTCACAGTGCATGAAAAGTGGCGGTTGGATTGGATTACGGACAGTGACTTTGCCGAGATCACCAATAGCGGACAGAATAGCACCTACCGCCTCTTCCAGAATGATGATGAAAATGCCACCGGGTTGCGGGCTCTTCGCCTGCCTTCCGGTGGTGCCCTTTCCCGCTACTGGCTAAGCTATCGCACGGCTTGGCGGCAGCCGAACCGGAGCTCGGATAACGATTACCTTCTCAACGGAATTCTCTTCAACTGGACTGGCAGCGGGGGAGGCTCAAGCACTTTGCTGGATATGACTCCCTATTCCGATCAGGGATCGACAGGTGGGTCACCATGGGCGCGCGACAACAGCGACAAGTGGGACGCTCCGCTTTTGATCGGGCGAACCTATACTGATGCTGAGAGTAAGGTCAGTGTGACTCCGATGGCTCGTGGAGGCTCGGCACCGGACGAGTATATCGATGTCTATGTGCACCTCGCAACTGGGAATGAGATCACTCTGGTGGAAGAGGACGACCCATGTCGTGCCATCATTCCGGATGTGCTGACCGCCACCGGGACGGAGTGGACCGGGCTTGGTTTCGATGACAGTGTCTGGCCGTTTTCGGGTGCTCTCGGGGTGGGTTACGATACGGGAACAGACTATGAGCCTTACTTTGAGGTGGATGTCGCTGCGATGAGGCGGAGCAGTGAGTCGTGCTATATTCGAGTCCCGTTTACGATCGATGGCGGGGTTGATCCGGCTCACATTGAATCGCTGAAATTAGAAATGCGGTATGACGACGGCTTCGTGGCGTATCTCAATGGGATCAAGATTGCCGAGGATCGCGCTCCAGCTGCGCCGGCATGGGATTCGGGTGCCACGGCAAACCGCAGTGATGGCAATGCGGTAGGCTTTCAGGAATTCTCCGCGGATGCCGCGCTGGGGGCCCTGGTTTCGGGAAGCAACGTTCTCTCGATTCACGGGCTGAACAACGGATCGAGAAGTTCGGATTTTTTAATGCAGCCGATCCTCACCGCGACGTTGTCGGTCCTGGACAATACCGCGCCCTCGATCTCACTCAAAGCGGATACCTTGGTGGTCGCGGTGAACCAGGAGGTGACTTTGACGGCGACTGGAAACGATTCGGAGGGAGACACGTTGGCCTTTGCGTGGGACTTTGACATCGGTGATGATTTTGCGCCGGAGGGACTCAATTCGCCGGTTGCGGTGCGGAGCTGGAGTCGCGCGGGATTGTATGTGGTGACGATCACTTGCTCAGACCGGAAGGGTGGCATCGCGCGAGAGCGGGTTTTGGTGAAGGTGGGGAATCCCTCCAATGAAGGAGTGGTGAGGGGACGGGTCTTGCAAGGAGGGCAGCCAGTGGCAGGAGCACGGGTCTTTGTCGAGGGCACCGCCCAACAGGGTCTGACTTTGGGAGATGGCAGCTACGTCATGGCGGGGTTTTCCACATCTTCCGGCACCACGCTCGGAGCGATGTTCGACGGTGATGTTTTTAAATCATCAGTCCTGATGCCAGTGACTCCGGATCCTGGGATCAACGGGGTGGACTTCTTTGGACATGCTCCCGCAGCAGTCGGGGCACCGCTGCAGACGATGACGGTTTCGCCGTTCGAAGCTTCGACCGATACGGCTTCGAAGGTGCAACTCACCGCGCAGGTTTGGGACAATGCAATTGCAGAGGACTTGCTCATTCCCTTTGGCGATGCTTGGAGCTATCTCGACACCGGAGTTGATCCCGGTGCGACCTGGGTCACTGCAGGATTTGACGACAGTGCCTGGCTATCCGGATCTGCTGAATTGGGTTACGGCGATACCCAGACGACGGTGTTGGGCTTTGGCGCTGATTCTGAAAACAAGCATATCACAACATGGTTCCGCCGAACGTTCACCGCAACGAATGTGGGGGAGATCTCCCGGCTTAAGATGTCGGTGAAACGTGACGATGGCATCCGCGTCTTTTTGAATGGCTCCGAAATTGCAAGGGACAACTTAACGACTGGAACAGTGAGCGCGGGGACGAAGGCTCGTAACGATGTTTCCTCTTCAAACGAGGAGATCTTGCTTCGGTTCAATGTGGATCCCGGTTTACTGGTTGAGGGCGGGAACATCCTCGCGGCAGAGGTTCACCAGGAGGATGTTGAAAGCAGCGACTTGAGTTTTAACCTGGAGCTGAGTGCCGCGCGTAATCTTTCTGCCGTCACTCCGACGTGGTCGGTTGCTCCGGCTGGTGCGAGTGTTTCTACCGAGGGCGACTTCAGTGCGACTTCACCTGGAAATTACACCGTGACTGCGACTTCGGGAGCCTTGAGTGCTGAAGCGACGATCTCAGTGGCGACAGATAATGTTGTAACGATTGCAGCGCTTGATGAATTTCTTTGGGAGAACGGGAGTGCGACTTCGACCATTCAATTGAGGCGAGCCGGATCGACGTCGGACGCTTTGCTGGTTCCTCTTTCCTTGAGTGGCGACGCCGCCGGTGGAAGTGATTTTTCAGGTGTGCCTGCCAGCGTGACCATTCCGGCTGGAGAAACGACGGCGGAGTTTTTGGTGTCTGTGATGAATGACTCTGATCTGGAAGGGGATGAGTTGCTTGTGGTGACTCCCGCTGCGAGCGGATTATTCGTGGTGGGTTCTCCGGCCCTGGCTTCGATCATGATCATTGATGATGAGAACGTCCTTGTGGAGATCCCTGATGCCGGAGCAAATGCTGCCGCTGTCGTTGGTGACGCCTTCTCTCTGGCCGGTCGCAGATTTGGAACCGAGCAGTTTATCGTGGCAGGTGACTACTGGAAGTATGATGACAATGGCGCCGAGCCGATGGCAGGTTGGAAGGCTCTTCCATATATTGATGATGGTTGGAAGGAAGGATTCTCCAAGTTTGGCTATGGCGACAACGACGAAACAACGACAGTGGGCTTCGGAGGCTCCTCCTCCAGCAAGTATATTACGAGCTACTTCAGGCGTCGTTTTCATCTCAACGATCCAGCGAACTATGCGGGACTGACTGCCAGCCTTTTGGTCGATGATGGTGCCGTGATTTACCTCAATGGGGTTGAGGTCCAGCGAATGAACATGCCCGCCGGGACGGTTGATTTTTCGACTCGTGCCAACAGTGCGGTTGGTGGGAGTGATGAAGAGACCTTCTTTGATTTGGACCTTGATCCAGCGCAACTTGTCGCAGAAGAAAACATTATCGTGGTCGAAGTCCACCAAAGTTCCTCCAGTAGCTCGGACCTTGGATTTGACATGACACTGGCGGGAACACTTGTCACCCTTCCTGCCTCTGCGGCGTTCAAGTGGATCCAGCGATCCGGACCCGGCACTGCGACGTTTGCCGATGACTCCAGTCCAACTTCCGCGGTGACCTTTGACGAGCCGGGAACCTATGTTCTGGTATTGGAGGCCCTTGGATCGGGATTGACTGGCGAAGTGTCGATCTCAGTTGAGGCCGTGCAAAGTTACCACCAATGGGTGGGAGGATTCACTTTGGGTGATGCGAGTCTGCTGGCCGATCCTGATCAAGATAGCTTGTCCAACTTGATGGAATACGCCTTGGGAGGTGATCCGTCCGGAACAACCAGTGATGTGCGTCCTTCTCTCGCGGAAGATCCGGGGACAGTTGACGATCTGCTGTTCACCTGCCGCCGGCTTCGCGAACTCAATTCCGGAGATGGGAGTGGCACCATGGGTGACGGGTATTCCATCTACGGCATCAATTACACGGTCCAGGCAACCGAGACTTTGGATAATTGGTCCGCAGCGTCCACTGTGCTGACGATGCAGACCGAAGGATCTCCCATTGACAACGGCGACGGCACGGAAACGGTCACCTTGCGTCTCACTCCTCCCGCTCCAATCGGCACGAAATGGTTCATCCGATTGAAAGTCGAAGAGGATTAGATTTCTTCAAGCAGTCACCATGAGAATTCGTCATTCTTTTGCTCTGCTTTTTGCAATCGTCCTAGCGGTTGATTTTGAATTCTTCCAAAGTTAAGTTCGATTTTTGGAAAGGGTGTTGGCCGACAATTTTCGGTTGTTTGAGAGGAGTGAATTCGTCAGGATGCTGGGAGGAAGTGATGGGCAAAGGATACGAGGAAAATCAGGAGCGTTTGAGCGTGTTGCAGAGTTTTGGGAAGGATCTGGCGCGGCGCGCGAAATCGACTTGCGAGTTGAGTTTGGCAAAGGGGGTGCCTTTGAAGATCTATGAAGTTCCGCCGGTATCGAAGGCGCCGGAGTTTGGGCGGTGCCTTTTGCTCTCGGAGGTGACAATTGCCGAGCTTGTGAAGCCCTCGCTTCTGGTGGCGGATGACTGGCGGCATTTGGGCGAGTTGATCTGGTCGGAGCTGCCGCTGCAGCAGATGATGGTCTACCGGATCCTGAAATATTTGGCAAAAGATCACGATTGGTGTGCCGGGGTTTTGGAAGAGTCTTATCTGGATGATGAGATCATTGCGGAGGCTGCAGCGGCGACGTTGGGATAATGCAGGCTTGGCATGCGCTCTGCTCATGAGGAACACGAGATGACAGAGCTTCCGGATTTGAGACAGGTGAGGTCACTGGTGGCAGTGGCCGAGACCGAGAGCTTTACGAGGGCTGCCGAGAGGCTGGGTGTGACGCAGTCGGCGGTGAGCCATTCCATTCGGGCGTTGGAGACCCAGCTTGATTGCCAGGTGGTGGAGCGGGCGGGAAAGCGGGTGGCGCTTTCTCAGAACGGGACGATTTTACTGCGCCGTTTTAAGGCCGCAATTGCCGAGCTGGAGAAGGCGCACGAGGAGCTGGGACTTTTGAAGCGATGGGGCCAGGGGCGTCTTCGGGTGGGGGCAACGCATACGTTGTGCACGTATTTGTTACCGGCGGTGATGCAGAAATTTCGGGAGCTTTACCCGAGATGTGAGATGCACATTGAATCGGGAGATACTTCAGAGCTGATTGATTTGTTGGATCATAGTGAAATTGATTTGGTGTTGGGGATGGGAGGACGTGAGCCAAGTTGGACGCGGTTTGATCCTATTTTTGAGGACAATTTGGTGTTTGTGGTGTCGCCTGATCATCCGTGGGCGAAGGCCGGGTCGGTGGCAGCCGAGGAGGTGGGGAAGGAGTCCTTTCTCGTGTATGCGCGGGCGAGTGAGACGTATCGATTTTTGAAGAAATCTTTTGAGGAGGCGGGGGTGCGGTTTTGTCCTAGCTTGAGTTTGGGAGATATGGAGGCGATCAAGGAAATGGCGAAGGTCGGTGTGGGTGTGGGGATTGTGGCGCCGTGGGTGGCGAAGGATGAGATTGAAGAGGGGGAGCTGGTGGCTTTGCCGCTGGGAATCGCGGAGAAGCGTCGGGGTTGGGGGCTGCTTTGTCATGAGGAGCGTCATCTCACGATGGTGGAGGAGGATTTTCTGAGGATTTGCCGGACGATGACAAAAACTCTCAATGGTGCGCAGAACGGGGGTTGATGTTCGCAGGTGCGGCAGTCACTTTGGCGGCAGCCCATGAAAGTCACTCGTATTTCGCTCTCCTTTGTCCCGGTGGTGACCCGGGTGCCGCTGAAGTTTGGTGACCAGACTTTGACCGAGGTCAGTTGTGCGCGGGTGGGAATTGAGGTGGAGAGTGAAGGCCGGACGGCGACGGGTTGGGCGGAGACGCCCCTGAGTGTGGCGTGGGTGTGGCCATCGGGTCTGGGGTATCAGGATCGGGAGGATCGGTTGAAGAAATTTTGTGAAATTTTACGGTCAGATCTCACGAAGAATTTGGAGGAAGGTCATCCCTTTGTGGCCGGGCATCGTTATATCGAGGATCGATTGCATGACCGGCTTGATGAGGAAAATGCGGGACGCGATGAGGTGGCGAACATGCCTCATTTGGCGGCGCTGGTCTGTCTTTCAGCCTTTGATCTCGCACTTTATGATGCTTTCGGAAAGCTGAATGATGTGGGGGCTTTTGAATGCCTCGATCAAAAGTGGTTGGGCGAGAAAGATCTAAGCCATTTTCTGGAGCCGGCGGAGAAGTTTGTGGGAAAATATCCGGCGGATTATCTCGTAAAGCCGGAGATGGAACAGCCGGTTTGGCATCTGGTGGGAGGACTGGATCCAATCTCGGATTCGGAACTCACGGGCGAGGAGCCGGATGATGGTTACCCGGTTTTGTTACGCCATTGGATTCAGCGTGACGGCTTGAAATGCCTTAAGATCAAGCTGCGTGGGAATGACCTGGAGTGGGATTTTCAGCGTCTTGTGGATATTGGGCAGATCGCTCTGGAAGAAGGGGTGACTCATCTCACCACGGACTTTAATTGTATGGTGACTGATCCGGAGTATGTGAACGAAATTCTTGATCGAGTGGCGGCGGATTATGCGGTGATCTACGAGCGGATTGTCTATGTTGAGCAGCCGTTTCCTTATGATTTGGAGGCCAATCAGATTGATGTGCATTCAGTAAGCGAGCGGAAGCCGCTCTTCATGGATGAAAGCGCGCACGACTGGCGCTTTGTGCGGTTGGGTCGGGAACTGGGTTGGACGAGCGTGGCCTTGAAAACCTGTAAGACGTTGACAGGAGCGATTCTCAGTCTCTGTTGGGCAAAGGAACACGACATGACTTTGATGGTGCAGGATTTAACCAATCCTCGATTGGCCCAAGTGCCGCACGTGTTGTTGGCAGCTTATGCAGGGACGATTTGCGGGGTTGAGAGCAATGCAATGCAGTTCTATCCTGAGGCCTCGGCTGAGTTTTTGAAAGTGCATCCGGGATTGTATCAACGCCGGGGAGGGATTCTCGATCTCAGCACCTTGAGTGGGCCCGGGTTTGGGTATGCGGGGGTGGAGGGGATTTAAGCAGGCAAAAAAAGCGGCATCCGAAAAGGGCGCGGCTTGGAGAAATATTATAGCAATCAGAGGCGGCGGGGTCCGCGTCACGCCTTCAAGGGCTTCGCCCTTGATCAAAAATCTCCTGCGGCTATTTCCGCAAAAACTTTTAAGAAACGGCCTAAGAACTTTCACAGCGCCGTCACCACCACTGAGGGCCAATGTCTGGTCAAAATTTGCGGAGGTTGTAGCGAGATTAGGAATCCCGGGGAATGGGCAAGAATAAGGGAGCTTTTTCACAAAGGTCTGATCGCATCGGGGGTTGAGTTTTGTGGCGTCATCCCGCAGGCTCACTTCTGATGAGCATCAAGGATGATTTGAAGACAATGTTGCTGGAAAAATCGGTTCGCACGGGAGATTTCACCCTGGCTTCGGGAAAGAAGAGCGACCTTTATGTGGATTGTCGAGTGACGGCTTTGGACAACCGAGGAGCAGCTTGGATTGGCGAAACGGGTTGGGACGTGGTGCGGGGTAAAATCGAGGCGGAGGGGCTGGAGGTGGATGCAATCGGTGGCATGACTATGGGTGCGGATCCAATCTCGTTGGTAGTCGGAATGGCGAGTGCGGAGCATGAGAAGGCACTGCAGGTTTTCAATATTCGCAAAGAGCCGAAGGGTCACGGACGGGGGAAACAGATTGAGGGGAATTTTAAGGATGGGGACAAGGTGGTGGTGGTCGATGATGTGATTACGACGGGAGGGTCGACCTTGAAGGCGATCGAAGCAATCCGCTCGGCAGGTGGCGAGGTGGTCTTTTGCCTGGTTCTGGTGGATCGCGAAGAAGGCGGACGTCCGGCGATTGAGGCCGCCGGAGTGCCCGTGGTGAGCATTTTCACGCGGAGTGAGCTGCTGGGGGAATGAAATTTGAGCACTGAGATTTGAACGTTGAGCCCGTGGTTACGGGGGGCGTGAGCTTTGAACTTTGAACTCCTGCGAAGCGGGGTAGTTTTCGGCATGACCAAACTACTGATTACGGGGCTTGTTGTGGGATTGATTGCAGGCCTTGTGGGGGCGCTTTGTGGGGTGGGAGGAGGAATTATCATGGTGCCGGCCTTTGTGTTTGCGCTGGGGATGGCGCAGAAGACGGCGGTGGCAACCTCGTTGGCAGTGGTGGTGGTGTCGGGATTGTCGGGGACGCTGAATAATTTCACCAAGTCCGATTTGATTGATTGGCGAGTTGTCGGGGTGACCGCGGTGGGAGCGGCGGTGGCGTCTTGGTATGGTGCGGATTTGATGCGGAGCCTGACCAATGCCCAGCTTCAAAAGGGGTTTGGTGTTTTGTTGGTTGTTGTTGGAGCGAGGATGCTCTTGATGAAAGCGTAATCGGGCATAGTTTCTCGCCGTGGATTCGATCACACAGGCCGCCCTTGGAGGCGTGGTAGGCGAGCTGGTTCTCGGTCGTAAGTTGGGTTGGAAGGGTATGGCATGGGGGCTGTTCTTCGGGACTTTACCTGACTTGGATATTCTTGTGTATCCTTGGTTGGATCAGGCGGAGAAACTGCGATGGCATCGGGGCATTTCGCATTCTATCGCGATGATGTTGGTGGCGAGTTTTACTTTTGCGAAGCCGCTTTCGCTTCTCCATCGCAAGAAGGGGGTGAGTGCGAAGAGGGCAGGGTGGTTTGTGTTTCTGGCTTGGAGTACGCATGTTTTGATCGATGTCTTCACAAGCTATGGAACCCAGGTGTTTGAGCCTTTTTCCGATCAACGGGTGGCATGGAGCAACATTTTTATCATCGATCTTTTCTTCACCCTGCCTCTCTTGATTTGTGTGCTTTATTGGCCGTGGAAGTGCTTCGTATACCTCATTGAACGGTTACGCTGGAGGCGGGGAGATCAAGATCCAGAGGAGAAGCCAGACTTTCCTGCTTTTTCAACGCGCTGTGCGAAGATGGCGATTTCGGCGAGTTGTCTCTATGTGGTTTTCAGTCTTGTGATGAAGCTTTGGGCGGTGGATCAGATCAAGGGACATATGGCCGATGAACTGCCCAACGGGAAAGTAGTGATGGTGGCTCCCACGCCATTCAACACCTTGTTATGGCGCGGCTTGATCGAGACAGATGAGGCCTTCTTTGTGACCTACTGGTCGCCCTTTGACAGGGAGCCGGCAAAGTACGATTTTTTACCGAGGAAACGGAGTCTTGCGACAAGTTTTGACGGTAAGGAGCCTTTTGAAACTCTGAAATGGTTTTCGAGAGGGTATTGGATTGCCAGACAGGGGCCGGAGGGAAAGGTCGTCTTCATTGATGTGCGGTTTGGCGAGTTGCGGGATGTGGAATCGAAGCAGCAGCTTCCAATGTTCCAATGGCATCTGGAGTATGATGAGGATGGCAAATTGGGGGCAAATTCTTACCGCCCCAGAGATCTGAAAATGAAGGAGGCCCTCGGCTTGATCTGGCGGAGAATCTGGGGAAACAAGGAAGAATGGGAATCGATAAAGTCTTTTTAGGATTTGATCGCTCCTTTGGGGTAGCTTAGACCCTCTTAAAGAAATTTGAGTCGAAAACTCGCCATCGGAGATATCCACGGATGTCTTAATTCCTTAAAAACCCTCCTGACCATAGTCGCTCCTACCGCGGAAGACACGGTCATCATGTTGGGTGATTATGTGGACCGCGGACCTGACAGCAATGGAGTCATTGATTATCTCATCAATTGGCCGTGGGAAGCGAAACTGGTTTTGCTCAAGGGCAATCATGAGATCATTATGTCCGAGGCGACGTTCTCGGCCGAGCATCTCACTTACTGGTGTAGCGTTGGCGGATTGGAAACGATCGCATCGTACGATGCCAAATTTGCAAATATTCCTAAGAGTCATTGGGAGTTTATCGAGAAGGGCCAGGCCTCCTTCGAAACCAAGAAAGTGATCTACGTGCACGGCGGAGTTGCTCCGAAAAAGGCTCTCGCCAAACAGGATCCGGTCGACATGGCCTGGCGGCGGTTTCCGGATGCCAAGAAGCATTTTTCAGGCAAGCTGGTTGTTTGCGGGCATACAATCCAGCGGAAGGGAATCCCGACGGACGCCGGTCATACGATTTGCATCGATACGGCGGCCTGTCGTGGGGGGTGGTTGACCTGCCTCGAAGCAAAGACGAGGCGCTATTGGCAGGCCAATGAAAAAGGCCGGGCACGCAAGGGGGTTTTGAAGGAAAGAAAGGGTTCGAAGCAGGGAAAGCCTTCTAAGATTTCTTCCTCGCAAGAAAGTTGATCGAACGGCTTATTTGAAACCAGCAGATGAGCCCAACACCCAAGCTCAAGCTCCAGACTCCCAGAGCGATAAGATGGCCCTGATCCTTGAGGTTCAACGGCCACTCTTGAACAAAGAGGTAAACAGCGGCGAGGGCCTGGCTGACGAGAAAGAGGATGGGGAAGAGAAAGAAGAATGGTGACCAGACTTTGCTGGCCGGAGCGAGACCCGGGTGGGTTTTGACGTTTTGATTCCAGAGCTTTGCCCACCCAAAGACTACGACAAAGCTCCAAAGTGCGTTGAAGATGGGGAAGAAGAGAAAGCGGACCGCTTTGCTGCCGGTCAGCGGAGCGCCGAACATGCGCATCATTTCCCACGCGCGGAAAAGATAGACTGTGGCAAGAATGATCCAGAAGAGCAATCCAAGGCTAGCAAGCGAAAAGATGAGAGGCTTGGAATCTGGGTCGGGGACTTTCCATCCGGCGTAAAAGAGGCCTCCGGTGCCAATCAAAATCAGAAGAAAGACGAGGAAATTTGTGTGACGAAGATGAGGCAGGTAAAGCCCACCCGGAGGGCCGTCGGCAATGGTGCGAACCGTGGGTGGCGCATAGGGGTTTTCGTCACTGAGGTCGGATGGGGGAGTTTCATCGACCACTCTCCTAGCTACAGGAATCAGACCGACAATGGCTTCTGCTTCTTGTTGATCGTTGCTTCCGGATCGCCAAACTTTGTGATGGCCGAGTAGTTTCCTATCCAAGGCCATCAGGCGAAGCTCACGAAACTCCATGGGCCCGTGCTTTTTGTCGGCGATTTCACAAAACCATCCCGTGGATCCTATTGATTCGCGGGAGGGCTGTTTGAAGTTGCGTTGGGGAAGGTCGGCCACCGGTGGGGGTCTTTCTTAGAAATGGATGGCGTGACCATCGGCATCCAAAGTGGCTTCGTGAATCGCTTCGGCGAGGGTCGGGTGTGCGTGGATGGTCGCGTGAATGTCGTCAATGGTGGCTTCGAGGGAAAGAGCGAGGCCCATTTCAGAAATGAGATCGGTGGCGTTTTCCCCGATGATGTGGGCGCCGAGTACTTCGCCATGCTCTTTGCCAAAGAGAAGTTTCACAAAGCCCTCGGTCTCGCCACTGGCTTGAGCCTTTCCGAGTGCCTGGTAGGGGAACTTTCCGACCTTGTAGTCGATCCCTTCCTCTTTGAGCGCGCGCTCGGTTTTGCCAACCGAAGCAACTTCGGGATAACAATAAGTGCAGCCGGGGAAATCGCCGACTCGCTTGACGGTGGCTCCTTCGATAAAGATCCCTTCGACACACTGCATTGCTTCGAAGCTGGCGGTGTGGGCAAGCCAGGGAGGCCCGGCAATGTCTCCAAGGGCGTAAACGCCGGGGAGGGAAGTCTGGTAGCGGTCGTCAATTTCGACCCAGCCACGGTCGGTGAGGGCGGGTTGTTCACCGCCGGGAAGAACCGGTGCCACACCAATGGCAATGAGGCAGCAATCAGCGGTGATGTCCTTGGTGCCGTTGGCATTTTCAACCGTGATGGTGACCGAGGATCCGTTGTCCTTGGTTCCTGTCACCTTGGTGTCGGTGAGGCAGTTGATTCCGGCTTTTCTGTAACTCTTGGTGATGGCGTCGCTGACTTCGTCATCTTCGACCGGAAGGCAGTTGGCCATCATTTCTACGATGGTCACCTCAGTGCCAAAGGCATTGTAAATGTAGCCAAATTCCATGCCGATGGCACCAGCCCCGATGATGACCATCGATTTGGGCTGCTTCTCGAGAATCATGGCTTCTTTTGACGAAATAACCGTTGTGCCATTGAAGGGGAGGCCGGGCAATTCGCGGGACTTTGCTCCGGTCGCGATGATGATGTTTTTGGCCTCCAGAATCTCGGTCGCGCCGTCTTCTTTTTTAACTTCCACCTTTCCGGGAGACTGGACGGAGCCGAAGCCCTTCACGTAATCGACCTTGTTCTTTTTGAAGAGAAACTCAATGCCTCCTGCGAGTCGGCCGGAGACCTGACGGGACCGTCCGATCACCTTTGACCAATCGTAGCTCAAGCTGTCGAAGCTGATGCCAAATTTTCCGGCATCGTGCTTGAGCTGATGGTAAAGATGGGCGTTTTTGAGGAGGGCTTTGGTAGGGATACAGCCCCAGTTAAGACAGGTTCCGCCGGCGCGTTCCGTTTCGACACAGGCCACCTTTTTACCAAGCTGACCGGCCCGGATGGCTGCGACGTATCCGCCTGGGCCACCACCGATAACGACAAGATCGTAAGACATTTGGGAACGGTGGAGAGTCGGATGAAAAAATCAAGAGTGAACCGGTTCCATCATCTTTCCCTTTTCCGCGTTCCCAAACCGGATAAAGCTCTTGTGTGGCAGAGGGCAATAATAAGAGAAGCAGGGGAAGGCACCAGCCGATGGGGCTGGAGATTCTCTATGAAGATCGCGACATCATTGTGGCCAACAAAGCCGCCGGGCTGCTGACGATGGGAACGGGGCGCGACGGAGGCCGGACGGCGCATGCCGCCCTCGATGACTATGTCAAAAAAGGGAATTACAAGTCTCGCGAGCGGATCTTTATCGTTCACCGTCTCGACCGCGACACTTCGGGGGCTTTGGTCTTTGCCCGAACGGAGAAGGCCAAGCTCACCTTACAGGACAACTGGAAGACGGCGGAAAAGACTTACCTCGCTTTTGTGGAGGGCCATCCGGATCCTAAGGAGGGGGAAATTGAAAGCTACCTCGTCGAGAATGAGGCCCGCCGGGTTTTCTCAACGACAGCCCAACGAAAGGGAAAGCTTTCGAAAACCCGTTATAAGGTGGTGAAGGAGGTCGGGAAACGGGCCTTGCTTGAGATTTTTCTTCTGACGGGCCGGAAAAATCAAATTCGCGTCCATCTCGCCGACAAGGGCTGGCCGATCGTGGGCGACGGAAAATACGGCCGCAAGATCCGCGACAACAAACGCCTCGCTCTTCATTCCCACATCTTGTCCTTTGATCATCCCTTCAGTGGGAAGCGCGTGACCTTCAAGGCACCGGTGCCGGCGACTTTTTACAAAATGGCTGCTGCTCCCGAGCCCGAACCGCCCAAGGAAGAACAGAAGCGGAAGAAGTAATGACGTCCTGGACTGATCGCCTCCTGGCGCCTTTTCAGCGGGAAACATCCTCGGGGCGTTATCTTCCGGAAATTGATGGTCTTCGCTGCCTTGCGGTGGTCATGGTGGTGCTTTTTCACCTCCATGGTTTTTTTGCGACCTATGAAGAGCCTTCCACGGTGCCTGATTTGATCGCGACCGGGACTGGTCAGGCTTTGGAATATCTCCCGCATGCTTTCATCGGGCGAGGTTGGTTTGGGGTGCAGATTTTCTTCGTGATTTCTGGGTTGGTTCTCTCGCTGCCGTATGTCGCGCACTATAGTCAGGGGGAGCCTCGGCCATTGGCGCGCAACTACTTCCGGCGCCGTCTCATTCGCATCGAGGTGCCCTATTTCATCGCGCTCACCTTCTCATTGGGTGTTGCGCTTCTCTACGGTTCGGGAGGACTTTTGGATCAACTTCCGCACTATGCCGCCGGTTTGATCTATGCCCATGCCTTCTTCTTCAATGGGGAAATGAATCCCATTTTACATGTCGCGTGGACGCTGGAGTTGGAAGTTCAGTTCTACCTCATGGTGCCCCTCCTTTGTCGCGTGTTTGCTTTGGGAAGAGCGGCCCGGCGCACGTTACTGGTAGTTGCAATTGTGGCGGTAGATCTCCTGGCGAAGGACTCGGAGCAAGGTATCTCACGCATCATTTGGCAGTTCACCGTTTTGGGTCAATTGGAATGGTTCCTTTGCGGATTACTTCTTGCTGATCTTTATCTCTCGCCTGTTCTCTCCGGGATCCGCGAAGGCGGGGGATGTAGTAAATTAGATCTTCTTGGCCTTGTTGCCTGGATGGCAGTTTTTGTTTTGATCGATTTCACCTTTACGATGACACCGCGTCCTTTCGTTATGCTTTTGGCGTTTTGGTGTGTCCTTGCAGGGCGTCATCTCGGAGCTTTGTTTCGTAATCGCTGGCTCACTTCCATTGGTGTGATGTGTTACACGATCTACCTGTTTCACAACTTCTTTATCCACGTAATCATCGGGCCACATGTTCTGAATCAATTGATTCCGGTGGAGAAGGGGAATTGGCCGCTTAACGCCTTCATTCTTTTATTTTTAGCAGGTGTTGTGATTGTTCTATGCGGGTTTGTCTATCTGGTTGTGGAGAAGCCGTTTGCCCGAGGGCGGATGCCATGGAGGGCATATCGCCAAGGACAATAAAGAAGCCTGTCGCAGTGACGGGCTTTAAAAAACCAAGATTTCTAGGAGTAATCTATCGATGGCGGCGACCAAGCAGTGCGGCCGTGGGCTTCGAGGGCGGAGCCCACCTAGCGCTGGACTGGGTGGTAGTTTGAGAGGTGGGCTGCGGGGAAAGGTGGCCTTTGGCGAGCTGACGGAGATTTGTCGTTTTTTTTTGCGATCCGGATTGCGGCGGAGAAGTATCGGGAGCCGATCGTTTTGATGGAGGACCACCGGCATGTTCTGCGACCGATCGAGGGGGCGTCGCCGGAGGGGACATCGTTGATCAAGCAGGCGCGTGGATTGGAGCGGAGTTTGAACGTTTCGAGGAAATTTGCGTGACGGTGATGACCGATCTGGAGAAAAAAGTCCTTCGCGATTCACTCAGACAGACCCTGGAGAGTTGGGAGATGCCGAGGCATTGGGGAATCATCCTGCATTGAACATCAGATTTTGGAGAGCAGAAGGCGGAGGCTGTTGAGGCAGACGATGACGGTGCTGCCTTCATGGGCAAAGACGCCGAGGGTGAGGGGGAGATTTCCGCCGAGGGCGAGGATGAGCATAAGGATGACGGTGCCGAGGGAGATGATGAGATTTTGACGGATGATACGGCGGGCTTTGCGACTGAGGCGGATGGCATCGTAGAAGCCCTCGATGCGGTCATTCATGAGGACGACTTCGCTTTGTTCGAGCGCGGCGTCGCTGCCCCGTCCGCCCATGGCGACTGAGACGTAGGCGGCGGCAAGGCTGGGGGCATCATTCACGCCATCTCCGACCATGGCGACCTTGCGGCCCTGTTTGCCGAAGTCCTGGACGAGCGTGACCTTGTCCTGGGGGAAGAGCCCGGCGTGGACATCGGCTTCGTCGAGCGAGAGCTGGCGGGCGACATCGAGCGCGGCCTCGGCCCGGTCGCCGGTGAGCATGACAGGGCGGATGCCGGACTTCTTTAGAGTCTCTAGAACGGAAGCCGAGTCCTTGCGGACTTCGTCTTTGAGAATGAAGCGTCCGGCGACATTGTTGGCGATGATCCAGACTTCGGAATATCCCACGCCAAGGGTCGAGGCGCGGTCGACGAGCTCTTTGAGCGGTCCGTCTTTGAGAAGGTCGCGGCGGCCAAGGAGAACTTCGCCTTCCGGGGTCATTCCGCGGAGCCCCATGCCGGTGAGGGATTGGAAATTAGTGATCCCAATGGGGACGACACCTTCCTCTTCGGCACGGGCGAGAATGGCTTTGGCAATGGGATGAGCGGAGTTGGCTTCGAGGCTGGCGGCGATACCGAGAAGGCGATTCTGGTGGCCGTCGGGAAAGCTTTCGATCTGTTGCACCCGGAGGTCTCCGGTGGTGAGGGTGCCGGTTTTGTCGAGGGCGACGAGATCGATTGCGGCGAGTTTCTCGACGGCGGCTCCGCCTCTGAAAAGGATGCCGTGTTTGGCGCCCCAGGCGATGGCGGCGAGGATAGCCGAGGGGATGGAGAGGACGAGCGCGCAAGGGCTGATCACGACAAGGAGGGTCATGGCGCGGTAGAGGGCGGAGAAGCTATCCGGGGTGGATTTGAAAGGGGGAACGTCGAGAATCTGCCACCAGACGAGAAACATGGCGAAGGTCAGGATGAGAGCGGTCCAGGTGTAGCCGGTGCCGAATTTATCGGTGAAGCTTTGCGAGGGGGCCTTGCTTTCCTGGGCGTTCCGGATGAGGCGGATGATTTTTTGCATTGAGCTCTCGGAAGCCGGCCGAAGGACGCGGACTTTGAGAACTCCCCAGAGGTTGAGAGTTCCGCTGTAAACCGAGTGGCCCTTGGCTTTTTGGATGGGGTTGGCTTCGCCGGTGAGGGTGGATTCGTCGGCGGCGGACTCGCCATGCGCGACTTCGGAATCGAGCGGGAAGACGTCTCCCGGTTTGACGAGGACGAACTGGCCAGGCTGGATGCGTGAAACGGAGAGGCGTCTCTCGCGACCGTCGTCGCCGATAACAGTGGCTTCCTTGGGAGCAGCCTTGAAGAGGGAATCGATCTCCCGGCGCGTGCGGTAGAGAGCAAAGTGCTCCATTGCGCCCGCGAGTGAAAAGAGGAACAGGAGAAGCGCGCCTTCGCCCCAGGCGCCGACGATGGACGCGCCGATCGCGACGGAAAGCATGAGAAAGTGGATGTCGAGTTTGCCCTGGCGAACGAGCTTCCAGGTGTCCTGGGCGGCATCCCATCCGCCGGCGACCATCGCGATGATGTAGAGGATGATGGGAACGAAGGAGGGAATGTTTTCCTGAAACGACAGGCCAAACCCGATGAGTCCGAAGATACCACAAACCGCCGCAAAGATGGCCATTTCCTGCCACTCGTCTTCCTCGGGGTCTTGTTCGATGGTGGGCCAGGGGACCTTGCGCCACTGCCAGAGTTTTGGGGCTGTTTCACAAGTGGTTTTTTCAAGGACGGTGGTTTCGCCCGACTCGCGAGCGTGGATTTCGCCGTCTGAATCGAGGGTGAGAGAGTCGAGCTTGCCGTAGTCTTTTTGGACCTGCTTCAGAACGTTTTCGATGCGCTCCTTGAGGTCTTCTTCATCGACCTGACCGATGGTGGCGACTCGGATGCGGCGATTATCGCGCGAGATTTCGAGGGCTTCGATCTGAGGGTCTTCAGCCATGAATTTGCGGATTTTGTCGGCTCCCGTAGGCTGGTCGTCCTCCTCCTTTTTCATGGCTGAGAGTATCATGAAGGCGGCGTTTCCCAATGGCCAACAGCAGGCCGGGAAAGACTTTTTTTTGGGTCCGCTGGTCAAAGTGAAGGGGATTGTGTATTAGTCCGTCAGCTATTCTCTATGAGTGATTCCAATGACATTGACTTCGACCGCATTGAAAAGGCGGTGCGCGAACTTTTAGGCGCCATCGGCGAGGATCCTGAGCGAGATGGCTTGGTCGATACTCCGGCACGGGTCGCACGAATGTATGGTGAAATCTGTAGCGGGCTTCGTGAGGAACCGGCGGACCACCTTGATAAGACCTTCCAGGTCGAGCATGACGAAATCATCGTGGTCCGGGATATTTCCTTCTATTCCATCTGTGAGCACCACTTGATTCCCTTTTTTGGGAAGGCGCATGTCGCCTATCTCCCTGAGAAAGATGGTCGGATCACCGGGCTTTCAAAGTTGGCCCGCTTGGTGGATGGCTTTGCGCGTCGTCCCCAGGTTCAGGAGAGACTGACCGGGGAGATTGCCAATGCCATTGATGAAAAACTCTCACCACGTGGCGCGGCGGTCGTGCTGGAAGCCGAGCACCTTTGCATGTCGATGCGGGGGATCCGCAAGCCGGGGGCTCGGACCGTCACTTCCTCGATGAGAGGAATTTTCCGTTCGAATTCTGCCTCCCGTGAGGAGGTGTTGAATTTGATTCAACGATCAACTTAGCGGATGAAGCGATCGGCGATCAGGCTGATCACTATCCCCGTAATGAATCCTCCGATGTGGGCACCGTAGGCAATGGACATGTTGGGGCCAATGACGCCCATGAAGTCGAGAACGACTCCGATAATTGCTGCGGTTGCCAGTTCTGTTGAGCTGACGGGTCTGGCAATAGGCCAGACTTTTGCGTCCGGCCTTGGTCTCAAGGTGGCAAGGCCGAAATAGAACCCTTCCATCCCCATTACGGCCCCACTTGCTCCCAGAGTGGGGATTGCGCTTTCGGTGTTGAGTAGAATTTGACCGACCGAACCACCTGCGGCAGTGATCAGGAAGACGCCGAAAAGCCACTTCCAGCCGCAGAGTTCCTGAACAACCACTCCGAAGATCCAAAGGAAGAGCATATTGCCCATGAGGTGACGCCCATCGGCATGGAGAAATGCGGAGGAAACAGTCGTGAAGAGTTCTTGCAGGACATTGCCGGAGGTTTCGCCGGTTTTGAGGGAATGCCAAGCGGTGACGACATCGTCCGGCACCATCATCCAGTCTCCAAATCCCATCGACCAGTTGAAGAAACTCACCAGAGTGACCGTCGCGATCAGGATTAGCACCGGGAGGCGGCGCTCTAAAAGGGAATCATTCATGCGAGGCGGAGTCCTCGGGTTGATTGCGCATGAAATCTGCCACTTGAGTAAAAAACTCCATGATTGAAGCTCGGATACCGGAGTCGGCGATGACCTCGTCGGCCGCCTCGCCCATCAGTTCCAACCAGCGGTCTCGCTCTGCCATTCCGATTTTGAAGGGCATGTGGCGACCGCGGAGTCTGGGGTGTCCTCTCTTTAAGAGATATCGTTGATCCGCTCCGAAACGGAAAAGGAGAAAGTCCCGCAGCCTTTCCTCGGAGCCTGACCAGTCTTGATCCGGATACATTGGGCCAATCAGGTCATCGACTTTGACCTTACGGTAAAATTCGCGGGTCAATTGAGTGAAACCTTCCTCGCCCACGGTCGCATAGATTAATTCTTCGTTCATCGTCGCTTTGCAAACGAATCGTGTTCGTCTGGCCGTCGAAAATCAAGGATTGCCGCGTCTCCCATGAGTCGCCATCTTTTGCTCGACCTATCTGAAGCCCCCTCCTTCAATTTCCATGAGCGACCCCATTCAATTTGATCCGCCGGAACCCTCCGAGTTGTCGGAACTCCTCGAGGGCTATGAAGTCACCTCTTTGATCGCCACCGGCGGGATGGGAGCGGTTTACAAAGCGACCCAACTTTCCCTCGATCGTTCCGTGGCGATCAAGCTCCTTCCCGAGGAACTTGGAGATTTATCATTTCGCGATCAATTTCAGGCTGAGGCTTGCGCCATGGCCAAGCTCAATCACGTCAACCTGATCGGGATCTACGACTTTGGTGAGGCGAATGGGAGGCCCTACATTGTGATGGAGTTTGTGGCAGGCAAGTCGCTTTATTACTCTAGCTACGGGAAGGCAATTGACCAGACCACAGCAGCTGAACTGGTGATCGGAATCTGCCGGGGCCTCGGTCACGCGCACGATTCAGGGATCATTCATCGGGATATCAAGCCGGCCAACATCCTCCTTGACCCGAACGCCACGCCCAAGATTGGTGATTTTGGTCTGGCCTCTCCCGCTGATTCCGAAAGCGACGAAGAGACCCCCATTTTTGGGACACCCGGCTACGCGGCACCTGAGGTTTTTGCCAGCGCCAAAGGGGTGGGTGTTCAATCCGATATCTATGCGGTGGGCGTGGTCCTATATGAACTTCTCACCGGTAAAATGCCCGTGGAGCCGGCCAGTCCACCTTCCTTGATGTCAAAGGTCGATCCCAGACTTGACCCCATTTTCAAGAAAGCGACGCGACGCAATCCAGCCCTGCGATATCAGGATGCGGAGGAAATGGCCAAGGATCTTGAGAAGATTCTTTCGAGTCTTGGGACGGGTGGGCGGCGAGCCATCAAGACGGGCTCCGATCGGCCCAAGACCCAGGCCACCACGTTGAAGCGTCGTCTGGCCACCGAGTCAGATTCAACCGGTAAGGACTCGAGTAAACCCAAGTTGGTGCCCCTTAAAGAAAGGGAGAGTGCTCCGAAGTCGAGGCTCACTCCTCTGCCCGAGCGGGATCCTGGCGAGGAAGAAGAAGTTGCGGCTACTCTGCCTGTGATTGCGATGAGCACCGGAAGCAATTGGCCCATCATCCGGAACCTCATCATCATTGCCTTACTCATTCCAACCATTATCTTCACTTGGGGGCTTTACGAAAAGAAACAGAAGAGGCTCAAAGACGAGGGGGATGCCACGGAACTGGAGGAGAAGAATAAGAAGATCGAACGTGAAGCCCAGCTGGAGAAAGAGCGTCGTGACGCTGCGGAAAGGGTGCGCCTTGCAGCTGAGGAAAAAGCGCGCGAGAAAGAGCGTGAAAAGAAACGCATGGAGATCCTTGCCTTCGAAGAGTCCAGGACTCCCATGGAGAGGCTCGAAGAATTTCGTGGGGGTCTCTCCGGTGGAAGTCGTGACCGGTTCCCCGATGGCACGATCGATCGGAGTAGTCACTTCCTTTTCTTCGTCGAAAGTCCCATGACCTGGACCGAAGCCTGCGAGTTTGCGGAGATTCATGGAGGTCATCTGGCCACGCCCATCACCCAGACTGACATCGATGTGTTGTCCAAGCGAATGGGCAATGATATGAGGCGGGTTTGGATTGGCGGCGGGGCAAGCGGGCGTAACTCATGGGCCTGGGTGACCGGTGAGGAGTGGACCATGCGTGATCCCGGGATCACCTTGGGATATTGTGCGGCCTTGACGAATACCGGAGTGATCAAAGCTCGTCCGAATGCCGAGAAGAACGCCTTTGTCATCCAATGGTCCAAGGATGGAAGTAATATTGGTTCACTTGCGGCCCAGTTGGAGCGGCTGGTTCCGACGCTTGGGACTCCGAGCCCCGCCTGGCCTCCCGCGACTGTTTCGCAGGAAAACCGCAACTTCCTTTTGGTTCAGAACGCGGTTTCCTGGGATGAGGCCGATCTCATTGCAAGTTCGGCAGAGGGGCACCTCGCGGTGGTGTCGACCCCCCTTGAGGGATTTTTTGTTCGCGACTACCTCCAAAGTTCGCTTCTCTCCGATCAATCCGTGTGGCTTGGTGGTCGGAGGACCAAGGATGATACATGGACCTGGATTACCGGAGAGGCCTGGGCAAAAGCCTCCTGGGCCCCTAATTCTCCGGACGGCGGTTCCTCTGATAGTGCTCTGCGTTACCTTCAATCGGCTGATGCAGTTGGTTGGGATGACGCAAATCCTAAAAAGGGAAATGCGACCGGATTTTTGATCGAGTGGAGTAATGATTCCGATCAAGCCCCGCCTCCGACAAAGGCAAACCCAGGGGCCGCGACTGGCCAATTCGCCAAGCTTCGCGGAGTCGGTCGTCGTCTCGTGACCAAGGAGGTGGATGATTACAACAAGGCTCTCGTCGGGAATAAGGAGAGCTTCATGTCCAGGGTGAGCACGTGGTTCCGGTTTCTTTCCAAGAATAAAAAGAATACCTACGAAGCCGCCTATTTTGCCCTTGAGGAAAACGCGCCCAAGGATGGGGATCTCTCGGGTGAGATTAATTTGGGGAACCTGCCAGCTGACGTGAACAGGGAATTGGCCAAAGCTCGTGGGAAACAGACCCGTAAGTCCAAGGATCATAATACCAAGCTCGAATCTCTGCGTCAGAACTACTTGGAAAAGCTCCTGACTCTTAAAGATGAGGTTGGAAAGGGGGGCTTGAAGACCCAGGTTGTCGTAATCGATTCAGAAATTGAGGCCGTTGGGCAGAATGCCGAGAGCTTTCGGGCCCACTTTGTGAACTAAGCTCCCTCTTGCCAGAGGGCTTCCTTGTTTCGGATAGGGCTTTGAATTAGCCCCGTCGACTTTTATAAAAATTAGTAAATTTAGAGCGATTATTCTCGTGGATTTGACAAAAATATGTGCTAACATGCTTTTGAAGTCAACAAAACCTACAATGAAACTTACCAAAACATTCCTCCTTTCGGCTTTGGCCGGATTCGCCTTTTTCACTGTGTCCTGCGGTGAAGACACCAAAGAAAAAGCCAAAGAAGCTGCTGGCGATGATGTGAAGGATGCTGATGCTGCTGCTGGTGCTGCTGATGCTGCTGATGCTGCTGATGCTGCCGCTGCTGATGCTGATGCTGCCGCTGCTGATGCTGCCGCTGCTGATGCTGCCGCTGCTGATGCTGCCGCCGCTGCTGATGCTGCCGCTGCTGCCGCTGCCGCTGCTGATGCTGCCGCTGCTGCTGCCGCCGCTCCTGATGCCGCTGAATAAGGCACGGTTCTT